>NZ_CP081153.1:2885000-3210813 GCF_025140835.1 Aliiroseovarius sp. M344
GCCCCGGTGCCCCCCTCGCCGCCATCAACAGTGATGAAATCGGGCGCGTCATCGCTGCCGCGCGCCACGATCCGTTGAAACAGTTCGTCAAACGGGTCAATGGACCCGATGACGGTCTTGAACCCTACTGGCTTGCCCGTCACCTCGCGAATGTGCTCGATCACATCCAACAGATCATCCCAATCGTCGATTTCCAAATGCCGGTTGGGCGAGATCGACGCTACACCTTCTGTAATGCCTCGGATCGCTGCAATCTCGGCCGAGACTTTGGCGGCTGGCAGAATGCCCCCTTTCCCCGGTTTGGCCCCCTGCGCCAACTTCAACTCAAACATCTTTACTTCGGGATGCGCCGCTATTTCGCGCAGCTTTTCGTCAGACAAGTCACCTTCGGTGTTACGCACCCCATATTTCGCGGTGCCGATCTGGAACACGATGTCGCCGCCACCGCGCAGATGGTACTTTGACAAACCACCCTCGCCAGTGTTCATCCAAATGCCTGCCTTGGCTGCACCCAACGACAGCGCCTCGACCGCGGGACGTGACAATGCACCAAAGCTCATTCCGGACAGGTTGAAGATCGACTTCGCTTCAAACGGCTGTCGTGCGGTCGGTCCAATGACCAGCGGCACGGACTGGGCGTATTGATCGCTGACCGGCGGAAAAGCTGCATTCACAAATATCGGCGTTCCGGTGATCCCCAAATTTCGGGTCGACCCGAACGCGACCGTGTTTCCATGACCCGAGGCCGCCCGTTCCACCCAATCCCGCTGGGCGCGATTGAACGGCAATTCCTCGCGATCCATCGCAAAGAAGTACTGTCGGAAAAACTCGCCCAAATTGGTGAACAACGTCCGGAAGCGCCCGATCACCGGGTAATTGCGCCGGATCGCATCGTGGGTTTGAAATCGATCGATAAAAAACAGCACGACGACCACTGCCAAAGCCGCGCCGACCATAAAGATCAGCACCTGCGCCAATATCTCGACCGCCCAAAACATGGATTGCATGGAAATCCCCTTTTGATTCGAGACGAGTGTAACGACATGATCAGGGACGGAAAGGGCAAGACCATCGGCTTGCACAAACGATTCTCCGAAAATCGGAATTGGAATCAGTCACGTGATTTGATTGGCGATCAGCGCCAATTCGCGCAGGTCCAAAAAATGGCATTATCTCGGCTGGGAATCGCTCAAAACGCCCGGCGAGATAGGTGCCGTTTTGCCGTTTTTCTGCACCAATTCCGAGCTCTGCGGAAGTTCGCCTGTCGGTTGATGTTTTTCTGCAGATTAGCGCCTAAACAGAGTGGTTTTTCACAATCTGCGAGCCTCCATCCCGGTTTCGTGGTCCATATGGCTCTGCATCCAGCGTTGGATGCGAATAACAAATCTTTGGAGTATTTCTTATGAAAACCACATCTCTTGCTGCTGCCCTTCTGATTGCCGGCTCGACTGCACTGATGGCTCAAGATGCCGTTTTGGATGCGAACGAGGACGGACAAGTCACGATGGAAGAGCTGGTCGCAGTGTACCCCGATGTGACTGCTGAAGCATTCTCAGCCGCTGACGCAGATGCAAGCGGCACACTGGACGCGGACGAGATCGCTGCGGCACAAGAAGCTGGATCGATCCCAACCGAGATGTGAGGACTCCCCTCCCCACTCACGGCAAAAAGCCCCGTCGGTTCACACCGGCGGGGCTGTTTTTTTCAACGCGTGTTGGGGTTAGTGAACCACTGCGTCCTGAGGTGGGTGCTGGTTAGAGCTAGAAACCCTATCCCCAATGATCAGCCCCTCAGCGCCGGCACTGACCGTGATCGTGTCGCCCTCCATCACGTCGCCAGCCAGCAGCATTTCTGCCAACTGATCTTGCAGGGCGCGCTGGACCACACGCTTCAAGGGACGAGCCCCGAACACCGGGTCATAACCTTCGTCGGCCAACCACTTACGAGCACCATCATCAAGCTCAAGGCCGATATTGCGCCGTGCAAGGCGCTTGGCTAGACGTTCCAGCTGGATATCAACGATACCGCTCATGTCCCCACGGCTCAGGCGATCAAAGATGATCGTTTCGTCCAGACGGTTCAGGAATTCGGGGCGGAAATGAGCCCGCACCGCGTCCATCACGTCGCGCTTTGCTTCGGACGCATCTGCGCCGTCCGGCAATTGGCTCAGCGCCTGCGCACCAAGGTTAGACGTCAGAATGATCAGCGTCTGCTTGAAGTCGACCTTGCGGCCCTGCCCATCGGTCAGAACCCCATCGTCCAGCACTTGCAACAGCACGTTGAATACGTCCGGATGCGCCTTCTCGACCTCATCAAACAGCACGACCTGATAGGGCCGCCGCCGCACGGCTTCGGTCAACACCCCGCCTTCATCATATCCGACATAGCCCGGAGGCGCCCCGATCAGACGGGCGACCGCGTGCTTCTCCATAAATTCGGACATATCCACGCGAACCATCGCGTTGTCATCGTCAAAAAGGTATTCGGCTACGGCCTTGGTCAGCTCGGTTTTACCTACACCCGTTGGGCCAAGGAACAGGAACGACCCAAGCGGGCGGTTCTCGTCGTTCAGCCCAGCGCGCGCACGGCGCACGGCGTTGGCGACCGCGGTCACAGCGGACGATTGACCAATCACACGCTTATGCAATTCGTCTTCCATGCGCAGAAGCTTGTCACGCTCACCTTCCAGAATTTTCGAGGTCGGAATACCTGTCCAGCGCTCGACAACACTGGCGATCTGTTCCGGGCGCACGGCCTCTTCAACCATCATTTCGGCTTCAGTGCCTTCTGCATCCTCAAGCTTTTTCTGAAGCTCGGGGATGACGCCGTATGACAGCTCGCCTGCTTTCGCAAGATTGCCCTCACGCTTGGCGACATCAAGTTCTGCGCGCGCACGGTCCAACTGTTCCTTGAGGCCACGCGCCCCTTCCAGTTGATCACGTTCAGCCTGCCACTTGGCAGTCATGGAACCCGACTTCTCCTGAAGATCGGACAACTCGGCCTCAAGTTTTTCAAGGCGATCTTTCGACGCCTTGTCATCCTCAAGGCGCAGGGCCTCGGCCTCGATCTGCATTTGCAGGATCTGACGGTCCAGAGCGTCAAGCTCTTCGGGTTTTGAATCTACTTCCATCCGCAAGCGGCTGGCGGCTTCATCGACAAGGTCAATCGCTTTATCTGGCAGGAACCGGTCGGTGATATAGCGGTGGCTCAGCGTCGCCGCCGACACCAAGGCACTGTCGGAAATACGCACACCATGGTGTAGCTCGTACTTTTCCTTGATACCCCGCAGGATCGAGATGGTGTCTTCGACCGTCGGTTCTTCGACCATCACTGGCTGGAACCGGCGGGCCAAAGCCGCATCTTTCTCGACATACTTTCGGTATTCATCAAGCGTGGTGGCTCCCACACAGTGCAATTCACCGCGCGCCAAAGCGGGCTTGATCAGATTGGCCGCGTCCATCGCGCCATCGGCTTTACCTGCACCAACAAGCGTGTGCATTTCGTCGATGAACAGAATGATTTCGCCTGCTGCACCTGTGACTTCATTCAGCACGGCTTTCAACCGTTCCTCGAACTCACCACGGTATTTCGCACCCGCGATCAAGGCCCCCATATCCAAAGCCAACAGCTTCTTGTTGCGCAGGCTTTCCGGCACATCACCATTGATGATGCGCAGGGCAAGACCTTCTGCAATCGCGGTCTTACCCACGCCGGGTTCACCGATCAAAACCGGGTTGTTCTTGGTGCGGCGGCTGAGAACCTGCATCGTGCGGCGAATTTCTTCGTCTCGACCGATGATCGGGTCAATCTTGCCCTCTGAGGCAGCTTCAGTCAGATCGCGCGCATATTTGGACAGGGCTTCATAGCTGTCTTCCGCGCTGGCACTGTCTGCCGTGCGCCCCTGACGCACATCATTGATCGCCGCGTTCAGTTTCTTAGCATCCACAGCCCCCGCATCCAACGCGTCCCGCGCCTTGGATTTGATGACGGCCAAAGCAGTCAAAAGCCGCTCAACGGGCACAAAACTGTCACCAGCCTTTTTGGCCAGTTTCTGGGCTTCGTCCAGAACACTTGCCGTCGCGTTGTCCATATAAACTTGGGCGGCGTCGCCCGTCACTTTCGACAGCTTGCTGATCGCTGTATCGACGGCTTCGCGCACACGATCAGGCGACCCACCTGCCTTGCGGATCAGGTTAGCGCTCATCCCTTCCTCATCATCCATGAGGGCTTTCAAGATGTGCTCTGGCACCAGACGCTGGTGATTTTCGCGCATCGCGATGGTCTGAGCAGCCTGAATAAAGCCACGCGACCGTTCAGTGAACTTGTTCAAGTCCATGTCACTCTCCTTTAAAAGCGCCCATTTTTGGGTTGCCCACACTTGCGGCACATCCCATTCGGGCCTCGCAATAAAGATGGGAGCCTGTCGAAAAAATGCAAGACGGCAGGATGACACATCGACCCGAAATCAGGTTGTTTTGGCCGCGCAACGCCAGGTTTGAAACGGTGATCAATTGCGTTTGTATCGGTCTGCGGTTAGGACGAGCCAATCGCGCAAAAAAGGAGCCCCACATGTCTGATGACCGCCTGATCTTTGCCCTTGATGTCCCAAATGCACTGGAAGGTCTGCACCTCGCCGAGAGGCTGGGTGATGCGGTCAGCTTCTACAAAATCGGGCTGGGGATGCTGACAGGCGGCGGGCTGGCGCTGGCCAACGAACTGAAAAGTGAGCTTGGCAAGAAAATCTTCCTCGACATGAAGCTGTTTGACATCGGCAATACCATCGAGGCTGCTGTGCGCGGCCTGTCGCAATTCGATCTGGATTTCCTGACAGTTCATGGCGACCCACATGTCGTGCGCGCAGCACAGGAAGGTAAGGGCGGCAGCGACATGAAAATCCTTGCGGTGACCATCCTGACCTCTCTGGATCGTGACGATTTGGATGCAAGCTTGATCAAGCCCGGCAATATACAGGATTTGGTGTTGGAACGTGCAGCACGCGCATTGGATGCAGGTGCGGATGGTGTCATCGCCTCGCCTCAGGAAGCCAAGCTGATCCGCGCCCTGCCCGAGGCTGAAGGCAAGCTGATCGTCACCCCTGGCGTTCGCCCTGCTGGCGCTGATCTTGGCGATCAGAAGCGGATCGCCACCCCGGCAAAAGCAATTGCCGATGGCGTGGATCATATTGTGGTCGGTCGACCAATCCGCAACGCCCAAGACCCAAAAGCAGCGGCCGAGGCGATTGTCGCAGAGCTGAACTCGCCACAGGCGCGTCAGGCCAACTAAGACCAATTAGCTTTCCTTGCGCTTCGTGTTCACGACACGCTCTTAACAACGTGAGCCAATGAAAGCCGGTGCCGACTTGCGCGGCGCAAACAATACTTCGAACATGTGGGCCAGTGTGTTTTGTTGAAAACACACGTCGCGTCGACGCTGGTCAGATCACTGCCGAGGTCCCTAATGCCCGAAACAAACACTCACCCCGACATGTCCACCGTGTTGCGTCTTCGACGTGCGATCGGCGCGATCGGCCTGACGCTGCCGTTTGTGCTTCTTGCCAATGTATACCTTTTTGACGTTCCGATGCAGCGCTCGATCTCGGCATTCTTTTTTACCGAACTGCGCGAAGTGTTCGTCTCGGCATCAGCAGGTGTAGGATTGTTTCTGGTCGCATATGAGGGGTACTCGCGCAGGCAAAACGAAGTGCTGACGGATCGCATGGTTTCCAGCATCGCGGGTGTCGCTGTGTTCACCACCGCCTTCATTCCCACACTCTGCTTTCAAGAAGACTGTTATCAGCCCTTGGCCCTGTTTGATCAGTTGATACCGCCTGCGATGGATCAAATTCAGCAAAACATCCATTTCTTCGCTGCCGGGGTGTTCCTAATTTTCATGGCGATCACATCCATCAGGCTGTTCACCCGCTGTTCAATTGCTGAACTGGGCTTGCATAAACAACGCCGAAATCAGTGCTACCGGATCTTTGGTTGGACAATCATCGCGATGGTGCTTCTGATCGGGGCGGTCAAGATTTTCCTGCCTGAACACGGAAAGGTCTGGGATGCCACATGGTATTTCACATTCTGGGCGGAAAGCGTTGCCCTTTGGGCGCTTGGGTTAAGCTGGCTGCTTAAGGGCGGCACCATGGCGGATCAAATCCCGTTCCTGTTCGAATTCAGAACGACGCAGCCCTAAACGACCGAAGGATCAATGTTCGTTGATATCCACATCTATGCGCTTGGACTGCCCTTTGCGCACGCCGATCACCTGACGCAGGATCAACCATGTCACGAGAGAAATGGCGGCAAACAGAACCAGTACCCATGGCAGGCTTAGTGCAATGCCCAGAAACAAAAGTAACCCCACGACGGCTGCACCCACCGCGAAGCCAAGGAAGATGAAGCCGGGCGCTAGCATCTCGAATATGCCAAGGGCGATGGCCCCTGCGACCCAAACCCACCACGTTGACCACAACATCAGGGTTTCCCTTTCAACAGCTTGAAGGCGTCGCCAAACGCGTCCAGCGCATGTGCGGGCAGGATGATGGTTTGCTTGCCGTCGCCTTTGCCCACGGCAGCCAGAGCCTCAACTTGTTTCAGAGCCACCTGATACTGGGCGGCTTCAAGACCATTTTCGGCGATCGCCTTGGCCACCACTTGGGTCGCATAAGCTTCTGCATCTGCAGCAATGCGGCGCGCCTTGGCGGTTTGCTCTGCTGCATAAAGTTCGGCATCTGCGGCCAGTTCGACCGCGCGCCGCGTGCCTTCGGCTTCTGTCACTTGAGCACGGCGGGCGCGTTCGGCATTCAACTGCTGCAACATCGCCTCGCGGGTGGCATTATCCAGGTTCACATCAAGGATTTCTGCACGCGTTACCTCGATCCCCCAATCATCAACAGCATCAGCGACCTGTTGTTTGATTTTCGAGATCAGCTGTTGGCGGTTCGATTGAACTTCATCCAATTCCATCTCACCAATCCCAGAGCGGACGATACCGGCGACAGTCGTCGAAATCGCGGCATCCACGTCGCGGATCCGGTAGACTGTCTTTTCAGGCTCTAGAATTCGATAAAACACGCTTGTGTCGACCTGCACCAACACGTTGTCGGAGGTAATTGCGTCTTGGCTGGCTGTGGGCAACTGGCGTTCCAAGATTGACACTTTGTGGCGCACGCGGTCCAGAAAAGGCACGATAAAGTTGATCCCTGGCCCCAACACCGCTTGCAAGCGGCCAAAGCGCTCGACGACGAATTTCTGACTTTGCGGCACGATCTTGACGCCAAGAAAGACGACAACGATCAGGAATGCCGCAAGCAAAAGCAGCACGCTGTTTCCGCCAAGAAGCTCGGTTGGGATCTCATTCATGGAAGGCACCTTTCGCTGACCTGGACATTTTTAGAAGATGGTATCATTTTCCCGCTTGTTCAACACCATGTTGCGCAAGACCTGCAAGGGCTGCTTGCAAACGGGGCTTGAAATGCGGGATCGCTTGCGGGTCTGACAACCACGCTTCTGGATCCATCAACACCCAACGCTGCCCCTCGTTACCCAATGTAATGTCATTAACTCTGTGGATCGGCAGCGTCGCAGCAAACCACCACGACGTGGTACCCGGCACTGTCGGACTGTCCAGTTCTCGTTTCCAAAGCAGATCATCGACATGAAGCTTCAGCGAGAGCTCCTCATGGGTCTCGCGCAATACACAGGCTTGTGGCGTTTCCCCGTTTTCACGGCCACCGCCCGGGAAGTCCCACATATTCGGAAATGGAATGCCCGGAAAATTATCTCTGAGCAACGTCACCACTTGACCGCCGATCAACAAAACCAGTTTCGCACCGCTGAAATCGCTCATACTGTCCTCCTGATGCGCAGCCTAGTGTTTGTGACGCGTCATTGCATGGGATAAAATGCGCTATGCCTGCCTTATGCCGAGAATGCCTGACCCAATTTGACGAAGGCCGCCGCTGCCCCGCCTGCCGCAGCCCACGGGTCACGTCGCATCCCGAACTGTTCAAGCTGACCATCGCCCATATGGATTGCGATGCGTTCTATGCGTCTGTGGAAAAGCGCGACAATCCCGAATTGGCGGACAAGCCGGTTATCATCGGCGGCGGCAAGCGAGGCGTCGTTTCGACCGCATGCTATGTTGCACGTATCCGGGGAGTAAAATCCGCCATGCCGATGTTTCAGGCACTGAAGTTGTGCCCCGATGCGGTGGTGATCCCGCCGCGCGGCAGTCACTATGCCGCCGTGTCCAAACAAATACGCGCCATGATGGATGACCTGTCCCCGTCGATCGAGCCGTTGTCACTGGACGAAGCATTTCTGGACATGACCGGCACCGAAAAGTTGCACGGCGCGCCACCCGCCGTGATGCTGGCGGGATTGGTCAAGCGCATGCGAGACGAGTTGGGGCTGACGGGCTCTATTGGGTTAAGTCACAACAAGTTTCTGGCCAAAGTGGCCTCTGATCTGGACAAACCGCGCGGGTTCTCCGTGATCGGCAAGGCGGAAACCGCCAACTTCCTTAACGACAAACCCGTAGGCTTGATCTGGGGTGTGGGCGGCGTCACACGGGCGGCGTTGGAAAAGGCGGGCATTCGCACCTTTGCAGACCTGTTGCGTTGGGAAAAACCAGACCTTATCGCCCGCTTCGGCGGTATGGGCGAACGGCTGTGGCACTTGGCGCGGGGGGAAGACAAGCGGCGGGTGTCTGCCCACGCACCAATCAAATCAATCTCGAACGAAACCACTTTCTTCGAGGATACATCCGAAATCGATCTGCTGGATGGTCACATTTGGCGCTTGTCTGAAAAAGTATCTGACCGCGCCAAGGCCCGCGATCTGGCTGGCCAAGTGGTGACGCTGAAGCTGAAACGTGCCGACTTCCGCGCACTCAGCCGACAAAGCAACTTGGGCGACGTAACACAATCAGCGGATCGCATTTATCACACGGTCCGCGCGTTATTTGACACAGTTGCTGACAAGGGGCCATTTCGATTGATCGGTGTGGGATTAAGCCACCTTGGCTCTGCGGAGGCTGCCGATTTAAGCGACGACCTTCTGGACCCGCAAGCCGCACAACGACGCGCCGCAGAGCGTGCAACGGACACGATCCGTGCCCGTTTCGGTGACAACATCATCCTCAAGGGCCGCTCAATTCGCTAGCGTCACTCTGCCGCCAGTGCTTGCTCGGATCGACCTATCTCTGCAATCTCAGCAATGACAGAAGCCAACCGCGCTTGGACCTGTTCGAAATCCCCATTGGGCTGCACCATCTGCTCGTCCAGATAAAGAGCCCGGTCAATTTCAATCTGAACCACATGCTGCCTGCGCGATGGTCGGCCATAGTGTTGCGTCATGTAAGCACCCGCAAAAGGTGTGTTGCGCGCAGTCTGAAACCCCGCAAGGATGAAAGCTGCTTCGATACGATCGACAATTTCGGGGGATGCCGACGCGCCGAAGCGGTCGCCCAGCACGATTTCGGGGCAGCGCATTGTCCCCTTGCATAGGCTCTTCACCGCCTCATGCGGCATCGAGTGGCAGTCGATCAATATCGCCTCGCCAAAGACCGCGCGGCTACGATCCAACATTGATTGAAGCATCGTGTGATAAGGGTGCCAGTGCTCTGTCAGGCGAGCTTGAGCATCACGCAAAGACAGCTTGCCACGATAGATCGCACGACCACCGGCCACCACGCGTGGAATGACGCCCAGCCCCGAGGACACACGAGGGTTATGATCCACCCGCCTCAATCCCTTGATCAGTGCAGGGTCCAGTTCCTCTGGCCCCCGGTTCAGATCAACAAAAGCGCGCGGCGTGTTCGATACCAAAAGTGGTGCTCCATGGTCGGGGGCAACGGTAAATAGCTGGTCCACAAAGGCATCTTCTGACGACCGCACAGATTGTTCGTCAAGCACACTGTCGTTGAGGAACGTTGACGGATAATCCCGCCCGCTATGCGGCGAGGCAAAGACGACACTTGTCGTATGTGACGTCGGCATCGTCAGCGTATATGAAGGTGTCGACATCGAAGGTCCTTTGTGCCTTTGCTACAATGTATATAAAGGCAAAATTTCTCTCGTCAAAAGGCCTTGCGCGCGGCCACGACTCCTTTTATAGAACCGCGAACCGGCGCGGGTTTTCCCGCGTCGCGTTTTTTGGGCAGGTCAATATGACGGGTTCAAGAGATTTTCAGGGCGATTAGCTCAGCGGTAGAGCACTTCGTTGACATCGAAGGGGTCACTGGTTCGATCCCAGTATCGCCCACCATGAACCGCCCTATGGCCAAAAGGTCAGACGGCAAAATGTAGCTTAGGCGCAACCGCAGCGCCGCGTTGAAGGAGAAGGACCATGAAAGTTCGCAACTCGCTCCGCTCGCTGAAAAACCGCCACCGCGATTGCCGCGTGGTGCGCCGTAAAGGCCGCGTTTACGTGATTAACAAAACGCAACGCCGGTTCAAAGCCCGTCAGGGCTGAACACTTCAGCAGCGTTATCGAAAGAGCCGCCCAGAGGGCGGCTTTTTTGTTTGGGTTAGGCGGCGGGCACTTTTCATGCCAACCGCCTTGGTACCGCCGATTGAAAATTGCGGTCACCTGACCTTCGTTGAAGAACCGTTGTTAAAAGTTCACCAATAGCCGTGCCAATGTAGGTTGATCCACAATGCCTGTCGGCTTGAAACCGCGACCCTTCTGATACTGCCGTATCGCTTTTCGGGTTTGGGCATCAAATTTTCCGTCAACTTTTCCTGTGTTGAGCCCTTGCTTACTTAAGCGCTGTTCGACGATCAACCTGAGTGGACCGTTCTTCAACAGTGCTTTCTCAGCTGCCATAAGCGCTTTCCACTCAGCCTCACGTTTCTGTTGCTGCTTAAGCTCTTCGATCTTGTTTGCAGCAACATCGACAAAGCGACCGTTAGGATATTTTCGCAGGTAGGCCTGATATGACTCGACTGAGCCCAGGGAATTTGCTCTGTTCCAATCGGCCCGCTCAGCCTTGCTTAGTCTGGTGTCACCACCGCGTTGCCATTTGGCAAGAGCGGCATCCGCCTCATCAGCGTGCAAGCCATCTGGATAGCGTTTCAAATAGGCCGCCAATCCCTTGATGCTGCCGTCTTTCCCGGTCTGATTCCAGTATTCATGGTCAAGCCGGGCAAGCTCTTCTGCCCGTTTGCGGGCACGCTCTTCCAACTCTGCCGCGCGATTGGAAGCCTGCCGTTGCAAAGCCGCGATCAAGCGCTTGTTCAAGAAGCCCGTTCCTCTCAGGCCCTGATCTTCTTGCCAGTCGGCGATCGCAGCACGCGTACCGCGTCCGAATATGCCATCGATGCCACCGGGGCTGTATTCCAAGATGGTCAGATCACGTTGTATATCCCGGCGTTCGCCGCGTTTCAGACCCAACGCCTGCTCGATACGCTCAGCCTCTGACGCCACCCCTTCTGTGAAAGGTGTATTGTCAGAGAAATCCCCAAAGGCTTCGATACGAGGATGTCTGTCTCGCAGAACGCTGCTCATTTTCGCGCCAGGTGTTAAAGCTGTCTTGTCAATGAACCGGGCAAGCCCAGGCGCTGGACCAACCAGAACACCAACACCGTCTGGGGTGTCAAATTCTCCGATGCCCGCCGTCAGTCCAGCCCCTAAGGGGGTGTCATTTCCTTGCGGGGCTAACAGGATCAAAGCGCGCTCCGGGTGGTCGGCCGCGCTGTTCAGTATCGCGCTCAGCGGCACTCCAGCTCCGCCGATCGATAGGTCAGTCAAGTCTTCTGCGTAGCGGGTGATCAACCATGTTTCTTCACCGTTGTTGGCAAACCGACCAGAGATGAAGATCAACAACCGCTCTGCCTCGTCCGCCTCTACGCGAAACTCCGACACCGCTTCCCAAGCACTTTCTGCGCGCTCAGACTGGCTATCGAAAAAGGTGAACCCTTCTTTGACCAGGCGGCGTTCAAGCAGGGCAGCATCTTCAACACCCTGAACATCGTCAAGATACCGATAATCACTTTGCGTCAGCAGCAAAGCGGCGTCTTTCGCCGTTGCAAACCCCGCAAAGCAACAAAGCGCCGCAGCAGCCACAGCCGTTTGAACCCGAATAGTCATTACTCACCTCCACCGTGGAATTGTACGCCAAAGCGCAATATCTCGACCATTGTGCGAGAAAATGAGCAGCATTCAACGGGAAAAACCCGCCGGAAACGTCACCGGCGGGCTATTGCGAGTGCGATAGATGTTTGAAACGGTCCGTGCTTCGGGTCAGTCGTAGACGCGTCTGTCGTCAATGACGATCCCGTCATTGGGCAAACTGCCTGGGGCGACGACTTCGATCTTACCCTTCAATTTCAGGGTTTCCGCAACCGATTTGGCATAAATATCTGCGTTGCCGCTTTCTGCTTCGACTTGCACAGTCATCGCATCCATTTCGCCTTCGCGTGTGGCAATGACGCGGGCCTTGGCCACCTCTGAATGTTTGGCAACAAAGTCCGCAACTTGCTCTGGACGCACGAACATCCCTTTTATTTTGGCTGTCTGATCAGCACGACCCATCCAACCTTCGATGCGCATGTTTGTACGACCACAGGGGCTGGTCCCCGGCAAAACCGCCGACAAATCGCCGGTGGCAAATCTGATCAGAGGATAATCGGGATTCAGCGTTGTGACGACGACTTCGCCCACTTCACCTTCGCCGACCGGGTCACCGGTGCCGGGACGCACAATCTCGACGATCACACCTTCGTCAACGATCATGCCGTCCATCGCGCTGCTTTCATAAGCTATATTGCCCAGATCGGCAGTGGCATAACTTTGCAGGCACATGATGCCACGGTCGGCGTATTCCTGACGCAGGCTAGGGAACAGCGCGCCGCCGCCAACCGCGGCCTTGGAGATTCTAAGCGTGATGCCATCAGCATCAGCTCGATCCAGAATAATCTTAAGGTAATCGGGTGTGCCCGCATACGCCGTGGTACCAATGTCTGCGGCAGCGCGGACCTGAAGCTCTGTTTGCCCAACACCGGCTGGCACGACCGACGCGCCAACGGCCTGAGCACCGTTTTCGAAGATCATGCCCGCTGGCGTCAGATGGTAGCCGAAGCAATTCTGCACGATATCGTCTTTGCCAATTCCGCACGCATGCAGGAAACGCCCCATCCGCCACCAGTCATGGCTGATCCCGCCGGGTTCATAGATTGGGCCGGGCGACTGGAAGATATGGGCAGGCTTTTTAACTGCAAAACCCCCAAAGGGCGGGTTTTCTTTTTGCCATTTGCTAAGATCCGATTTCCGCAGAACCGGATAGGCTGCCAGATCTGAAAGCGACGAGATATCGGGGCCGTCCAACTTACAGGCGCTCTTTGCGGATCGAGCACGGGCGATTTGCGCATTCAGATCTTTGAGCAAAGCGCTTGTGCGTTCATCGTCAGAGCGGGTTTCCAGCGCGTCAAAATACATGGACATGAGCGACCTCTTGTCATCGCCGGGTAACCGCCGGCCCTAATTGATAAAACTCGGTGTGCAGCTTGGCGTTAGGCCAGCCAACGCTTGCGGCGGCGGTAAGACCGCACATCGCGGAAGCTTTTGCGCCCCTCGTCCGACATACCAAGATAGAATTCTTTCACGTCCGGGTTTTCACGAAGTTCGGCGGCAGGGCCATCCATCACAACGCGGCCGTTTTCCAGAATGTAACCATAGTGCGCATAACGCAGCGCAACGTTGGTGTTTTGTTCGGCCAACAGGAAGGTCACACCCTCCTGCTCGTTGACCTTCTTCACGATCTCAAAGATCTGCTCCACCAACTGGGGCGCCAGACCCATTGAAGGTTCATCCAGCAAAATCATTTCGGGACGAGACATCAGCGCGCGGCCCATCGCAACCATCTGTTGCTCGCCGCCTGAAGTATATCCAGCCTGACTTTTACGACGCTCTTTCAAGCGTGGGAAATAATCATAGACCATCTCAAGGTCCGCCGCGATCGCGGCCTTGCCATCGGTGCGCGTATAAGCACCGGTCAGCAGGTTTTCTTCGACGGTCAGGTGTTCAAAACAGTGACGGCCTTCCATCACCTGAATGACGCCACGTTTGACCAGCGCGGACGGGCTAAGCTCGGCCACGTTTTCATTTTTATGCAGGATCGAACCCTTGGTAACCTCACCGCGTTCAGATTGAAGCAGGTTCGAAATGGCTTTCAGCGTGGTCGTTTTGCCTGCGCCATTGCCACCCAAAATAGCAGTGATCCCGCCTTTGGGCACATTCAGGCTCACGCCCTTCAACACAAGGATCACGTGATTATAAATCACCTCGATATTGTTGACCTCCAGAAGGTTTTCACCTGCCTTCTTCGCGGCCTTGTCTGTGGTCTGTGCGGCGTCCAGCATATCGGTCGTCCTGTTCGAGTTCGTTTCCTGGGGATCGCCCGGGCCAATTGGCCCGGACGAAAAGTCTTGCACGCGGATTAGTTACAGCGTGGTTCGATGTTGTTTTCGGCGGCATAAGCTGCCGAGTCTTCGTCGATTAGGGGTTGGATAACTTCCATATCCGACGAACCGAAGTCCGAGATCAGCGACCATGTGCCAGCGGCTGCATCCCATTGTTGGATCGCGCCCGTACCTGGGCCGCCGTGGTTATCACAGCTGATGGCGAAGGACGGACCAAAGCCCGGCATGCCCAGTTCAGCCATCCGCTCTTCGGTGACTTCCAGGGCTTCCATACCGTCACGCATCATTGAAGACGTGATGTCCGGCGTGCCGTGGATTTCCTGTGCTTTCTTGGCGGACTCGGCCAGCAACATCGCAGCATAGACGCCACGGTTGTAAAGCGCCTTACCGATGTTGTCGGCGTTGCCTGCTGCTTTTCCAGCGTCCACAACGAATTTCTGGATGTCGCCAAAGACCGGGTAATCCGAACCAACACCGTGGAACGTCACAGCCTTGTAACCAGTGGCTGCGTCACCTGCGGGGGAAACGTCGTGGTCACCACCCGACCACCAGACGCCGATGAAGTTTTCCATCGGGAAGCGGATGTTGGCGGCTTCCTGAATGGCAACCTGGTTCATCACGCCCCAGCCCCACATCAGAACATTGTCAGGACGCTCGCGGCGGATCTGCAGCCATTGCGCTTTTTGCTCCTGACCGGGGTGGTCAACCGGGATGGTTACCAGCTCGAAGCCATGCTTTGCTGCCAGACCTTCCAGTGTGCGGATAGGCTCTTTGCCGTATGCAGAGTTGTGATAAATCAGCGCGATTTTCTTGCCGGAAAGATCCCCACCATTGACTTCAAGCAGGTGGTTCACAGCCAGCGAGGCCGCGTTCCAGTAGTTGGCGGGGAAGTTGAACACGTGGCTGAACACTTTGCCATTCGCAGCCGATGTACGGCCGTAACCCGGTGTGTAAAGCGGGATGTCGTCAGCTGTCACTTTCGGGATCAGCTGATAGGTAATGCCGGTCGACAGAGGGTTATAGGCCAGCGCGCCTTGGCCTTTGGTGGCCTCGTAGCACTCAACGCCTTTTTCAGTGTTATAGGCTGTTTCACATTCCGGGGCGGACGTCATCACGCCACCGATACCGCCGTCACGTTCGTTCAGCAGGGTGAAATAGTCCGCAAAACCATCCGCGTAAGGTATACCACCTGCGGCGTATGGGCCGGTCCGATAGCTGAGTGACGGGAACACAAGGTCCGCAAGAACCGGGGTCGCCACCATAAGGGCCGTAACACTGGCCGCTGCGAGTTTCGAAAATTTCATTTGCTTCCTCCCTAGATTAGCAAATTTATGTGCCCGTTATGGGTCACGTTGCTTTGCCCCCTGAACCAGCTCCTCGTTGATCCAGAGGGTTAGATAGTATGCGCGAGCCCTAGTGCGGGAAGGGCCACAAGCGCAGTTTTTCTTTCGTCAGGCGCCACAGTTGCGCCAAGCCGTGCGGTTCGACAATCAGGAAGATGACGATCAGGCCACCCACGATCATGAACTCTAGATGCGCGGCCAGATCGGTCGGCCATCCAAGGCCGCCCACCAGCACGTTCTTCAGGAACACAGGCATCAACACCATGAAGGCTGCGCCTGCAAAGCTGCCGAAGATCGACCCTAGGCCCCCAATGATGATCATGAAGAGGATCAGGAACGACTTGGCAATACCGAAGCTTTCGCCAGCTTCCGCAGCACCAAGGTAGACTGAGAAGAACAGAGCCCCTGCCACGCCAACAAAGAACGACGACACCGCAAAGGCTGACATTTTCGCCATCAGCGGGTTTACCCCAATAATCTCGGCGGCGATGTCCATATCTCGGATACCCATCCATTTACGACCCATCATGCCACGCGTCAGGTTGCGGGCAACCCATGCCAATGCCACGACGAACACGAGACAGATCATGTATTTCGCCCAAGCTTCGGTATTCGGGCCCGTCACGATGATGCCAAAAACCGAACGTTCTGGTGCGTTGATCTGCCCAGAAGCCGAATAGTTGTAAAACCACGGCACTTTATTGAACAGCCACACCAGAAAGAACTGCGCAGCCAGCGTCGCAACTGCCAGATAAAACCCTTTGATCCGCAGTGACGGAAGGCCGAACAGAACACCTACGACCGCGGTGACACCGCCGGCCAGAAGCACGTGAATAACAATGCTAACCTCAGGAAAGGCGACCATCAGCTTGTAGCAGGCATAGGCCCCTACAGCCATGAACCCCCCAGTACCCAGCGACACCTGCCCGGCGTACCCGGTCAGGATATTCAGGCCCAACGCCGCAATCGCATAGATCAGGAACGGTGCGAATACCGCGTTCACCCAGTAGTCATTGATGAAGAACGGGACCACACAAAAGGCCACGAACATAAGGATATAGTAACCCATCCGATCCAATCTGATCGGGAAGGTCTGGTTGTCGTCGCGGTAGGACGTTTTGAAGTCACCTGCTTCGCGGTAAAACATGGATCAGACCCTCTCGATGATTTTTTCACCAAACAGACCTTGAGGTCTGAAGATGAGGAAGATGAGTGCCAACACGTAGGCGAACCAGTTCTGGGTCGCGCCGCCAATCATGGGGCCGATGGCAAATTCGAACAGCTGCTCGCCCACACCGATGATCAGACCACCAATGATGGCGCCCGGGATCGAGGTGAAGCCACCCAGCATCAGAACTGGCAGAGCTTTCAGAGCAATCAGCGACAGGCTGAACTGAACACCAGACTTGGCGCCCCACATGATACCCGCGACCAAAGCCACGAAGCCCGCGATCGACCAGACCAGAACCCAGATGAAGCGCAGCGAAATGCCAACAGACAAAGCTGCCGAATGGTCATCCGCCACAGCTCGCAAAGCGCGGCCTTGTTTGGAGTACTGCGAGAAGATTGTCAGTGCCGCCACCAGAATTGCTGCAACAACTGCTGCGACAATGTCCAGATTGTCGATGAAGAAACCATAACCAAACCAGTTAAAAGTGACTTCATCAATGGTGGTGTTCATCCCCTGCGGCAAGCCCACATCAAGCTTCTTGATGTCTGACCCCCACATGATGTCGCCGAAGCCTTCCATGAAATAGGCAAGACCGATGGTCGCCATAAACAGGATGATATCGGGCTGTCCGATCAAGTGTTGAAGGATGTATTTCTCAACAATCCAGGCGAACAGGATCATCACCCCAGCAGCAAGTATGATCGCGATAATCGACGGTACATGCCACGGGAAGTGGTGAATGTCGGTCCCGAATAACGCATTGATCAGATGACTAAACGGAACCTGACCCTGTTGAATACCGACCAGTGTCAAGGCGGCAAACAGCGCCATAACACCTTGGGCATAATTAAAAATGCCAGACGCCTTGAAGATCAAGACAAAGCCCAGCGCGACAAGCGCATAAAGCACCCCGGCCATCAGGCCGTTCAGGGTGACTTCCATCGCAAAGAGAAGTTGTTCAGGCATAAGTCCCCCCTTAATCGTGTGCCACGCCAAGATAGGCGTCGATCACATCCTGGTTGTTGCGCACCTCGTCCGGTGTGCCATCCCCAATTTTTTTGCCGTAATCCATCACGACCACGCGGTCGGAGAGGTCCATGACCACCCCCATATCGTGCTCGATCAGGGCGATTGTGGTGCCAAATTCGTCGTTCATATCAAGGATGAAGCGGGACATGTCCTCTTTCTCCTCGACGTTCATGCCAGCCATGGGCTCATCGAGCAGAAGAAGCGACGGTTGCGCGGCCAGAGCACGCGCCAATTCAACCCGCTTTTTCAGACCGTATGGCAAGCGACCAACAGGCGTTTTGCGGATGTGCTGAATTTCAAGGAAGTCGATGACTTTCTCGCAGATCTCGCGGTTCGCAATCTCTTCCCGCTCGGCTTTGCCCTTCCAGATCGCCTGCTGAAGGATGTTTGCCTTCATGTGGTTCAGGCGACCGGTCATGATGTTGTCCAGCACCGTCATCCCATCAAACAGTGCGATGTTTTGAAAGGTTCGCGCCAGACCCTGACGCGCCACTTGATAGGGTCGCATCGGCGGGCGTTTTTCGCCTCGGAACCAAACTTCACCTTCCTGCGGCTTATAAAAGCCGGAAATGACGTTCAGCATCGAAGACTTGCCAGCCCCGTTTGGGCCAATGATTGCGCGGATCTCACCTTCGCGGATATCAAAACTGATGTCCTTGATCGCAACCACGCCGCCAAAGCGCAGGGTGATGCTTTTCAGGTCCATAACCACTGGACCGATGGTGCGGCCGTCTGCAGTCACGTAGCTGTCAGCGTTCATGTCGGTTGTGGTCGTCATTCTGCCGCCATCCCCTGCTTGTTGCCAACCACAGCCGCATCGCGGATTTCGAGGGTGGCGTTGATCGATCCTTTGCGACCATCCTCATAGGTGACCTCGGTTTCGATATATTGGTTGGGCTTTCCGCTATAGAGCGCGTCAATCAAAGGTGCGTATTTCTCTTCCACAATCTTGCGACGCACTTTCCGTGTCCGGGTCATTTCCCCGTCATCCGCGTCCAATTCCTTGTGCAGTATCAAGAAGCGGTGGATTTGACACCCTGACAGCATTTCATCTGCTGCAACGGATTTGTTCACGGTTTCAACATGCTCTTGAATGGTCGACAAAACATCCGGGTGCCCGGCCAGCTCTTGGTAGGAGGCATAGGCCACGTTGTTGCGTTCAGCCCAGTTACCAACAGCGGTCAAGTCGATGTTGATGAATGCCGTACACATGTCACGGTCATTGCCAAACACGACCGCCTCGAGAATGTCGGGATAGAACTTCAGCTTGTTCTCAACATATTTCGGTGCGAACAGGCGGCCATCTGCCATTTTCCCCACGTCTTTGGCGCGGTCGATAATCCGAAGGTGGCCGTTATCCTTGTCAAAGAAGCCTGCATCACCCGTTGCAACCCAGCCTTCCGCGTCTTTCGTGTCGGCGGTGCTTTCCGGGTTGTTGTAATACTCAACAAACGTGCCGGGACTGCGATAGAAAATCTCTCCGTTATCGGCCAGTTTGATCTCAACACCCGGCGCAGGCACACCAACGGTGTCGTTGCGCACTTCGCCATCCGGCTGCACCGTGATGAACACAGTGGCTTCCGTCTGGCCATACAGCTGCTTCAGGTTAATCCCCATCGAGCGATAGAACTCGAAAATTTCCGGGCCAATCGCTTCACCGGCGGTATAGCCAACACGGATACGACCAAAGCCCAGCGTGTCTTTCAGTGGACCATAAACCAACACATCACCGCAGCGATACTTGAAGTATTCCTGCGTTTTGCCGCGATACAGCTTCAGACCCAGAGGGTCTTTTGCCTTGAAATGCTTGCGCACGTCCTTGCCATGGCGAAGTTTCGCAAAACCCAACCGGATCGCGTTTTCAACGATAGTCTCGGCAGCAAAGCCAATCCCCATAGTATAACGGAAGCCATGGCGGATTTTCTGTTCCAGCGTCTTTTTCTGTGTTGTGATCTTGCGGCGCGGCATGCCGTATTTTTCACCCGCACCTTTCTTGGCAAAATCCATGAAGTGATGGAACAGAGCGTATTTCAGGTCGCCACTGTCTTCCATCCGGATCATAACATTGGTCAGCTGCGTTTCGAAAACGCGTGGCGGAGCAAAATAGTAGGTCGGCCCGATTTCGCGCAGGTCGGTCATCATCGTTTCCGCGCTTTCGGGGCAGTTCACGCAGAACCCGCACCACATTGCCTGACCAAGCGAGAAGATGAAGTCACCCACCCAAGCCATTGGCAGGTACGCCAGAATGTCTTCGTTCAGACCCAGATTGTCGAATTTTGAAGTGTTCTTCGCACTTTCAACAATGTTGCGGTTCGAAAGAACTACGCCTTTCGGGCGCCCGGTGGTGCCCGAGGTGTAAAGCATCACGCAGGTGCTGTCATATGTCAGCTCGGCCTCGCGGGCGGCCATTTCGCCTTCCAAGCGCGAATGGGCCACACGGCCTTCTTCCTGAATGTCATGATACCAGTGCAAGTGGCTGTGATCGTATTTCCGCAAACCCCGCTTGTCATAATAGATCACGTGTTCGATGTGCTTAACCTTTTCCTGCACCTCGATCACTTTATCGACTTGCTCTTGGTCACCACAGATCACGAAACGTGCGCCGCAATGGTCCAGCACATATTCCATCTCTTCGACCACAGCATCTTGATAAAGCGGAACTGGAACAGCACCAACTTTCTGCGCGGCAACCATCGCCCAGTAATGGGCCGGACGGTTGCGCCCAATAATGGCGACGTGGTCACCACGATCAATTCCAAGTGCCAAAAGGCCAAGGGCGAGGTTCTGAATTTCCTCAGCGGCCTCGGCCCAGGTCCAGCTTTGCCAGATTCCGAATTCTTTTTCACGATAGGCCGGGCGATCCCCGTACTCTTTCACGTTCCGCGCAAGAAGCGCTGGAACGGAGGCAAAGTCGCCTGCTGCGGCTAGTTCCTGTGACAAATTTTCCTCCCACCGTCGGTACGGGCGACGTTCCCGATCGCAGAGCGAATCTTGCCCTACAACCCTGACCAAAATAACTTCGCCGTCAAAGGTTTCGGCACTTTTTCCCAATCCTAACGAATTGTTACACGCGCGACCGCGCGCACTGTGCCACCTTCAACCCCCCTTTTCATGTGCCCGCTCAGGTGCTAGCGAAGATGCATTGGGGGCACACTGTTGGCACAGAATTCGACTGAAACCGCTGCACTAACTCAAGCCGGTCTAAACCTTATCCAGCAGGCTCTTTCGATCTATGATCGCCGGCTGCGGCTGGTCGTTGGCAACCGGCAATTTCAGGACATGTTCGATCTACCAGATCACCTTGCCACCCCGGGTGCGGAATTCTCGGACACCATCCGTTTTCTGGCCGAACGGGGCGATTATGGTGCGGTAGGAGACATAGAATCCTTCGTAAAGTCCCGTGTCGACCAAGCGTTGGCGTTCGAGCCGCATTACATGGAGCGCTCGCGCGCGAACGGTCGGGTGATCTCGGTTGAGGGTCATCCGCTGTCGCAAGGCGGTTGGGTGACGGTGTATACCGACATTACGCCGATCAAGCGCCAAGAGGCGCTGCTGCGAGCACGATCTGAGGAGCTGTCAGATCAGGTGCTGAACTATACAGAAGAGCTGACCCAGACAAACCGGGCTTTGGCCTCGACGAATGCCGCTTTGGAAGAAACAAAGCGCGAGCTGACCGAGATGGAAAGCCGCACCCGCCTGACCGCAGAAATGATGCCGGCCCACATCGCGCGCATTGATCGTGATCGGCACTATACATTCTCGAACCGCCGGCTTGGCTCTGTTATCACGGGCCGCCCCAGCGACCTGATCGGCTTGCATGCAATCGAGGCGCTTGGCGACGAGGCCTACGCACATATCTCGCCCTATTTCGCCCGTGCCTTTAATGGCGAGCCGAGCGTGTTCGAATTCTCACACGAAGGATCGGGCCGCCGCATTCGGGTCGCCCTGACGCCCGATCAGGAGGACGATGAAATCTCTGGCGTCTATATCCTGTCGATGGACGTCACCGAAGAAGCGCAAGCCCGCGCAGCCTTGGCCCAGACCCGCAAACGCGAGCTTGCCGCGCAACTTACGTCGGGCGTGGCGCATGATTTCTCGAACCTGCTGACCATTATTCTTGGCCTTCAAAGCCGCTTGGCGCAGATGCAGCTTGGCGATGAGGCCCAGAAGATGGTCACCGCCACGACTGCTGCCGTACGGCGTGGGGGAACGTTGTTGGATCGGATCGCATCAATCTCGGGTCGGCGCGAGTTGCATTTCGAACCGACCCTTGTGCCAGACATGTTGAAAGGTCTTGAAACCCTCGCCCGGTCGACATTGCCGAACGGCATCGACCTGAAAATCGACGTCTCCGATTTGGATGACCCGATCGTTCTGGACGCGGGCGCGGTACAGGACGGCATTCTGAACCTCATTCTGAACGCCACCCATGCAATCGGGTCGCAGTCTGGCACCATCCACCTGTCGGCCCGCCCCATCCGTGAAACATGGGTCGAGTTCCGTGTCACCGATACTGGACCCGGTTTTTCTCAGAAGGCACTGGAACACGCGCTGGATCCGTTTTTCACGACCAAGGGTGGCGAAGGGTCTGGGCTGGGGTTGTCGATGGTCTATGACCAGACCAAGGTGGCGGGTGGACAGCTGAAACTGTTCAACTCAACAGAAACCGGCGGCGCGGTCGTCTCGGTCCGCCTGCCGCTGCGCAAGCCGCTTCAGCCGATATCCCCGCGCCTTGTTCTTTTGATCGAGGATAATCAGGACATCCGCACCTCTGTCCGTGAGATGCTGACCAATATGGGCCATCAGGTGATCGAGGCAACATCCGCCGAAGAAGCGTTAGGACTGGTTGATCTGGACGGGCTTGGCCTGATCCTCAGCGACGTGATGCTTGAGGGCGCACAGACGGGCCCGGAATTCCTGAAAGGGTTGCGCGCGGCGGGCATTGATGTCCCTATGTTGGTCATGACTTCCCTACCCGCCGATGATCCGCGCCGCGCCGAGGCTGGTTTCCCGGTTTTGCCCAAACCCTTCACCAAGGGCGAACTTGCAACATTCTTGTCCGAGGAGGTCCGCGTATGACCCAACGAATGGTCGCCATTCTCGACGACGAACCCGAGATTCGCCGTATGTTGTCAGACGCACTGGAGGATGCAGGGTTTCGCACTGCCAGTTTTGCCCGCGCCACCGAGTTTGAAGCCGCATTGAACACGATGTCCCCGGACGTTTGCCTTGTTGACCTTGGATTGCCCGACCGTGACGGCCTGACACTGGTGCACCGGCTGGCACTGGAAAGCGGGGCGTCGATCATTATCATTTCTGGCCGCACACAAGTGCAGGACCGGGTCACCGGGCTGGAACTTGGGGCCGATGACTACATCATTAAGCCGTTTGAACCCGCCGAAGTCGTGGCCCGCGTCCGCGCCCGCCTGCGTAGTCCAAAAACCGGCCTCAGAACCTCGCAAACCGCACGCTTCAACGGATGGACCGCGCATTTTGATCGTTACATGCTGGAAGATGGCAGCGGCGAGGAAACAGCGTTCTCGCATGCTGAAGGCGAGGTTTTGCGCCTGTTTCTGGACGCCCCCAAACGCCTGATTTCCCGCGCCCAGATGCAGGAAACCCTCGGCGGCGTTGCCGGCGAAAGTTTCGACCGCGCGATGGATGTCCGCATCTCACGTCTGCGCACGAAACTTAAAGAAGACCCCAAAAACCCGCGCCTGATCAAAACGATCTATGGCGCTGGGTATATCTTTCTGGGCGATGTGAAGTGGGGATGATCAGTCGGCATTGGCCGCTGTATCGCCGATGTCATCAAGTCGTCGCTTCAATGCCATCCGATCAAGCGAGCTGATCGGCAGGTCAACGAAGACCGAAATACGGTTTCTCAACATCCTGTAGGTCTCGGAAAAGGCAACTCTGCGAACGGCTTCAGAACCTTCAACCTTGGCCGGATCGGGTACGCCCCAATGGGCGGTCATCGGCTGTCCTGGCCAAAATGGGCATTCTTCGGCAGCAGCCGAGTCGCAAACCGTGAAAACGAAGTCCATTTGCGGTGCGTCGGGGCCAGAAAACTCTTCCCAGCTTTTGGACCGTGCGAAATCTGTCGAATGCCCCAGACCTTTGAGCAGGTCAAGCGTATTTGGGTGCGGCGCGCCCTGTGGTTTTGATCCTGCCGAATAGGCCTTGAACCGGCCCTTGCCATCCTGATTCAGGATCGCCTCTGCGATGATTGAGCGGGCCGAGTTGCCCGTGCAGAGGAAGAGAACGTTATAGGGGGTTTCTGACATTTCAAGCTCCTAACAAGCGCAAGCAATTTCATCGATGACCGGCTGGCAAAGATCAGGATTACCGCCACAGCAGTCTTCCATCAAAAATCCGAGAAGACCGCGCATGCCATTCATGTCTGCGTAATAACGAATGTTGCGACCTTCTCGTTCGCGCCTGATCAGCCCAGATCGGGCTAGGATCAAAAGGTTCGCAGACATGGTATTTTGGCGAACACCTAAAGTGTCGCCAATTTCCCCGGCTGGTATGCCTGCCTCTCCGGCTTTGATAAGCAACCGGAACACATCCAGGCGGGTTGGCTGGCTAAGTGCGGCAAAGGCATCGATTGCATGATTCGTATCCATAAATCATGAATAGTCGATATATCATCGCCGTCAATAGTTTGCCGCGTGAAAGTTGGCCTGCGCCTAAACTGACCGTTCTACAGCATCGGCTATTCTTTCAGGGCGATGTTAAGTCGGGTTGCGATCGCGCGCCTTTTACCCAGCTTTTTTCTGATACATTGATTTCTTGCGCTGTCGGGTTTCCAACGTCGCTTCGTCACTGCCATCGTGGAAAGTTCCAAACCAACGGTCCCATGGCATTTCCTGATTGCCATAATTGCATTCGTAGTAGCGGTGATGAAGCTGGTGATAGAACGTTCCAAGCGCCAGTCGCCTTTTATCCCTGATCAACAAGTCTTCGTAGCCTGTATGGGTCATCGCAGCGCCCGGCCCAAGATAGATCACATGAAAATACAAATGTATTGGATGCGTCGGCACGATCCAATGGATCATAAGCGATGTCAGATAAAGAAAGTGTTCTACCGGGTGCATCGAGAAGCCCGACCACGGTCCGACATTGACATTCCGGTGATGTAGCGAATGCACGTGCTTGTATAAAAAAGGCACGTGAAGCAGGCGATGGACCCAATAGAAGTGGAACGCGGACCAGATCGGCAGCAAAAGCAGCCCCAGAAAAAACCAAATCGGATGTTCGGCAACCGAGATGGTTGGAATATACCCATTGGCCATCAACCACATAGTGAACACTTGAAACGCTGTCAGCTGCGCAACTCCGCTAGTTAGCGACCAGAACATATTGTCATGCACCTGATCTGCGAAGCTCCAAAGCCTGTTGCCTTTTGCCATGTCTCGACGATCAAACTTCAGTTTTCGCCCCTGCCCACGTCGCAGATAGAAATACCAGTGCAAGCCACCCGCAACCGCGATCATAACGGCCATATTGACCAGCCAAACCTGGGCAATCCAACCGACCGCGAAATGCGTCGCCTGATCAAGCGAAGGATAGGCAAATACCCAAAGCAATACCGCTAAGCCGACCATCATCACGCGCTCACTGAGCATCAGCCAATTGCGAAGAAACCAACGGGATAGAAACATTGGGTCAATGGGCAACTTAAAAACTGATGGGTCAGAAAGTGGCAAGTCAGGGTGGTAGTTCCACTCCCTGCTCATCGGCTCGTCATCAACCTGGTCTTGCATTCGCTTTGTTCCCTTGCGACTACACTTCAAGCAGGTCCCAGCTGTCTTTGATCTGGTCGGCTACCCTTGCCTAGGCCAGCTCGCGCTCCACCTTCTCAACCTTAACCGCCGCGAACTTCATCTCGGCAATCTTGCCGTAGGGGTCCAATGCCGGATTGGTCAGCGTATTGGCTGCGGCTTCGACATAGGCAAATGGCAGGAACACCATGTTTTCGGCGACACCGTAATCGGCGCGCGCCATCACCTCGATCGTGCCGCGACGGGTGGTCAGACGCACCATTTCGCCCGCCTCGACGCCCATTTCGCGCAAGGTTTTCGGGTTGAGAGAGCAATTTGCTTCCGGCTCAATTGCATCCAGAACAGTGGCGCGACGGGTCATGGATCCGGTGTGCCAATGCTCCAACTGACGTCCGGTGGTCAACACCATCGGATAGTCCTCATCTGGCAGTTCAGCGGGTGGCAAAATTGCGGCCGGGGTGAACCGGGCACGCTTGCTTGCGCGCGGAAAACCATCCCCGAACACAACAGCCTGCCCAGGATCCTCGGGTGACAAAGACGGATAGGTCACAGCATTCTGCGCCTCCAACCGATCCCATGTGATGTTATTGAGCGACGGCATCAGGCGACCCATTTCGCCAAACACTTCGCTGGGATGCTTGTATGCCCAGTTCAGCCCCAATCGTTTCGACAGCTCGACGGTAATCCACCAGTCTTCCTGCGCCTCACCCGGAGGAGCGACGGCAGGTCGACCCATCTGTACTTGCCGGTTGGTGTTGGACACCGTGCCAGTCTTTTCGGCAAAGGCCGCGGCGGGCAGGACCACGTCGGCATAGCTGGCGGTTTCGGTCAGGAAGATGTCCTGGCTGACCAAGAATTCCATCCGTTCCAGCGCTTCGCGCACATGGGTTACATCCGGGTCAGACATGGCCGGGTTTTCACCAAGTATATACATGCCCTTGATGCGGCGATCATGCACGGCGTCCATAATCTCGACCACCGTCAATCCGGGCTTTTCGGACAAGTTGTCTGTGCCCCAGACGGCATTGAACTCAGCGCGGACGGCTGGGTCTTTCACTGATTTATAATCCGGCAGGAACATCGGGATCAGACCCGCGTCAGACGCGCCCTGAACGTTGTTCTGGCCGCGCAGCGGGTGCAGACCCGTACCCGGGCGACCCACATTGCCAGTCATCAAAGCCAGCGAAATCAGACAGCGCGAATTGTCGGTGCCGTGCACGTGTTGGCTGACCCCCATGCCCCAGAAAATCATTCCTGATTTGCCAGATGCGAAGGTACGCGCCGCAGCGCGCAGCTCTTCCGCGGGAATGCCACAGATTTCAGCCATCTCTTCTGGTTTGAAAGCCTTCAGATGTTCGCGCATTGCTTCCCAATTTTCGGTATGCTTGGCGATATAGGCGTCGTCGGTCAGGCCTTCTTCCGCAATTACATGCATGATCGCGTTCAGCATCGAGACATCGCCACCGGGCTTGAACTGTAGCATATGGGTGGCGAACCGGCTGAGCGATGTGCCGCGCGGATCCATTACGATCAGCTTGCCGCCGCGCTTGGTGAACTGTTTGAAATAGGTCGCCGCAACCGGGTGGTTCTCGATCGGGTTCGAGCCGATGACGATGGCAACATCTGCATTCTCGATTTGGTTGAACGTGGCAGTCACCGCGCCCGATCCGACATTTTCCAAAAGCGCTGAGACGGACGATGCGTGGCACAGCCGCGTGCAGTGATCGACGTTGTTGTGAGCAAAGCCCTGACGAATAAACTTCTGGAACAGATAGGCTTCTTCATTGGTGCACTTGGCCGAACCGAAACCCGCAACAGCCTCGCCGCCATGCTCATCTCGCAAACGTCGCAGGCCGTTCGCGGCCGCATCCAGCGCTTCGTCCCACGTTGCCTCACGGAAGTGGGTCAGCGGATCGGCAGGATCGACGTTCAGCCCCTTGGGCGCGCCCTCCTTACGGATCAGTGGTTTGGTCAGGCGGTGATCGTGGTTGATATAGTCAAACCCGAAGCGGCCTTTCACACACAAGCGGCCTTCGTTTGCCGGGCCGTTGATACCTTCGACATAAACAACTTTGTGGTCTTTGACGCGCAGGCTGACCTGACAGCCCACGCCGCAGAACGGACAGACGCTTTCGATCTCTTTGTCGAAATCGGCGGTGTCTGCCACCTTGGCGGGCATCAATGCGCCCGTTGGGCAGGCCTGCACACATTCGCCGCAGGCCACGCAGGTCGACGCGCCCATCGGGTCCGAAATATCAAACACCGGATAGGCATCATGCCCGCGCCCTGCCATGCCGATCACGTCATTGACCTGCACTTCACGGCAAGCCCGAACGCAAAGGTTACACTGTATGCAGGCGTCCAGATTGACGCTCATCGCCACATGGCTGTCATCCAGCAGCGGAATGCGCCCTGCTTCGAGCTTCGGAAACCGGCTGGTTTCGACACCGGTCAGGCTGGCCATATCCAGAAGGTGAGATGACGCATCATGTGCCTTGGCGGGTTGGTCTGCCATCAACAGCTCGACCACCATCTTGCGCGCCGTTTTCGCACGTGCGTTGTCGGTCGTGACCACCATGCCTTGGGTCGGTTGCCGCACGCAAGATGCCGCAAGCACCCGTTCGCCTTCGATCTCAACCACGCACGCACGGCAGTTACCATCAGCGCGCAGGTCCGGAACGTCCTTGTGACACAAATGCGGAATCAGCGTGCCTGTGCGCTTCGCCACATCCCAGATGCTTTCGCCTTTGCGGGCCACAACTTCTTGCCCGTCCAGGGTAAACTTGATGCCGTCGCTCATTGAAACCTCCGCCTAATCAAAGACAGTATAAACCACGTGATACGGTCCGTCAGTCTTTCAATCCCGACACCCCGCACCGTTTTTGCGCCAGCACCCCTTTTCGAACTGGGTCCAACGCACTAGCAATAGGCGGAAAGGAATCCTCATGACCACAATCACGCTGATCCGCCACGGCCAGGCCAACAACACGGCGACGGACGAAGCAGGCTATGATCGCCTGTCCGATCTGGGTCGGCAGCAGTCACGCTGGCTGGGTGAATATATGCGGGAAACCGGGCAACGCTATAGCAAGGTTTATACCGGAACATTGACGCGTCACCAGCAAACCGCCGAGGAATGGGGGGCTGCGAAGTTCACAGCTGATGCCCGGCTGGACGAGGTCCGCTATTTCGATCTGTCCGAGCGGATGCACACTCAGTTTGGCATCCCGCATCCGCGCACCCACGAAGATTTTGTAGACCATCTGCCGTTGACCTTCTCGGCCTGGCAGGAAGGTAAAATTGACGACGTCCCCGAAACGTTCCATGATTTTCAAAGCCGCGTAAGCGACGTGATTTACGACATCGCGGAACAGGGTGAGGACGCAATCATCTTTACCTCGGGCGGATTCATCGGCATGGCCACCCGTGTCGTTATGGGTCTGGACATCGCGCCTTTCACCCGTGCGATCTTGCCGATTATGAACAGTTCAGTGCACCGGATGCGACTAACGCAGGCAGGGCTTAGTCTGATACAGTTCAACGCGGTGCCACATCTGGAACCCATCGACCGCCACCACGCGCAAACCCATTTCTAAGGAACTTTGACCATGACACATCTTTGGGTTCGGGCCGAACAACGCCCCAACGAAGACCGCGTGGGCCTGACACCCGACGGTGCCAAGACGCTGATTGCGGCGGGTCTTCGGGTCACGGTCGAGGACAGTCGCGTCCGCGCAATTGGCATCGATGGATATCGCGCCGCTGGCTGTGAGATTGCGCCAGAAAACAACTGGCCCAATGCACCGAAGGACGCCATCATTTTCGGCCTGAAAGAGCTGCCTGAAGATGGCACGCCCCTGCCCCATCGCCACATCATGTTTGGCCATGCTTTCAAAGGACAGCATTCTGGCCGCGCATTACTGGAACGGTTCAAGGCCGGGGGCGGCACGCTCTATGATTTGGAATATCTGGTGGGCGAGGACGGACGACGCATGGCAGCTTTTGGCTATTGGGCCGGGTTCGCGGGCGCCGCGGTGACGTTGAAGGCCTGGGCAGCACAGCAGCATGGTGAACTTTGTGGACCTGTCGGCGCTTATAAGAACAAAGACGCCCTTCTGGACGAACTGCGAGCCGAACTGGATGCCACTGGCGCGCCACGGCCAAACGCCATCGTCATTGGTGCGCTTGGCCGGGTTGGCACAGGTGCCTCAAACCTGATGGAGGCATTAGGCGTCGCGGTTACCAAATGGGACATGGCCGAAACCGCCAGCGGCGGGCCATTCCCCGAAATTCTTGACCACAATCTGTTCATCAACTGCATTCTTGCCGGGCCGCAAACGCCTGTATTTGTGCCACGCGAGGCGTTAGCTGCAGATCGCAAGCTGACCGCTATCGGCGACGTGGCCTGCGACCCGGACAGCGACTACAATCCGGTGCCAGTTTACGACAAAGCCACCAGTTGGGCCGCCCCGGCACTGCGCGTGGCGCATATCCCGGTGCTCGATGTGATGGCAATCGACAATCTGCCGTCTATGCTACCCTTGGAAAGTTCTATCGACTATGCTGGGCAACTGCTTCCCTCGCTTCTGACTCTAACTGATCCGGAGACCGGCGTCTGGGCACGGGCCGAGGCGACGTTCAGAACCCACATGAAGGATATCTGAGATGGAAACCCTGATCGGCAGCGCGGCGGGCGTGATCAGCACCATTTGCTGGCTGCCACAGACAGTCCGGGCTTGGCGAACGCGCCATACCGCTGACCTGTCCCTGCCGACGAACCTAATGGTCTTTGCCTCGATTGCGTTGTGGTTGGTTTATGGCCTTATGCTTGATGCATGGCCAATGGTCATCGCAAACGCAATTGCTTTGGTGATGGTTGGCTCGATCATCACGGCAAAACTGAAATTTGGCTGAAAGGAACACGTGATATGACAATCCATTGGTGTGGCACCGGCCTCTCAGCTATCCCTGGCCTGCGGCGGCTGATCGAAAATGACCGCAATGTTGTGGTCTGGAACAGAACAGTCGACAAAGCGCGTGACGCCGTCGGGGATCTGACCAACGACATCCGCACTTTCAATCTGGATGCCGTCACGACAGCGCTCGCCCCTGGCGACATCGCGGTTTCGATGTTGCCCGGCGATCTGCACGTGCCCCTTGCACAACGCTGCCTTCAGAAAGGCGCGCATTTTGTTTCCTCAAGCTATATCACACCAGAAATGCGCGCGCTTGATGAAGACTTCCGCGATGCGGGGCTGGCCTGCGTGAACGAGATCGGGCTGGACCCGGGCATCGACCACCTGATGGCCCACTGGCTGGTGGCTGACTATCGCGCGTCGGACGCTTATGACGTGGGCAACAAGCTCAGCTTCATATCCTATTGCGGTGGCGTACCAAAAGCGCCGAACCCGTTTCGGTACAAATTCAGCTGGTCGCCTTTGGGAGTTCTAAAAGCGCTCCGCTCGCCCTCGCGGTCGATCAAGGATGGCAAAGCCTTTGACGTGGACCGCCCCTGGGACGCGATCAGCAGCTACGACGCTCCATTGCCTGATGCTGAAAGCTTCGAGGTCTACCCGAACCGCGACTCGATCCCATTCATAGAAGAATACAACTTTGACCCCGCTTGGAATATCGACCTGTTCGTGCGCGGCACCCTACGCCTGAACGGATGGGCCGAGGCGTGGAAAGATGTTTTTTCCGAGGTTGAAACGCTGCAAGGCGAAGAAGGCGATGCACGTTTGAAAGAGATGTCCGACCAGTTTTGGGACGAAAACTCATACGACCAAGGCGAGCCAGACCGCGTGATCATGTGCGTGGCGCTGAAGGCGGAAAAGGACGGGGCCGAGGTCTATCACAAGACTTATGTGATGGATGCCTGGGGCGACGCGCGCGGCACTGCCATGGCGCGGCTTGTCTCGACCCCGGTTTCGTTGGCAATCGACATGATCCTTGAAGGCAGCGCACCAGCCGGTGTGTCTGCAGCCACCGCCGATCCTGAAATGATTGAGGCTTGGATGGGGCATGTGAAGGAACTGGCTCAGCATGTCGAGGTGGTGGATCACTGATAAGGCTGCGTAAACCCGCGCATTGTTGCCTGCTTAAGCTCTGTTCCCATCTGAATAACCGATCAGGACCTTAAGCTCTTCAAGCTGATAGCTGAGACGTTGTTATCAGACTGAATGGGCAAAAAAGGGTCACAGAGTGAGGTAGCGCAGGATTGTTTCGACATCGGTGGATACACCTGCCGCAACCACTTTTCGTTACCTGACAGCCCTGCCCAGCATTCTGCTTTTGAGTTTGCGAGATGCAAATTCTAAGATGGGAGCATGAAACGCATATTCAAACTTCTGGTATTGGTGGTGCTTGCGGCAACATTGTACGTCGGCATCGCACGGATGTTGTTTCCCTTGCCGGACATCTCTGATCGGGCTGCACAGTTTGCGATCCCAACCAGTTCTGCAACAACCATCGGGTCCATCGTCAGCGAGGAAAGCGCCGCCTATCCCGGACTGACCGGGGTGCTTCCGTTGAGGGGCGGTCCGGAAGCCCTCTATGAACGGTTGTTGCTCATCGGCGCATCCGAGCAATCAATCGACGCGCAATATTACATCTGGCACGATGACATCTCAGGTATCTTGTTGCTCGACGCCCTGCTCAAAGCTGCCCAAAGAGGGGTGAAGGTGCGGTTGCTGCTGGATGACAATGGTGTGCCCGGCCTCGACGACATCATGGCCACCTTGAACACACACGAAAATATCGAGATTCGACTGTTCAATCCATCAACCGTACGCACGCCAAAATATGCCGGCTATACCTTTGATTTCCTGAGAATGAACCGACGTATGCATAACAAGTCCTTCATTGTCGACGGCGCTGTTGCGATTGTTGGCGGACGCAACATCGGCGACGAATACTTCAGGGTAGGCGAGGACAGTTTCTATGTTGACCTAGATGTGTCGGTCGCGGGTGCTGTCGTGGCCGAAACAGTGGACATGTTTGATCAGTATTGGAACAGTCAATCCGTGTTCGCTGTCGAGTCAATCGTTCGCAAAGCAGGTGACGTTGACGCGTTTAATGCCCGGGTCGCTGAGGTCTCTGCCAGTTCTGACGCAGTAGAGATTTTGGCGGCCGTTCTCGATCGTGCCGCCGGATACTCAACCCGAAAAAAGCTGTACGAATGGACCGATGTTCAATTGATTGCCGATGATCCGATCAAAGGCCAAGGCATCGCAACACGCGAGCAATTGATGATCACAAGGCTTGGCAACATCTTGGGCGCTATCGAGGCACGCTTGGATCTTGTTTCTGCATACTTCGTACCCGGGGAACGTGGCACAGACTGGATTTCCAGTATTGCGTTGTCGGGCAAGGATGTCCGAATTGTAACCAACGCCATGAATACCACAGACGTTCTTTTGGTGCACGCTGGATACACGAAATATCGCCGTGAATTGCTAGAGGCCGGTGTGGGCCTTTACGAGCTCAAACTGCGCGGTGGGGCTGAGAGCCCGGATGTGCTGAAGCAACCTTTCGGACTGTCAGGTGCCAGCCTGCATGCAAAAACATTTGCAGTTGACGGAGCACGCGTATTCATCGGGTCCTTCAACTTCGATCCGCGCTCAGCACTTTTAAATTGCGAGATGGGATACCTGATCGAAAGCCCGCGACTGGCCCGCCATGTAAGCGATGGCGTTGATGGGCAGTTGTTGCTGGCAAGTTATCAGCCGGGCTTAACCCCCGAGGATAAGATGATCTGGCGGGAACCGCTGAATGACGGCTCAACGGTCATTTATCAAGAAGAACCCGGGGCAACTTGGCTCGAACAGATCGCAATTACAATTATTGGCTTGCTACCGATCGAATGGATGTTGTGATGGCGCGTTCAGAAAAACGATGCGCGAAAGACCTGAAGTATTGGGTTATTCAGTTGGCGGCTGTCATTTTCTGTTCCTTCTCTGCGACTCCGTCTGCCTCGATTGCGCAACCTACAGATATGGAAGAGGTCGTTCCCTTTTTGACACTTAGAAATGACACCGGCTCTGATGTTCCCGAAGAATCCTTTGGCGATGAGCGCAGCAACCCGAAGGCTGGATGGTGCAAAGTCCGGGAATTGGACCTCGATCTGCTATCACCGCTCGCTGAAGCTTCACCTGCCTATATCCGGGAAGAACTCCTCAAGGTTGATTGGGTTCAAAAAGCAAGACGCGATGCGGTGTTTGATGCATTGGAAATTTCGGCGGGGGGCGGCATGCCTCTGCTTTACGTTCATGGCTATAATATCAGTTTCGAGAAAGGCTGTCGGCGCGCTTCCACTTTGCAAAAGAATGCTGGCCTTACGGGGCGCTTGCTTTGGTTCAGCTGGCCGTCAGATGGTGCACTAACCAATTACACGCATGACGAAGCTGACCTTTATTGGAGCATCCCGGATTTGGCAGATGCGATCGAGGAGATGGAAGGAAGATTTGGCGGCAACCGTACAAGTATTGCCGGGCACAGCCTTGGTGCACGCGGAGTCGTTCTGGCTCTTTATGAAGTTGCGAGCAGAAATCCTGACATCCGGATTGATGAGGTGGTCTTGCTCGCGCCCGATATGGATTTCCAAATATTCGAACGGATACTGCCCCGTATCCGACCGATTGTAGGCAACATAACGATATACATCACATCAGGGGACCGACCGCTTGCGCTTTCCGCTCAACTACATGGCTATCCACGGCTGGGTGAGACAGGGAACGATGTGTCCAACCTTTCTGCCGTGGAAATAATCGATCTCAGCGACCTTCCGGCCGAAAGTCCGACCGGTCACCTTTACCATATATACAGTGAAGAAGTTGGCGCAGACCTGAGCCAGCTTCTGAACGAAGGAAAGCCTGCGAATAAGCGACGCAATCTGGTTCGGACCGGCAAAAACCTGTGGATACTTCACCAAGACGACGGCGTTGCGGATGAGTAACGCCGATCGAATCAGCGAATACTGTTTGGACCAAGCCAAGTGCGACCTGCGGACAACTCACAGCACCCCATGCGATGGGCTGCGGCCCAAGTGCTGGCCACCGTGATACATTCGACCCCCTTCTGGAGGCGGTCGAATGTGACATAGCTTATCGCGCCATCAGGTGATCCGCCACGGCCTGATATGCTGGCAGCGACGTCGGATCGATAAACCCGTTCTGCGCTTGCGGGAAAGACGACAAGCGCACCAGCACCATCTTCGCTGTCGGATCAACATAGATTGTTTGACCGTGCACGCCGCGGGCAGCAAACGCGCCGTTGTCGTTATGGAATGACCACCACTGGCTTGTGTAGCTACCACCTGGCATTGTGGGGAAGCCAGCGAACTTAGACGGATCTCCGCCTGCACTGATCTTTTCGACCACAGAGGCTGGGAACAGCCGATCGCCGTTTACGACACCGGCATTCAACACGAGCAACCCAAGCCGCCCTAGATCACGGAGCCCGGCAGTTATCCCGCCGCCCGCGAAAGGCACGCCCTTTCCGTCAACAGTCTGGTATGCGTCCTGCTCGGCACCCATAGGTCGCCAGAGCCGCTCTGAGGCGAGCTCGGTCACGGACTTACCGGTCACACGGCTGATCATCCATCCCAGCATATCCGAATTGATTGTCTTGTAGTGAAACTGAGCGCCATGCTCGCCGTCGGGCTTCACTTGTTGGAGATACTCCCAGTATCCGTTCGGGCCCTCATACCCTTCTGCTTTGGGCAGCGGACTGGCGGCGGCGGAATAGACCCAGATATCGGCGTTCGGATCCGAGTAGTCTTCCGAATACTGAACACCCGTAGTCATATCCATGACTTCGCGGACTGTGGCCGTTGCAAAGGCACTGTCGCCGATATCAGGTATGATATCGCGAACCAGAAGCGTATCATCAAGGACACCTTCCTCGACCAGTATTTGGGCCAAAAGACCGGTAACCGATTTTGTCATCGACATAATGGCGTGCTTGCCGGCTTCCTCAAGGCATCCAAAATAACGTTCATAGACCACGCGACCTTCATGAATGATCAACATCCCGTCAGTGTAGTTCGCGTAAAGAGACGCTTCCCAAGACATCGCTTCGTCGCTGTTTATTGGCTTGAAGGTCAATGCATCGATTTCCTGACGCATGTCGGCAAATTCTGACGGCGGCAGATAATCCAGCGGCACCGGCGCATCTAGCCCTCGGCTGATCTCCTCTGTGGGTAAAAACTCCCGCAAATGACAGACGGACCAGCGCAGTCTGGGAAAGCTGAAATACACAGAATCCGGCTGCGTGATGATCTTGTCCTCAGCAGGTGGGAAGCCCTGCATCCAGCCCATAACGCGGGGGTCGGATTCCTGGGCTGAAAGCGGCGCAGATTGGGCAAGAGCGCCGGAGGTAGAGCTGAGTGTGATGGCAAGGCCCATGGCGCCTGCAAAAAGGCTAGAAGTTAACAACGACATTAATGAATCCTCCGGTCCAATTTGGAACATCCCCTACAACGGTGTCTCGGATCCCCTTTCCAGGGAATGAGATGCTGACACCAGCTGTCAGGAACGTGTTTCGGTTGATGATACGATTGTATTCCAGAAAAAGATCATCCGACAAATGTGCATTGGTGACGCCTGAAATCACGTTCGCTGTCCCACCCGTCGTGTCAACCCGTGTGGCTTGCCCAAACTGGATGGGACTCAGAAGCTCGTTCGCTCGAATATGTGCATAGCGCAGGGTCAGAGTATCTTTCTTTGTGGGCTGCATTCTCAAGGCAAGTCCGTGCGACTGCACGTTCGAATTGATGAAGACCATCGATGATTTCGATCCTGTCGCCCACGCGCTAGGTGAGCCTTCATAGAAAAGGGGGTCGAACCGTTCGAGCGTCGTCGTGTTCGGATCATCCCCGGAAAAGGTCTGGTAGGAATAAGTCAGCGTTGGCGACCACGACAGTCCTGCGAATGTGTAGCCGACTTGCACCCGCCCGGCCCACGCCTCAAGGTCGATGGCTTCGTTCCATTCATAGGCGAAATCGCCTGCAAAGACCCAGTTTTCAAGCGCGCCGGAAAGCGGGCTGGTCTTGGCATACAGGCTGAGTGCGTTTGTTCCATCACGCGCACCCGGCAAAACTGTTGGCGCACCCGCCCCTCCCGCAGCCGCGCGGATATATGGCGACTCCGAGTTCAGGACTTTGACATAAGTCGCGCCAAGAAAACCGCTCTCTGGCGCATCATAGCGGACATCCAACCCCGCAAGCTCGTTTTTGCCGTCACTGGCAGGGCGTTCATTGGGATCGATATAGAATGCCGTCCCAGTCCAACCACCACCCGAGACACGCCCGATCGCTGCCATTTCCCACGCTTTGCGGGGCCCGAATTTCAGCGCGCCGCGCTCAAAGCCGCTGGACCCACCATTCGCGATCAACATACCAGTGCCAAGTTTCAGCTCGCGCGGGCCAAGCGAAACGTCAAAAGAGAGGCCGTTCGAGATCGTGGTCCGAAATCCAAGGTAGGCCTCTTCCAACGTGGCACGGCCTGTGTTTTCGAAGTCGTAAGCGTCCGTGCTCAAAGTGTAAGAAGCGACTGCCGAGGCCTTGCCGTAGAGCACCGAACCGCTGTCGAGCGTTTTCTCAAAGCTCAAACCGGGCTTAACTTAGACCTCAAGCCAATCAGCATCTGGATCAAAACCTGATCCGGGCGCGACGGTGTCGGAAAAATTCCAGAACAGATTTTGTTCGCTGACCGCGTTCAACCCGAACTGAAGATGCCCACGCACCGTGATCCCATTCGCATCATACAAAAGCATAGGGTCGCGATCTTGCGCATGAGAAGCCGTCGAGACCAACGAAATGAAAGTCCCACACGTCGCAGCAAGCAATGCACGATTGCAAACGGCGTGGCAGTAAAAGAACGGCTTCGTTGATAACATCGGTAGTCCCCCCAAAGCTGAACAAAGGCCATCGAATGTTCTTTGGTCGTAATTTTAGAAAACTGCTCGTGATGTTTGGAACGCTAACAAGGATCCAAGCTCATTTCAACCACTGCGTGCAGTGCGATTATGTCCCTATTTGAAAGGCGCGTTCACCGCACCAATGCGGTCGGGTCGCGAGGGGAACGACATAAGAACCGTCCCGGATTGGGGTCGTGGTGAATCAATTCACCTGACACAAACACAAATTTCTACCACCATCGCGGCAATCTCTTGTTAAGGTTCAAGAAAGGGAGGCCGCCATGCTGGACAAATCAAAACCGACTTGGACAAGTTTCGAGAACGCCACCAAGGAAGATTTCCTTGCCGTCATGGAATATGACGAGGCTTATGCAAACGCCGTCGCCGACCGTCTTCTTGATGCCCTGAAAGAGCTGGACGAGGAAGACACGCCCTACCCGATCAACCGCTACCAACACTCATTGCAATCGGCCACGCGCGCCCATGAAGCAGGCGAGCCGGAAGACCTTGTCATCGCCGCCCTTCTGCACGATCTGGGCGACACACTTTCGCCCTTCAACCACGGCGAATTGGCCGCCGCCATCGTAAAACCCTATGTGTCCGAACGCACCCACTGGATCTTGCAACACCACTGCGTTTTCCAAGGCTACTACTACAACCACCACCTTGGCGGAGACCGCTTTGCGCGCGAAAAATACAAAGACAGCCCGCACTATGACGCCTGCGTGAAATTCTGCCACGAGTACGACCAGAACTCGTTTGACCCAAACTATCCGACGAAGCCCTTGGAGTTCTTCGAGCCGATACTCCGCCGTGTGTTTGGCCGTTCAGAGGGGCATATGGAACTGAATGAGGTGCGGGAAGGGTGAGCGTGTTTAGCTCGACAACCTATGTGTCCCTAACGTCGACATTGCGGGACAAACCGGACTTGTGCAGTCGCAGCTTTCGCTCACGCAGAAACCATTCGCAAATGCAGCACGGCTTGTTCTGCGGTGCAGCTAAGTTCGCCAATCTGGCCATTGACCAGGTTGTAGACCGCGAAATTCAAACCGTTTATCCGCTGCGTTTGACATCAACAATCGAGAAGCGGGTTTTTCTGCTGCTCGCTTCCTGCGAAGAAGATGTGGCGGGGCCGCATAGTGGTTATACCTTCCGTCGCCCGGATATTTGAGCAGCCCATTGGTAGCGTGGCACATATTGTCGAGGACCGCTCAAGAGGATTGATTGCCCCTCGCCTCAGGTGACCTGAGCCTGCCTGATATGCCGCCAGGCGATAACCGATATGCCCGCCCAAACCCCCGTGCGCAGGATCATCGCGCCAACGGTGCGCATCTCGAAAGCGCCGCCTTGCATCATGTGGACCGCGAACGCCAACGCTACCAGAGCGGTGCTCGCGAAAATGCCGATCGAAATCCAGACGGCAGGCGAGTGCCGTAAAAACAGCCCGATGCCTGCGAGGATATAGGCAAACCCGGCCAGAAAGTTGAACCACAGCACAAAGGGTACCGCATTGCCCACTGCGGCCTGTGCCTCGGCGCTACCGAACAAGGCACGACCGCCCGAAAGCACTGTGAGCGCACCAAATGCAAGCGCCACGATCGCAGCGACCATAAGGCTGGTATTTCGCTTTGAAGCCATTTTCCTATCCTTTGTTCAAATACGGGCATTGCCCGCTGGGGTCACTTTTGAAAGACATATGTGCCTGGTGCATCGGTGAGGACGGGATAGCCCGTTTTTGCATTTCCCATATCCGGCGGCGCTATTCGCTTGCCCGAACTTGATCCAAGCCATTGATCCCAAGCCTCCCACCAGGATCCGTCCTGTGCCTCTGTTTCCGTTTGCCATGCTTCTGGGTCGACATAGCGATCCATCGCGTCTTTGCTGCCGATCCGATAGCTGCGGCGCGGGTGGCCCGGCTCCGAGACGATACCCGCATTATGCCCGCCACTGGTCAGCACGAACGTCACGTCGGTATCGGTGAGTGCGTGTATCTTGTAGACTGAATGCCAAGGCGCGACGTGATCCTTCACCGTTCCGACCGCAAAGATCGGGGCGCGGATATCGGAAAGTGCGACCGGGCGGTCCTCGACCTGAAACCGCCCTTCGGACAGATCATTGTTCAGGTACAGTTTGCGCAGGTATTCCGAATGCATCGCATAGGGCATGCGTGTACCATCCGCATTCCACGCCATAAGATCGTTCATCGGCTGACGCTCGCCCATCAGGTATTCCCGAACCGCGCGCGACCAGATCAGATCATTTGAACGGAGCATCTGGAAAGCACCACCCATCTGGGTCGTGTCGAGATAGCCCTGTTTCCACATAACACTGTCGAGAAAGGCAAGCTGGCTTTCGTTGATAAAAAGCTGCAACTCGCCGGGTTCGGTGAAATCGACCTGACTGGCGAGCAGTGTCAACGACGCAAAAGGGTCGTTTTTTCCGCGCGCAATTGCCGCAGCAGCAATGGCCAACAGGGTGCCGCCAAGGCAATAGCCGGTTGCGTGGATCTTCTGATCCGGCACGATCGCCTGAATGGCCTCGATCGCCGCCATCACGCCCAGTTGACGGTAGTCCTCCATCGTCAGTTCGCGATCATCTTCGTCGAGGTTTTTCCACGAGATCATGAAGACCGTGTAGCCTTGCTCCACGAGATACCGCACCATCGAGTTTTGCTGTGACAGATCAAGGATATAGTATTTCATGATCCAGGCTGGAACGATGAGGATCGGCTCGGGGCGCACTGTGTCCGTGAGTGGGGCGTATTGGATCAGCTCGATCAACCGGTTGCGGTAAACCACCTTGCCCGGTGTCACCGCAACGTCCCGACCCGGCTGAAAATCCTCTGCGCCTGTCGCGTATGCGCCGGTCATGACGCTTTGTGCGTCCTCGACGAGGTTCTGCATGCCCCGGATCAGGTTTAGACCAGCTTCTTCACGGGTCTTGCGCAAAACCTCGGGGTTGGTTGGCAGGAAATTGGATGGCGAATACATATCGAGCAGCTGCCGCGTCAGGAATTGTAACTCGCGCTCGTGCTGGCCCGTGACACCGGGAACGTCCGTAACAACGTTATGCCACCATTGCTGTTGCAGCAGGAAGCCCTGATAGATCATGTTGAACGGCTTCATTTGCCAAGCGTCGTCGCTGAAACGGTTATCCTGTGGCAAAGGCGTGATGCAGGGGGCCGAATTGTGGGGTTTTGTCGCGCAATTGATTGCGAAACGGGTTTGGCGGCGGACCTTGTCAGCGGCCTTTTCGACCAGTTGCAATTGCTTGCCAGGGGCGGCGGCGATGTGGGTGGCCCAATCGAACCACGCCCCCATAAGCGCAGCGGGTGACAGCCCGTGGGTGACGCGTGAAATGGCGCTTTGAGCGGTGTGGTTCATCGCGTCGTGCAATGAGGTGGTCGGACCATTTTCATGTGGTTTCCGACCTGACGCTCCAGTCGATTTCGCGGGAGAAGGAGCGTCACCATCGGGCGCTGAAATGGGCCTTACCATCGCAATTGGTTTGCGAATGTTGCCCTTTGCCACTGCCTTTGAAGAGCGACTGCCTTTGCCATCCGCGTGCAATTGGGTGACCTGATGCTCGCCGTTTCTGTCCATGGTTGCTGTCCCTTTCTGACCACCCGATCGGCAGGATGAAGGCTCGACCTGCGTATCATCTGTTGTCGTGTCTGCGCGACTCACCAGAAGATAGTAATTGATTACTATCAAATTTCAAGACATACTCCGGCTATCGGCGGGGATTGGTCCGCATTCAGAATTCGGAGATCGTGATGCACACTGGAAAATCCAACATTGTCACAGGGTTTCTGTTTCTGACCCTCTTCATGCTTTATGGGTTCGTGTTGATCTTCCTGCGCGATTTTGCGCCGGGGAAAGAGCAGTGGATCGCTGATTACGGCGTCGGGGTGCATTTCGAATCGCGCTTGGCGCACGCGCATGGCAACCTTTTTGCGCTTCTCAACATCGCGGTCGGTCTGGTGCTTTTGCGCCTGCCGCTGCCCGCTGCATCTGGCCGATGGATTTCTTGGTTGGCGCTGGCAGGTATGCTCATGCCTCTCGGGATACTGGCAGAAGTGCTGATCGGCGCACCGCCGCTCTTTGTCATTGTTGGCGGGGCTTCCATGGTCGTCGCAATGGGCTGGCTTGCACTTGCAGTCTGGCGGGTGGAGTTGCCGTAATGACAGCACACACCAAGTCAAAGAACCTGCCCGCCGAAGAGCGCCGCAATGTCACCGTCGAAGCAGTGATCGAACTTGCAGCGACGACCAACCCGGGCGACATCACCACGGCGGCCATCGCCAAACACATGCACCTCACGCAAGGTGCCCTGTTTCGCCACTTCCCCAACAAGGAGGCGATCTGGCAGGCGGTGATGAAGTGGGTGGCCAATCGCCTGATGGCAAGGATCGACAAGGCGGCCGAAGGAATTGAGTCGCCGCTGGCAGCGATGCGCTCGATGTTTTTGGCCCACGTTGCCTTTGTGTCAGAACACCCCGGAGCACCGCGCATGTTGTTCGGTGAGCTTCAGGGGGCGAAACCGACGCCAGCGAAACGCTTGGCGCGCGCGATGATGAAGCAATATGGGGTGCGCCTGAACCACCTGATCGAGGCCGGAAAGGCGTGCGGCGAACTGGCCGAGGATCTGGATAGTCAGGCTGCAGCCACACTGTTCATTGGCACCATTCAGGGGCTGGTCATGCAATCCCTTATGTCGGGGGATATGGAAAGGATGCGCGCCGACGCGCCGCGCGTGTTCGCCATCTATCAGCGCGGTATAGCGACCAAGCAGGACATGGCGGAGACAGGAAGGACTACGTCATGAATTTGCATTTTATGGGCGCAGCACAGGAAGTGACCGGATCCTGCTATCTCATGGAAACGAAGGGCCTGCGATTCCTGGTGGATTGTGGCATGGTGCAAGGCGGGCGCGAAGCTCCGGCGCGCAACCGCCAGCCGTTCGGTTTTGATGCCAAAAAGATCGATTTCGTGCTTCTAACCCATGCCCACATTGATCATAGCGGTCTGCTTCCCAAACTGACCCGCGCGGGCTTCAAAGGTCCGATCTATACGACGTCGGCCACCGCAGATTTGCTTGGGGTCATGTTGCCAGACAGCGCTCATATTCAGGAAGCTGACGCTGAGAGGGCCAAACGCAGGTCCCGTCGCGGCAAGACGACAGCAGCATCTGCGCCGATCTACACGATGCAAGACACGCGGGAATGCCTGCGCCAGGTTCAGGCGGTTGGTTATGACGACAAGCATGATCCGCACCCTGCGGTGCGCTGCCGTTTCCGGGATGCCGGACATATTCTGGGCTCCGCCATTATCGAGGTCTGGATCACTGAAAGCGGTAAGACCACAAAGATCGTGTTCAGCGGGGATCTGGGCCAGCCAGGGCGACCAATCCTGCGCGATCCGACCATCATCGAGGAGGCCGACTTTCTGTTGATCGAATCCACTTACGGAAATCGCGATCACAAGGATCAAACTTCGACAGTTGAGGAGTTGATCGACATCGTTGAGCACACGCGCCATGCCGGAGGAGGCAACATCATCGTGCCCGCCTTCGCGGTTGGTCGAACTCAGGAGGTTCTTTACCATCTACACCGGCTAACATGCGAGGGACGGTTGCATGACTTGATGGTTTTTGTGGACTCGCCCATGGCCACAGAAGCCACCCGGATCACGCGCCAGCATCTGGAATTGTTCGACGAGCAGGCAACAAAACTGGCTGGGTGGCACAGGATTGGTTCCGATTTGCCATATCTGAAGTTCACGGCCAGCGTCGAGGAATCCAAAGCGCTCAACCAGATTCGCTCTGGTGCGATCATTATTTCCGCAAGCGGCATGTGCACTGCCGGGCGTATCCGCCATCATCTGCGTGAAAACCTTCCCCGACGCGAAAGCGTGATCCTGATCACGGGATTTCAGGCAAAGGGTACATTGGGACGACGTCTTGTGGATGGTGCAAGACAGGTGCGCATGTTTGGCAAAGACGTACCAGTGCGAGCCGCTGTTCACACTCTGAACGGGTTTTCGGCCCATGCTGATCGCACCGCATTGCTTGCTTGGGCAGATGGTTTCAAGACGTCTCCCAAACAGACATTTGTGGTGCATGGCGAGGCCGATACAGCACAGGAATTCGCCGAGAAACTGCGTACGGACAAGGGCTGGAAAGTTTCGGTGCCGGAGCTTGGATCGAAAGTCGACCTCCTCAGAGGTCAACAATGATCAGCGAAGACGAACGCAAGGTATTGGCCGAAGCCATCCAGAAAAATCCGGCATATCGCCTCGCCTACGAGGACGCCGACCTTATGGAACAGGATGACCTACGGGCCATGCGCTTGCAGCTCGAACTGATCAAACCCGAGCGCGCTTTGCGTCGCCATGACGTCCGCTCAACGGTTGTCGTAATGGGGAGCGCGCGCATCGTCTCACCGGACACCGCGCAAAGGCAGCTAAAGGACGCGCAGGCGCAAGGCGACCCCGCGAGCCCGAAAGGCCAGCGGGAGGTTGCCCAAGCCGAACGTCAGGTGCGGCTGTCGCGCTACTACGTCGAGGCCCGGCGCTTTGCCGAATTGGTATCGTTGCGTTTTCAACAAGAAGATCGGCGTGATTTTGTAGTCGTGACCGGCGGAGGCCCGGGGATCATGGAGGCGGCAAACCTTGGTGCATACGACGTGGGCGCGCGTTCGGCCGGGCTGAATATCACGTTGCCACACGAACAGACGCCAAATCCATTTATAACCCCTGATCTTGCTTTCCGCTTCCGCTACTTCGCCTTGCGCAAGATGCATTTCCTGATGCGGGCAAAGGCGCTTGTGGCGTTTCCGGGCGGCTTTGGCACCATGGATGAGGTGTTCGAAGTTCTGACCCTTGTGCAGACTGGCAAGGTGCCAAAGCTGCCAATCGTTCTGTTCGGTCTGGAATTCTGGAACCGGGCGGTGGATTTCGACTACCTCGTCGCCGAGGGTATGATTTCTCCGCAGGATCGCCAGTTGTTCACCTTAGTCGAAACGGCAGATCAGGCGATAGCGGCGTTACTTGATTTCTATCATGGCCAGCCGCCGGACGCACCGCAAAATGACCCCGAAGGAGTTGCCTAAGTTATGTCACGTAAGATTTCCATTATTCTCGTGTTCGCCGTGCTGGCGGCTTTTCTGGGCTACGCCGGTTGGAAGGTCTTGTTGGAACCCAGCGATCTGCCGCCTGAAGGGTTTGCCCGTGGCAATGGACGGATCGAAGCCGATCTGGTCGACATTTCCACCCGTCTGGCCGGGCGGGTTTCGGAAATCACCGTGCGCGAGGGTGATTTGGTGCAACCCGGCAATGTGCTGGCAGTAATGGATACAACCGAGTTGGAGGCGCAAAAAATGCGGGCCGAGGCAGCAGTTGCCAGCGCCGAGGCGGCTGTGGCCGTCGCGCAGGCCGGGGTGACCGAAGCCGAGGCACGGCTAGCGTTGTCGCAAAGCGAGCTTACCCGCGCCGAAACGCTGAATGAACGCGGCGTGGTCAGCGGCGAAGAGTTGGATATCCGCCGCACCGAGGCGCAACTGGCCGAGGCAGGCCGCACCGCCGCACAGGCTGGCGTCGTGGCCAAGCAACGGGCTGTTGACGCCGAAACCGCTGCCCTGCGTGAAATCGAGGCGCGCATTGCCGACAGCACGCTTTATGCGTCTCAGGCGGGGCGTGTTCTCTATCGTCTTGCGCAGCCGGGCGAAGTTCTGGGCGGGGGTGGCAAGGTGCTGACACTGGTCAGCCTTGGCGATGTCTATATGGAGTTCTTCCTGCCCGCCAGCGCCGCCCCGAGGGTGCGTTTGGGTGACGAGGCGCGGATCGTGGTCGACGTCATGCCCGATATCGCAGTACCAGCTTTGGTCAGTTTCGTCGCCCCGCAGGCGCAATTCACCCCGAAACAGGTCGAAACCGTTGAAGAACGCGAAAGCCTGATGTTCCGCATCCGTGTGCGCATTCCGCAAGAGCTGGTGGCCGAACGCCTCGCGCAGGTCAAAACCGGGGTGCGTGGTGTGGCTTGGGTGCGCCTGGCAGGGCCCGACGGCTCTGTTCCCGATTGGCCCGAAGGGCTGACGCCACCGGTCGCAACAGTCCTGCCAGCGCTGCAGGATGGCGCGGATGGCGGGAACTGACCGATGACTACGGCTGACGCCCCAATTCTGATAGCCGCAAGGCTGGCGGGGGTGAAACACCACTACGGCAAGGTGCTGGCGCTGCGCGATGTGACGCTCGACCTCCCCGCAGGGCAAATGGTCGGGCTGATCGGGCCGGATGGGGTGGGAAAATCAACCCTTATGGGGCTGATCGCCGGGGCCAAAAAGTTACAGGCCGGCCGCGTTGAGACTTTGGGTGGCGACATGGCCAGTGCCGCTCACCGGGCCGATGTCGGGCGGCGGATCGCATTCATGCCGCAGGGGCTGGGGCGCAATCTTTATCACGACCTCAGCCTTCAGGAGAACTTGGATTTCTTCGGCAAGTTGTTCGGGCTGGGCAAGGCCGAACGCGCAGCACAGATTTCGCGGTTGACCCGCGCCACCGGTCTTGCGCCGTTCATGGACCGGCCCGCAGGCAAGCTCTCGGGCGGGATGAAACAAAAGCTGGGCCTGTGTGCATCCCTGATCCACGATCCCGATTTCCTGTTGCTGGATGAACCGACGACTGGCGTTGACCCGTTGTCGCGTCGCCAGTTCTGGGATTTGATCGACACGATCCGCGCCGACCGCCCCGACATGAGCGTGCTGGTGTCCACTGCTTATATGGAAGAGGCCGCGCGCTTTGGTCATCTGGTGGCGATGGATGCGGGCAATATCCTGGCGACTGGCAGCCCCGCCGAACTTATGGAGCGCACTGGAACCGGAACTGTCGAGGCCGCCTATGTGGCGTTGCTTGGCGGCGAGAGCAAGGGGCCAGGAGTAACCCCTCAGCCTGCCCCTACAACCGCAACCGAGACGGGCCCTCCTGCCATTCGCGCCGAAAATCTGACCAAACGATTTGGCGATTTCACTGCTGTCGATTCTGTCAGCTTCGAGATCGCGCGCGGCGAGATTTTCGGCTTTCTCGGCTCTAACGGCTGCGGCAAGACCACGACCATGAAGATGCTGACCGGGCTCACACCCGCCACGACAGGAGAGGCGTGGATCTTTGGCAAACCCGTGGACGCGCAGAACCTCGATGCGCGTCGGCGCGTCGGCTTCATGTCGCAATCCTTCTCGCTTTATGGCGAGTTGACGGTGCGCGAAAATCTGCTCTTGCACGCGCGGCTGTTTCACCTCGGCAGTGAGCTCACCGCGCAGAGGATGGGTGAATTGGTCCCACGCTTCGGGCTTGAGCCCTATCTCGATCAGGGCGCCGCATCGCTGCCGCTGGGTGTGCGACAGCGCCTGTCGTTGGCGGTCGCGGTGATCCACGGTCCCGATATCCTGATCCTTGACGAGCCGACATCAGGCGTCGATCCGCAGGCCCGCGACGCCTTCTGGGAGATGCTGCTGGAACTGGCGCACCGCGACGGGGTGACGATCTTTATTTCGACCCATTTCATGGACGAAGGCATGCGCTGCGACCGCATTTCCCTGATGCATGCCGGCAAGGTTCTGGTGTCGGATGCTCCCAAGGCGCTGATTGCGGGACGTGGCGTCGAGACGCTGGAGGATGCCTTCATTGCTTACATGCTAGACGCTCAACCAGCTGAGGCCCCGGCAGATGAGGGCCTGTTAACCGTGAGCAATGATCAAAAGCATGACACACCCGCGTCGCGGTTCAGCATCCAGCGTATGCTGGCATTCACCACCCGCGAAGCGATGCAGGTGCGGCGTGATCCGGTGCGACTGGTGTTTTCTTTTGTCGGCTCTGCGCTTTTGCTGCTGATCATGTCCTTCGGCATCTCGCAAGAGGTGCGCAATATCCCCTTCGCGGCCTTCGATCTTGACCGAAGCCCCGAAAGCCGCGCCTATTTGTCGGGTTTTCAGGACTCTGCCTGGTTTTCCGAACGCCCGCCGATTTCAGACAACGACGAGCTGAACCGCCGCATGGCGAGTGGAGAACTGGCGCTTGCGCTGCAAATCCCGCCGGATTTCGGCAGGATGGTGCGGCGGGGCGAGTCGCCCGAAATTGCTGCCCTGATCGACGGGTCCGACACCAACCGTGCAGGCACGGTGGAAAGCTATGTCGAAGGCGCACAAGCAAGTATCCTGTCCAGCGATGCGCAATCGACCCCGGCGCTGAACGTGCTGGCCATGTCCCAATCGCAAGCGGCGGCTGCGCCCGCGCAACTGATCCCGCGCTTTCAGTACAATCCGGCGATGGAAAGCCTGCCCGCAATCGGCCCGTCGATCCCGCCGCTATTGCTGCTGCTGTTCCCAGCGATCCTGATGGCGGTCAGCGTGGCGCGTGAAAAAGAAATCGGCACAATCACCAACTTTTATGTCACGCCGACCACCCGCGCCGAATTCCTGATCGGCAAGCAACTGGTCTATATCGGCATCACGCTGCTCAATTTCGTGATCCTAACTGCGCTTGTGGTGACCGTGCTGGGTGTGCCGCTCAAGGGTGATCCTGCGGCGCTGGTGCTGGGCGCATTGCTCTATGCGGTGGCGGCGACAGGTTACGGTCTTGTCGTATCGATGTTGACCAGCACGCAGGTGACGGCGGTCTTCGCGGCGGCGATCCTTTCGGTAATGCCAACGCTGCAATTCTCCGGCATGATCACGCCCGTTTCCTCGCTTGAAGGTGCGGCGCGGATCATGGGCACGTTCTGGCCGACCACTTGGTATATGGGCATCAGCGTCGGCACCTTTACCAAGGGGCTCGGCCTGTCTGAACTGTCGGGGCACCTGCTGCGTCTGGCCGCCTTTGGACCGGTCCTGACCTTGTTGGCCGTTCTGGCCCTGCGCAAGCAGGAGAAGTGATCATGCGAAGGCTGACAAATATCTTCTGGCTCGCAGGTAAAGAGCTGAAAAGTGTGCTCGGCGATCCGGTGATGGTGATCCTGATCATGTGGTCGTTTGTTGTCGCCGTGATGCTCGAGGCCAGCGGGGCCGGAGACACGGTTTATAACGCAGCCATCGCCATTCTTGACGAGGACAGCTCTGCGTTGACCCGGCAACTCACCGACGCACTTGGCCCCCCGTGGTTCCAACCGCCGGTGATGATAACACCTGATCAGGTAAGGCCTGAAATGGACGCGGGGCAGATCATGTTTGTCCTCAGCTTTCCGCCTGGTTTTGAGGCGGATGTGATCGCGGGTCTGATGCCCGCCGCGCAGCTTGAGGTTGACGCGACGGCGGTCAGCCAGGCGCAACTTGGCACCGACTACATCGCCAACATCCTGCTGTCGGAAACTCGCGCCTTTCTCTCCGGCAGCCCAGACGCGCCAGAGGCAGCCTTGCAGTTGGAACTGCGCCGCGCCTTCAACGTCAATGGCAACCCGGTCTGGTTCAAGGCGGTGTCCTCGCTCCTGAACCAGCTCTCGCTATTGACCATTGCGCTGACCGGGGCCGCAATGCTGCGCGAACGCGAGCAGGGCACCATCGAGCATTTGATGGTGATGCCGTTGACGCCCTTCGAGATCGCGTTATCGAAGGTGCTGGCCAATGTCGTCGTGGTGCTGGCGGCCTTCACGCTGTCGCTGTTCTTCGTTGTTCAGCAGGTGTTGCAGGTGCCGGTGGCGGGATCGATTCCTTTGCTTCTGACCGGAACTGCGATTTATCTGGCCGCCGCTGCCGCAATCGGAATGTTTCTGGGCACTTTGGCGCGTAGCATGGCGCAATTCGCACTTTTGGTGATTATGGTCGTGATCCCGATCATCATGCTGTCGGGCGGCATGGGCGCGGTCGAAAGCCAGCCAGACATCGTGCAACGACTGACCATGGTCTTGCCGTCACGGCACTTTCTGGCATTCGCTAAGGCGGTTGTGTTCAGGGGGGCCGGTCCAAGTGCAGTCTGGTTCGAATTGTCGTTGATGGCCGGATTGGGCACCGGGTTTTTCCTCGCGAGCCTCGCGCTGTTTCGTCGTTCAATGAGTTTGTCCGGATGACCATTACAGATGTGTGGAGTGCGCCAGCAAACAACGTTCTCACAGTGTCAGGGCATCCATGTAGAATACGGAACGTGACGGATAGACCTTAAATTTTACAGCACGAGGAATACACTGAGTGATCCTTCCCCAACGCAATGATTTCAACCCTTTGACCCGGTTGCTTCCTATTTTGCTGTTCCTTGCGGCGGCTGGTTGTGCACTACGACTCGGACCAGAGACGCTGTCAGTTGTCGCTGAAGACGACACTACGGCTCAAAGCGTGAGCCTTCTCGTTGCCACGACACGCGCACGAGATATCAGCACAGGCAGCTACTCCGACGTTCGAGCACCCGCGCTCAACTATGAAGCGTTCACGATCTCCATCCCACCAATTCACAATGTCACACAGATTGAATGGCCAGTGTCCCAACCGGACCTACAGACTAGCTTTGCCGTGACAAATCGAACGGTTCTGCCAGAATTTACGTTGGATGTTGGCTTATTGCGATCCAGTCGAGGTACCAACGTCACAGGCAAGCGCGATGTCTTGATCTTTGTTCATGGCTATAACTATAACTTCGCGGAATCCCTGTTCCGGCTGGCGCAAATTTCTGTCGACGGAAACCTAGAGGAATTGCCCATCCTCTTTGCCTGGCCGTCTGCCGCATCCATGACGGGCTATGTCGCCGATAAGGATGCTGTCACCTATTCGCGGGACGATCTGGTTGAACTGCTGACGATTGCCGCTGCCGACCCGGCAGTCGGAAACATCACCTTGTTTGGGCACAGCATGGGCGGCTTTCTTGTCGCCGAGGCTCTACGCCAGCTCAGGCTAAGCGGCCAGGACAGGGTAATCGAACGTTTGGAAAATGTGGTACTGGCCGCGCCGGATATCGACATAGATGTCTTTCGCCGTCAGATACAAACCATTGGCGAGCTGAACCCGCCGATGACTCTGCTCGTTTCTCCAGATGATCGCGTTTTGCGGCTTTCGGAACGGCTGGCGGGATCACGTCGCAGAGTGGGAACAACAGATATAAACGATCCCCGAGTTCAATCTCTTGCGGCAGCAAACGGTGTCCGAGTGGTAGACATATCAAAAGTGGATACATTGGATGGAACTACGCACACTAAGTTCGCCGCATTGATGAGTGTCATTCCGCACGAGACGCTGACCACATTTGCATCACTGGCTCACGCGGATACATTTGTCCTGGAGCCTATAAGCGCCACTCTTGTGGCGACCCGTCAATGAGCACCTATCAGTTCGCCCCCAAATTGTGGTCTCGTAGATATGCCGTTAATGACTTCCGAAACATAGCTTCAACCCTTTCCAGATCTATTGTAAGCGCAGATTAGACCCCACCTTTCAGTGATGACTTTATTCTGCGATTCCGACCCTTCATAGATTTGAAGGGAGTATCTCTATGGATGCTACAAATGAGTTCCTCGCAAGAATACCGCGTAGTTCTGACGGCTAATGCCGTTGAACGCAACATCCGCCCGATTGCCTTACAAAGAAAAAACGCGATCTTCGCGGGCCACGATGCAGGCGCGCAGAATTGAGCCATGTCCGCAGTGTGTTAATTGGCCATTTCATGCTCGCGGCGGTTCGTATGACTGACCGGTTTCTTTGCTGCATCGCGACACCGGCAACTGAGCAGATGCAGCATTATTTGTGCTGCGAGCGCTCGCAACACAAAGTTCGAATTCACAGTGTGGGCTCAATGCGGACATTCAGAACCAACACAAGATACACTCACCCCTTCCCAATCGGCACCACATTCTCGGCCCCGTCAGACAGTTCCTCAAAATCAAAGTTATCCAACCGTGCCGCACGCTTCCCCGCCCGCTCTGCAGCCGTCGTAATCCCCTCAACATCCCGCCGGGCCTGATCGAAGTGGCTCTCTAACTTGCCCGCGCGTTCGACCACCAGCTCGACGTCTCGGTGTAGGTTCTTTAGCATCTTTCGGATCTCACCCGCTTGTTCGCGCATCCGCGCGTCTTTCAGGATCGCGCGCATAGTGTTCAGGGTCGCCATACAAGTGGTGGGCGAGACAATCCAGACGCGCGCCTCGAACCCTTCGCGGACCAGTTCGGGGAAGTTGGCGTGAAGCTCGGCATAGACGGCCTCGGACGGCAGGAACATCAACGCGCCGTCTGCGGTTTCGCCTTCAAGGATATACTTCTCGGAAATCGCTTTGATGTGGGCTTTCACCGCGACCTTCATCGCCTTGGCGGCCTCGTTCAGCTCGTATTGCGTGTCGGCTTTGCGCAGCGCCTCATAGGCCTCCAGCGGAAACTTGGAGTCGATCACGATTGGCCCCGGAGGGTTCGGCAGGTGGATCAGACAATCCGCGCGCTTCCCGTTCGAAAGTGTCTGTTGCAGGTCATAGCTGTCTTTCGGCAGCGCCTTGGACACAATGTCGGTCAGCTGGATTTCCCCAAATGCGCCGCGGGTCTGCTTGTTCGACAGAATATCTTGAAGGCTCAGCACGTCGCCAGACAGCCGTGTGATATTGTCCTGCGCCTTGTCGATTACCGCCAGCCGTTCCTGCAACTGCGTCAGGCTTTGGGTCGTTTTCACCGTGTTGCCCTGAAGGCTTTCCTTCATGCGATCTTGCAGTTCGGACATGGCGCGCGCGGATTTCATTGCGTTGTCGTGCAGGCGGTCGTTCATCTGCTGCTGAACATGGGCTAGACGGCTTTCCATCGCCTGCAAAACCTGTGTTTGTCCGGTCGCCTGCGCATCCGACACGGTGCGCAATCCACCGGAAAGCTGATCCTGCCCAGCGCCCAACACCTGCACCGCCTGCCCCAGACCACCCATCTGGCGCGCCATATCTTCGGCCACACGCGCAGACCGGCCTGCGCGGCGCACCACGACAATCAGCAGGATGAACATAAGAACAGCCAAAGCCGCCCCGCCGATGGTCACCAAAACCAACGGGTCAGAAAGGTCATATATGGTGTCACCAATCTGGATCATGTGCGTCCAAACAGCCTTTCGATATCTGCAAGTTTAAGCTCGACGTAAGTGGGGCGCCCGTGGTTGCACTGGCCCGAATGGGGCGTCGCCTCCATCTCGCGCAACAGCGCATTCATTTCTTCAGGTCGCATCCAGCGGCCAGAACGGATCGAGCCATGGCAGGCGACGCGGGACAGGACCGCCTCGATCTTGGCCTGCACTTTATTGCTATCGCCAAGGTCCGCCAGTTCGTCCAGCACGTCCTTGATCATCGCCGTCGCGTTGATTTCGCCCAGAATGGCGGGGGTTTCGCGCACGGCAATCGCGTCACCACCGAAGGGTTCAATAACCAGCCCCATGGCGGCGAGGTTTTCCGCCACCTCCAACAGCCGCGCCACATCGCCGGACGACAGCTCGACAATCTCAGGGATCAGCAGCGCCTGCCGGGCCACGCCGTTCTCCGCCATCTGTCGTTTGAGCTTCTCGTAAACCAGCCGTTCATGCGCCGCGTGCTGGTCGACGATCACCATCCCGGTCTCGGTCTGCGCAATGATGTAGTTCTCATGCACCTGCGCGCGGGCCGCCCCAAGGGGCAGCGCCTCTTGCGGCGTATCAGCAAGGGCATCGACAACCGGGTCGTAGCGCGCCGAGGGCGTGGACATCTCGGCAAAGCCGCGCATGTCAGTGGCAGGCGCTTGCGAAGCATAGGCTTCACGGATTGCGCCCGTGCCCGGCCGATCCATCTGATAGACGCGGGGCTGGGTCTGTTCGGGGCGCATCGCACCCAATGTTGCCCCCGCGACGGTCGTCGAGGCGCGGTGTCCAGCACTCGCCAGTGCATGGCGCAGGCCAGACACAATTAACCCACGCGCTATGCCGGGTTCGCGGAACCGGACTTCGGATTTTGCGGGGTGCACATTTACATCCACCAGATGAGGATCACACGAAATGAACAACGCAGCCGCCGGATGTCGGTCGCGGCTGAGAAAATCAAAATAAGCAGCTCGCAGCGCACCAGTCAGCAACTTATCCTTTACAGGACGACCGTTGACGAACAGAAACTGCGCCACAGCAGCCCCGCGTGAATAGGTCGGCAGCGCCGCGTATCCAGTCAATCGCAACCCGCCACGCTCGGCGTCGATCTGAATGGCATTCTCGCTGAACTCGCGGCCAAGGATTGTTGCAAGTCGCCCGCCAAGCGCATCGAACATATCGCCGGTTTCGGGGTCAGCCCGGAAGGTCACACGGCCATCGCCGCCGCCCGATACATCGCGCAAAGTGAACCCCACATGTGGTTCAGCCATCGCAAGGCGCTTGATCACGTCGGTGATCGCCTGTGCCTCGGCCCGGTCGGTGCGCATGAATTTCAACCGCGCGGGCGTCGCAAAGAAAAGGTCACGCAGTTCGACCACCGTGCCGCCGGACAAGGCTGCTGGCTTCACAGCGCTAACATCACCGCCAGCAACGCGGATCGTTGCGGCATCGAACTCATCGGCCCGCGACGTGATGGTCAACCGACCAACCGAACCAAGCGACGGCAGCGCTTCGCCGCGAAACCCGAACGTGTGAATATCCAGCAAATCCGAGCCGTCAATTTTCGACGTGGCATGGCGTGACATCGCCAGTGGCAAATCATCTGGGGCAATTCCGCAGCCGTCGTCGGTGACGCGGATCATGGTCTTGCCGCCATCCGCATAGGTCACGTCAATCCGCGTGGCACCTGCATCCAGCGCGTTTTCCACCAGCTCTTTCACGGCGGAAGCCGGGCGCTCCACAACCTCGCCCGCCGCAATCCGGTTGATCGCGGCATCATCCAGTTGGCGGATGACAGGGAGAACGCCCGAACGGCGGTCAGGGAGCCGCACCGGGCTTATTTGGGGGTTATCCACGGACATGCCACAAAACCTAGCATGTACAGCGCCGATTCGACCATTGTGAATTCGCTCCTCACGGGGCAATCCATGTTAATTTGATACAACGCCATCAGGTTGGCCGACGACCACAAAATGCAGTGCGTTCGGGTCATACAATCTCGCTGCCACACGCTTTGTATCGTCCAACGTGACAGCCATCACCTGATCGTTTCGCGTGGCGATGTAATCGGTCGGCAGGTCTTCCATCTGCATCGATACCATGATGTTCGCGATCGTGGCATTGCCATCGAACCGCAGCGGATACGACCCGGTCAAATAGGTTTGGGCGGCTGTCAGCTCGTCCTGCGTGATGCCGTCTTCGGCTATCTTGGCCCATTCTGCCCGCACGACCTGAATGGCTTCAGCCATCGACCCGTTTTGGCTGGAAAAATGCCCCATAATCGTTTCGGAAAGATCAGCGTCGGCCAGATATGTCCCGATGCCATAAGTCAGGCCGCGTTTCTCGCGCACCTCGTTCATCAGGCGCGAGTTCGAACTGCGCCCGCCCAAAACTTCGTTCAGCACAAAGGCCGCAAAGAAGTCGGGGTCTTCACGCGTAATACCAACCTGCCCGAACATGGCGACGGACTGCGGCGTGTCAAATGGCACCACGGTGGTCCCACCTGTCAAAGAAAATTCTGCGCGCTCTGGCAGCGGTGCCCCCTTGGCAGGCAATCCGTCGAAAAGCCTATCTAATAGCTGGCTAAGATCACCCGCCGAAATGTCGCCAACAGCAGCGACATATATCCGATCCAACGCAATCGCGTCCGCCAAAGCAGTCTCAAGGTCATCACGCGTCAAGGACGCCACACTTTCAGGTGTTCCGGACTGATAGGTGCCATAGGGATGGTCGCCATAGGCCATCTTGTCCCACGCCTCTCCTGCTATAGCGTTGGGGTCCGTGACCCGGGCCGAAAGATGCGACATCACTTGCGCCCGCACCCGGTCTATCGCCGATTGATCAAACCGAGGTTCAGTCAGTGCTGCATGCAAAAGATCTGTCGCGGCGTCGCGGTTTTCGGTCAAGAACTGCGCGGAGACCGTCACCACGTCATCGTAAGCCCCGAAGCTGAACGACACTGCCAGCGTTTCGCGCGCTTCGGCAAAGGCGCGGGCGTCCAGATCACCAGATCCTTCTTCCAGCAAGCCAACCATCAGATTGACCGCGCCGCGCTTGTCAGGACGGTCAAGCGAGGTGCCGCCACGAAACCGAATTTCCAAGGCGGTGAACGGCAGAGTGTTTTCCTCAACCAGCCAAACATTAATACCAGCCGGTGTCGTTAGTTCCTGAATTGTAATCTCTGCACGGGCGGGGAATGTTATGACCACCAAAGTGGCAAGGGCATAAACCAGTCGTATCATTACATTTCCTCTCCGCCTTCGGGCACAAGCCAGCCAGTAACTGACTTGCGTTCATCAAAGACAGCCCGTGCCGCGTCCATCACCTGCTCAGGTGTGACGGCCTCTAGCGTGTCGGGCCAGGATTGCACATCCTCGATCGTCAGACCTGAGGTCAAGGCGCGCCCATATTGCTGTGCCCGCGACATCGCATTATCGAGCGAATAGACCTGATCTGCGCGGATTTGAAATTTGATCCGTTCAAACTGCTCTGTGTCTATCCCGACCTCAAGAAATTCGGCAATCTCGCGGTCCAATGCGGCTTCGGCGTCGGCAAGACTGGTGCCGGGCGTTGGGTAAACAACGAGTGAAAACTCGCTGCCATCCAGCATCACCGAGCCATAGCCTGCACCCGCGTAAACGGCGATTGGCTCTTCGAACTGAAGCGCGCGCCCCAGAACCGAGGTGGCACCGCTGCCGCCAAGAATTTCCGCCAGATAGACCAACGCGGCTGCCTGCTCCTGCGACCCCGCATTGCGCTCTGGCGCTTGGTATTGCCGGAATACATAGGGCTGCGAGACGCGGGGATCCTCAAACCGCAAACGACGCGCGGCCAACTGGGGCGGTTCGGTCAGGCGTTTGCGCTCGGCAAGGTCCGGCGTGGGCGCCAAGGGGCCATAATGTTCCTGAGCCAAGGCTTTGACGTCATCAGGTGTTACGTCACCCGCCACTATCAGAATGGCATTATTGGGTGCATAGAACCTTTCATAGAAGGCCAACGCATCAGCCCGCGTCAGTTGTGCCGCTTCGTGGCGCCACCCGATTACGGGCGTGCCATAGGGATGGTTCATGTAAGCCGCCGCATTCATCTGTTCGTGAAACAGCGCTGACGGATCGCTATCGGTGCGTTGCGCGCGCTCTTCCAATATGACGTTTCTTTCGGTCGCAATGTCATCTTCGGCCAGCCGCAAATTACGCATCCGGTCCGCTTCCATTTGCATCATTAAACCAAGGCGGTCCGCTGCGATGCGCTGGAAATAAGCCGTGTAGTCTTGCGAGGTGAACGCATTGTCGGATCCGCCATTTTCGGCAACGATCCGGCTCAACTCACCCGCCTCCATCGTGTCGGTCGCCTTGAAAAGTAGATGTTCAAGGAAATGCGCAATGCCTGAGACGCCGGGTGTCTCATCCGCGGCCCCTGCGCGATACCATAGCATATGCACGACAACCGGTGCGCGGTGATCCTCGATCACGACGACTTCTAGCCCGTTGTCTAGGGTGAAATCCGAAACACCATCTTTGGCATCTGCAGGCGTGCCCAGCCCGATGGCAAGAAAAGCAGCAAGTATGAACCGCATCCGTAACTCCCGTCTGTTCGTGATCAAGTTACGCGTGATGGCGCGGGCTTCAAGGTGTGAAAACAGAGATGTGATCACCGTCAGACCCAACGGCCATCGCAAAACGAAAAGGGGCCGTTGGCCCCCAACGTTATTGTGAAACCACCGGGTTGGGTGGGGCAGCAGGCGTCCAAATCCCTCGGCGGCGCATGCGTTCAAGTTCACGATGCTGGTCAAGTTCTTGCGCCTCATAGGCGCTGTAATAGACATTTACGTTGAACAACCGCTCAAGAAGTTTACCGCGGTTCTCCTGACGCCACTTCAGATCCTCTGCAGCAAGCTGGCTGCGAATGCTCGGTGAAACGCCGTATCGGCTGGCGGCGGTGACAAGCGCGCCCTCTCCGCCACGGAGCCCGGTGCTACGAAGTTGCCCACCAAGCGCCGCAACAGCGTCTGCGTTAGGTGTCGGATCTGAGACGTTGGTGCCGCCCGGCGTTGGCGGTGGCAAAGCAGCATAGTTTTCGGGTTCCTGCAGGGGTTTCGTCGGCAGAATAGAAAATTCATCCGGGCCTGCCTGGCTGGACCGCAAGTTCATCAACTGGGGATCACCGCCCCGCGAACAGGCAGTCAGAAAAATACCGGCGCAAAGAATGGCCAAAAGCTTCACGGAAAAAAATCGCATGTGACGAAAAACCCTCGTTTCCTACCGCTTCTTAGCCCATCTGGAAACGCGCGTCACGGGGTCTTCTTCGATGAAGAGAAGAGAACCAAACCAATCGCGCCCGCAAAAACGAAAATGTCAGCCACATTAAATGAAAACGGGTTCTGGATGCCGCAACACGACATGTTCAGAAAATCGACCACCGCCCCATAGTAAATGCGGTCAATGACGTTGCCCAACGCGCCGCCAACCAACAGCCCCGCGGAAACATTTGCCAACCGGCCAAGATTTTCTTTGCGGACCCAGACTATGACCCAAGTCGAAATCACAAGGCTGAGAGCAATCAACACCCACCGCATTGATGTGCCATCAGACCCAAACAAACCAAAGTTAATGCCGGTGTTCCAAGCCATCTGATAGACCAGATAGGGCGGCCAAATCTGAACCACGCCGACGCGATCCAGATTGAGGACATAAAGCGCATGATACTTGCTGCCCTGATCAAGCACCAAGGCCAAAACGGCGGCTATCAGTATCACACGCATGTCAGATCAGTGCCGGAAGTGGCGCATACCGGTGAACACCATGGCAAGCCCGGCGTTGTTGGCAGCGTCGATCACTTCGTTGTCGCGCATTGATCCGCCGGGCTGGATCACACAGCTGGCACCAGCGGCGGCGGCTTCCAGCAATCCGTCCGGGAAAGGGAAGAAGGCATCCGACGCGACTGCCGAGCCTTTGGCAAGGCTTTCCGGCAAACCAAGTTCGTCTGCCATGCGTTGTGCTTTGGCGGCGGCGACATTGGCGCTGTCTAGGCGGCTCATTTGTCCGGCGCCGACACCGACGGTTGCCTGATCTTTCACATAGACAATCGCATTGGATTTAACATGCTTGCCAACTTTCCAGGCGAACAGAAGATCGCGCAGTTGCTCATCCGTCGGCGCTTTTTCTGTCACGACTTTCAGATCTTCAAGGCCGATAAAGCCCACATCCTTATCCTGCACGAGCATACCACCGGACACTTGCTTATATGCGGTCAGCGGCGCGCGGGTGTCAGGCAATCCATCGGTCAACAACAGACGCAAATTTTTCTTTGCTGCAAAAATCTCGCGCGCTTCATCGGACGCGCCGGGCGCAATCACGACCTCGGTAAAAATTTCGACGATCTTGGCGGCTGTGTCTGCATCCAGCGGTTGGTTCAGCGCAACAATTCCCCCGAAAGCCGAGGTGCGGTCGCAGTCAAATGCCTTTTGATAGGCTTCGGCAAGCGTCGCTCCTTGCGCGACGCCGCAAGGATTAGCGTGCTTGATGATGGCAACAGCGGGGCCGTCCGCTGGATCAAATTCAGCGACCAGTTCAAACGCCGCATCAGTGTCGTTGATGTTGTTATAGCTCAGCTCTTTGCCCTGAAGTTGGGTTGCTGTCGCTACGCCGGGGCGGTTCGACCCGTCCGTATAGAACGCGGCTTTCTGGTGGCTGTTCTCGCCATAGCGCAAGGTCTGTTTCAGCTCGCCTGCAAAGGCGCGGCGGCGGGGTGCTTCCAGTTCAAGCGCATCCGCCATCCATGTCGACACGGCGGCGTCATATGCGGCGGTCCGGGCATAAGCGCGCTGAGCCAGCTTCTTGCGAAATTTCGGGCAGGTTTTCCCATCGTGCTGGTCCATGTCGCCCAAAAGCTTGTCATAGTCCTGTACATCGACCACCACATTGACGAAAGCGTGGTTCTTGGCAGCCGCGCGGATCATCGCGGGACCGCCAATGTCGATATTTTCGATGCAGGTGTCATAATCGGCACCCTTGGCGACAGTTTCTTCAAACGGGTAAAGGTTCACGACCAGCAGGTCGATCGCGCCGATCCCGTGTTCCTTCATCGACGCCACATGCGCATCATTGTCGCGCAGCGCAAGCAGGCCACCATGAACCATCGGGTGCAGGGTCTTGACCCGTCCATCCATCATTTCGGGAAAGCCCGTGATGTCAGCGACGTCCTTCACAGCCACGCCCGCATCACGCAACGCCTTTGCCGATCCACCTGTCGACAGAATCTCGACGCCGCGCTTTTCCAGCGCTTTGCCCAGATCAATCAGGCCAGTCTTATCAGATACGGAAATCAACGCGCGGCGCACGGGATGAAGGTCGGTCATGGCTTATGGGGCCCCCTTGGCTCTTAACTTGGCAGCTCCGCTGTATCGCCACGCTCAAGGTCGCGCAAAACCAATGGGGTTTCCTGCGCTTTGGCCAGCGTCCAGCGGATGCGTGTCGCATAATCCATTGCGACGCCAGATAGAACCACTTGTTTCGTTTTCCGGGGCTTCAAGCGCGTCTTTTCAAGATAAACGCTGCTTTCCAGCGCCAATTCGCCGCGCCCTTCAAAGCGGAAGACCCAAATTTCGCCCGATCTCAGTGCCATGGACACCGCCGTTCCACCCAGATCAAGCGCCGCATCCACATCCGGATGCAAATGAAACCGAATGCTGAACGGAATGCCCTGCAGCGCCACTTGATCCATTGCGCGGTCAAACCGGGCCTGATCGGCGTCGGACACCGCAGCCAGCGTATCCTCGCCAGACACACCGCGTCCGGTATCGCCCATTTCAATGCGCCGCATGTGGGTCAGGCCATGGCTTTTGATATATCCGTCATGGGCGGCCACCACGCCCGAACCGTTGTCTTCGTTCAAACGCTGCAAATGGACCTTGGCCGGGATTGAGGTCAAAAAAACCTTGGCACCACCACCATAGTTACGCGCCGCGCCAAGCTGCGAAGATGACAAACCTGCCAGCCCCAACACGGAATGCGAAGGCGTGGCCCGCCCGGCCTTGTGCCAGTCTGCGCCAAAATGCGCCCCGGACCCGCAATTCACCACCAAAGGCCGCCTGCCCGAGGTCAGTTCAAACGCAAGCGTCGAGGCATGGGCATTGGCAGACGCCATGCCGGCCGGCGGCGGCGCGGTGTCAACGATCAGGCTAGTCCGCCCGGCATTAAGCCGCGTGTAGCCCATCGACAACTCTGTCGTCTGCCCGGCGCGCACGCCCGACGTGGCCAGCGCGTGATCCAATCGCCCCTCAAGCCCGCGCCCACCACCATGGAACCGGGCCAAACCGCCATCGGCATGTCTTAGCGCACGCAATGTCGGCGCGATCCGCTCAATCGCCCCAACATGGTCCGCTGGCGCTTGCCGCCCGCTTTCCGACAATGCCAGCGCGGCCCAGTTCAGAAGCGTGAACACATCCAACAGCTCTTCTGGGTTGCGGGTGGGAATTCCGCCTTCATGGTCAATCTGTTCGGCACATTCCCGCGCAAGCGCCTTCACCGCAGGGGCGACATGACGCTCCATCCCCTCAAGCCCGAGCCCGGCATAGATCAAGCCGGTCAGTGCCTCAAACCGAGGCAACCCCGGCGTTGCGGCATGCCACCGACGCGACAGAAATATGGTTTGTTGACCGAGCGAGCGAAAAAAGGCGCGGCTTTGATCGGAGTCCATTCCGGCGATCAGGAAAATGGCATGGTTGATCCAGCGGATCAGCCGCCGACCTGTCAGATCTGGCGTCCAGCCATCGCCATCGCCTCTGCCGTAATTATCTATCCAGCCCAAGACCCAAGCTTGCGCGCGTTTTCGCGCCTCGCCATCTCCCACGCTGGCCAAATCATCCAACCAGATAAACCCCTGTGTTTCCTCGGAAAAGCCCTGACTGGGTGGCGGCACATCCCACAACCCGGCACTCGGAGAATTCACCAGATGACCGGCGAACAGATAATTGCCCGCAATCAACTGCTTGCCGCGGGCAAAAGCGCCGATGGTACGGGGTTCAGGTTGTGAAACAAAGCCCGTTGCCGGGCGCGCACGCGCTGCCCGCTTAGCCTGTAAGCGATTCGCGAAACGGGTTTTGAACCCGGAAAAACCGTCTTGATGCACCACAGGGACGCCTCGCCTCAATCATCCAACTTCGTTGAACTTCTGCCCCTCTGATGGGAGCTTTCCGGAAAAGCATACAGACCCGCATGACGAGAGTCATCGGTGAATTGCAGCTTCTGTGTCAGGCTTTCCGCAACGCTGTGATAAAGAAACCGTCCATCCCGCCCAGATCAGCGCGATAGTTTGGCATGATCCGCAGTCCTTCGGGGCCGAACCAGCTGACCTCAATGCCGGGAAGGCGCAAGGCATCCAGATCAACCTGAACATCCGGGTGCCGACCCAAAGCGTCGCGCACCTGTTCTTCGCCCTCGTCAATCAACAGACTACAGGTGCAAAAGACCAGTCGCCCGCCCGACTTCAGCAAGCCAAGCGCCCGGTCAATCATGTATTCCTGCAGCTCAAACAGGCCCGGAAACTCGCTGCCATCCTTGGCATGCGGCAGATCCGGGTGCCGTCGGATCGTCCCGGTCGCCGAGCACGGCGCATCCAACAAGATCGCATCAAACTGCGGCACATCGAATTCCAGCGCGTCGCCCACGACCATCTCCGCAGACAATCCTGTGCGCGTAAGGTTCTCAGCCACCCGCTTCATCCTCACCTCGGACACATCCAGAGCCGTGACATCAGCGCCCATTGCCGCCAACTGCATGGTCTTCCCGCCCGGAGCGGCGCACATATCCAGCACGCGATCACCTGTCTGAGGCGCCAGAATCTTCGCAGGCAGCGCCGCCGATGCATCCTGAACCCACCAATCACCGCCGTCATACCCGTCCAGTCCGGTCACTTGCCCGGCATCCTGCAATCGCACCGAACCGGTCGGCAAAAGCACTCCACCAAGCCGCTTAGCCAGCTCCTCGGGGCTGCCTTTGGCGGTCAGATCAAGCGGTGGGGTTTGCGCTTGCAGCGCTTCAATCTCTTCGACCTGCGCTTTGCCATAATCGGCAATCAACGGTTTACGCAGCCATTTCGGCAGGCGCGGTACCGGCAAACCGCCCCATTTTTCCGCTTCATCCGTGATTTTGCGCAGAACCGCATTGACCAATCCTGCCAACCGCTCAGTTTCGCGATTGGCACGCGCCACGCCCACCAGTTCATTCACGACGCCATGTGCGGCGCCGCCGGTGCAGAGCTCTGCCACACCCAAGCGCAGAATATTCAGGATCCGCGCAGGTGGTCGTTTTTTCAGATGTGGGCCCAGCATGCGATCTGACCGATCCATGTTCCGCAGCGCCAAAAGGGTCAGCCGTTGGGCGCGCGCGCGATCTTCTGGCGAAACTTTCGCCAGTCGCTTCGGCAATGCTTCGGACAGCAAACGATGCTCGTCCAGCACATCCCCCAACAGATCCACCGCGATGTGTCGCGGGTCTACAGCCTTGATCATCGCTGTCCCTTTGCGTTTCGTCTTCGCGCGACCTATATCATGGCACAGAAAGCCACAAGGATCAGGGTCATGTCAGACACACCAGCAAAACCTGAAACCAGCCCATCCCAAAAGAAGCGGGAACTTCCCCCGGCTGCGCAACGCGCTTTGGCTGAAGCCGCTGAACGCCGAAAGAAGTTTGAGGCAGAGGCCAAATCCCGCCCCACGGAACTGGGTGGTCGCGACGGCCCGGAACCAGTGCGCTATGGCGATTGGGAAAAGAAGGGCATCGCAATCGACTTCTGATCGCATGGATGCCCTTTAGAGCCGGCTAGTCAGTCGGGTGGTTTACAGTCCCAGAACGTCCATCATGTCGTATTCGCCGGGCTTTTTGCCTTGTCCCCACAGTGCGGCCTTCACAGCCCCACGGGCGAAAATCGCACGATCCGTTGCCAGATGACGCAAAACAATGCGCTCGCCCGGCGCTGCAAACATCACATCATGTTCGCCCACAATGTCGCCGCCGCGTACGGCGTGAAATCCGATGTCGCCCCGCTTGCGCGCGCCGGTCATGCCATCCCGCCCGCGGTCTGAAACGTCGGCCAGATTGACACCGCGCCCATCAGCGGCAGCTTCGCCCAGCATCAACGCGGTGCCCGATGGGGCGTCCACCTTGTGGTGGTGGTGGGCTTCAACAATCTCGATATCGAAATCTTCGTCCAACGCCTGGGCCACCTTGCGAGTCAGCTGCACCAGAAGGTTTACCCCAAGGCTCATGTTGCCCGCACGTACGATGGTGGCGTGGCGTCCGGCAAGCGCAAGTTTCGCCAGATCATCTTCGCTCAACCCAGTTGTGCCGATGACATGAACTGCACGCGCCTGCGCAGCGATCTCGGCCATGGCGACCGTTGCCGCCGGTGCTGTGAAATCGATGACCGCCTGTGCCTTCGCCATAACCTCCAATGGATCGTCAGAAACAGTGACGCCCAGCGCCTGCCTGCCCATGCACGTCCCAATATCCTTGCCGACCCAATCGTGGCCCGAACGCTCCAGTGCGCCGACAAGCCGTGCCCCTTCGTTCGCGTCTATTTCTCGGATCAGCATCTGGCCCATGCGGCCTGATGCACCCATCACCACTATGCCCGGCAAATCGCTCATCTTCGTCTCCTTCACTTCACCGCTGTCTAGCGCGCTTGCCCCATCTTGGCAAAGCCCTGTTGCGAAGCCGCGCAATCGGGCATAAATGGCCCCTATGGCAAAGAACCGTTTTCATGACACAGCCGGCCCAACGCAGCGACAGTTGCGCATCGCCGAGCTTATCCGCCGGACCCTGTCCGAAGCCCTGATGCGTGGCGATGTGCACGACCCCGATCTGGGCCGCATGTCGATCACAATTGGCGAGGTGCGCGTGACACCCGACCTAAGCATCGCCACCGTTTTCGCGTTGCCGCTGGGCGGCAAGGATGGCGACCTTGCGATTAAGGCATTGGCGCGCAACAAAGGTGAGCTGCGCCGCATTCTGGGCAAAGCGCTGAAGATCAAGCACACCCCAGATTTGCGGTTCATGGTCGACGAGACCTTCGACCAGATGGACCAAACCCACCGCCTGTTGTCTCAGGAAAGCGTTCAGCGCGACCTGAAGCCGAAAGACAATGATGACGAGGACGGGTCGGAGGACATCTGATGGGACGTCGCAAAAAGGGACGGGACATCCACGGCTGGCTGGTCGTGGATAAGCCTGCCGGTGTCAGCTCGAACGCTGTGGTCAACAAGGTGCGTTGGGCGATGGACGCCAAAAAGGCGGGCCATGCGGGCACGTTGGATCCGGAAGCCACCGGCGTTCTGGCCGTGGCGTTGGGCGAGGCCACAAAGACCGTGCCCTATATCACCGACGCGCTGAAGGCCTATGTCTTCACGGTTCGCCTGGGTCAGGCGACCAACACGGATGACACCGAAGGCGAGGTCATCGCTGAAAGCGATGCGCGTCCGACAGACGACGAAATTGAAGCCGCTTTGGGGCAATTCACCGGGCAGATCATGCAAGTTCCCCCCAAGTTTTCCGCCGTGAAGATCGACGGCGAGCGGGCCTATAAACTCGCCCGCGACGGCGAGGATGTCGAGATCGCCGCCCGCCCCCTTTGGGTCGAGGAACTGGTGATGTTGGAGCGGCCAGATGCTGATCACGTCACCCTTGAAATGACCTGTGGTAAAGGCGGTTATGTGCGGTCCATCGCCCGCGATCTGGGCGAAGCGCTGAGCTGCCACGGCCATGTGCGCGAACTTCGCCGTATTTGGTCGGGCCCCTTTGATTGCGAAGATGGTGTCAGTCTTGAGCAGGTCGAGAAGCTGGCAAAAACTACCGAGCTTGACGGTTTTCTTCAGCCACTTGAGATTGGCTTGACGGATCTGCCGGAACTGAAGGCAACCGACGAAGGGGCCGCCCGCCTGCGCCACGGCAACCCCGGCATGGTGATTGCATCAGACGTTGAATATGGTGACGAAGCATGGGCATCCCATGGCGGTAAAGCTGTTGCCGTCGGCATCTATCGCGCGGGCGAATTGCACCCGTCACGGGTGTTCAACCAATAATCGTGACCTGCGATACCCTCAGTCGATAATATCTCGCAGGACAGGTGCCGCAGCGGGATTGTCACCGATCGTATAGGCGGCCAACACCTGCGACTGCGCCATATCAGCGGCCTGTTCACTTCGGGCATGAACCAGTGCGATAGGATCGCCTTTTTCGACCTTGGCACCCAAAGGTAAAAGCCCGGTCAAACCAACTACCGGATCAACTTCGTCACTGGACACGCGGCGGCCGCCGCCCAGTTCAACCACTGCCAACCCGACATCTCGCGTTGAAATGGCGCTGACATGACCCGCATCAGGCGCAGGTATTTCACGCTGCAGGGGCGCAGTTGGCAGATGGGCCGCATAGTTTTCGACAAAATCTGATGGGCCACCCAAGGCCGCAACCATCTTGCCAAACAACTCAGCTGCCCGCCCATCGTCGAGCGCTGCTTGCGCCAGTTGACGTGCGCGGGTGCGGTCGGCCTCTATGCCTGCCGTCACCAGCATTTCGCCACACAGTCCAATTACCACCTCAAGCAGCCGAGCGTCACGACGCGCGCCAGTCAAAAACTCAATTGCATTGATCACCTCAACCGCGTTTCCAGCCGCGTCCGCAAGCGGTTGGTTCATATCTGTCAAAAGCGCATGGCACGGCAAACCAGCCGCGCGTGCGACGCCCGTGATCGACACCGCCAGGTCGCGCGCTTTATCAAAGTCCGACATAAATGCCCCATTGCCGAACTTCACGTCCATCACCAGCGATCCCAACCCGGCAGCAAGCTTCTTTGACAGGATCGAGGCCGTGATCAGCGGGATGCTTTCAACCGTCGCGGTCACATCGCGAATGCCATAGAACCGCTTATCGGCTGGTGCCAAGTGCGCCGTCTGTCCGATGATCGCACAACCCACCTCATTCACGACTTTTGAGAACAGATCATTGTCGGGTGTGGCCACATATCCGGGGATCGATTCCATTTTGTCCAATGTACCGCCTGTGTGCCCAAGCCCACGCCCTGAGATCATTGGAACATATGCGCCGCACGCCGCGACGATTGGCGCCAACATCAAGCTGACATTGTCTCCAACACCCCCAGTCGAGTGCTTGTCGACCACGGGACCCGGCAGATCAGACCAGTCAAATACATCGCCGCTGTCGCGCATTGCCAATGTCAGCGCCGCAGCTTCTTGCCGCTCCATGCCGTTCAGAAGCACGGCCATGGCAAAAGCCGCGATTTGCGCGTCGCTGGCGCTGCTGTCAGAAATACCGCGCACCATCTGGGCAATCTCATCAGAGCTCAGAACCAGCGCGTCGCGTTTTTTGCGGATGATCTCGGCTATCAGCATGGTGTGACCTTTCGTTGAAGGTCTAGTGTCCGACCAAATGCCACGCGGCGCAAGGGCTTGCTAATTCGACGCTCCACGTTCAGAACGCACCCATGATTACGCGCGAGTTTCAGAAGGGCGATGCCCATTCCGTTGCGGTCTATTCGGACTGCGAACAATACCGCTACCAGCTGACCCGTGTCTGGGAACCGGCGGGGCGCAAAGCGCTTTTCATTATGCTCAACCCGTCCACAGCAACCGAGGTGCAGAATGACCCGACCGTCGAGCGGTGCGAGCGACGCGCGCGGACTTTGGGGTTCGGCGCTTTTCGCGTCACCAACATTTTTGCCTGGCGCGACACGGATCCTCGAAACATGCGCGCCGCGTCAGACCCGGTTGGTCCGGCAAATGATGCAGCGATTGTTGACAGCTGCCCTTGGGCAGATCAGATCATTTGCGGTTGGGGCACGCATGGCGCTCACCTTGCCCGCGGCGCCCAGGTCGAAGTCTTGCTGCGCCACACCGGCAAGCCTGCCTATCATCTTGGCCTGACCAAAGATGGCCACCCCAAACATCCGCTTTACATTGCCTATGCCCAGCAACCAGAGCCTTGGTTCTGACGTGACTGTTTAGCTGTAAATTACCGGTGTCACTTCGACATAAACGTCTTGCGTTGTGGCACCAGGTGCACCCTTCAGGATGGCGACGATTTCGCCGTTGACCGTGACGATCCCATCCTCGCCTGTTTCAGACGGGTGGACATCATAATCCAAGGTGCCAGTATCCTGAGCGGGGTCCAAAGACACCCGAAGAAAGTCCTGACCGGGAACGAAATCCGTGACCTCGGCGTAGTCGTCGCCCGCATCTGCATCGGAATAGATCCAGAACACATCTTCGCCTTCGCCACCGGTTGCGATGTCGGAGCGATCCAATATCAAGGTGTCGTTACCGATGCCACCGTCCAACCGATCCTGATCACCATCTATGTGCCAGTCGAAATCATGTTGTTCCGCACTGCTGCGTTCCATCGCATGGCCCAGATGATTGATCGTGTCGTCGCCGTCGCCGCCCGACAAAACATCTGCTCCATAACCACCAAACAATTCGTCATTACCTGCACCGCCAACTAGAATATCGTCGTCAGTCGCGGGGTTTTCCATGTCGGCCGGATCTTCATGCTGGCCACCAAACAGCTGATCGTCGCCGTCGCCGCCCAGCAACATGTCATTGCCCGTCCCACCATCCAGAAAGCCATCAAGGCTTTTCGTGCCATCCAGCGTATCTTCCCCGCCACCGCCAAAAGCCGCCATCGCGCCTTCACCTGCGGTGATTGTGTCATCGCCATCATTTCCGAACAGGTATGATGCAGCGTCGCCCGCGGTCAGGATGTCATCGCCATCACCGCCATCAAGCACCTCGACGTCTGATCCATCGTCCGTGCTGACCACTGGCGTTCCATGAAAATCTGTGATTGTACCCGCCCCAGTGCCGTCAATACTGTCGTCGGAAAGCTCTGCGCGGTCATCTGACTCTGTCAGGATCGTCTCATCCACATCGTCAAGGAAATTGCCGATATCTTCGCGGCCATAATGCGAATCTGTCTCGGTACTCAAAAGTCGATCCAGCAATGAGCCGTCCTGATGAGGGCTGGCCCCATCACCCAAGCCGTTATTGGGTTCCAGCACATCGGTCGGCTCACCGATGCTGTTGCCAGCAATCAGTTGGCCGCCCGTGTTCGGCAACAACACCTCGTCATCCTCTGAAACACCGCTAACGCCGGGCGCATCAACAGCGATAAAATCACCGTACCCTGATGGCGGTGGTGGTTCGGTGCCGTAGCCCGCATCCTCATCATCGATGTCCTCAGGCGGCCCCTCTGCAAAGCTGTCCGCCATAAAGGCGACCGGTAGGAGGCCGAGAAATAGTAACGAAAACAACATATAACAGCTCGCTTCCCAAAAAAGCGCGATTGTGTTGGCCGGAAAACAACGGCCAAAGGCAGTGACTACTGCTTGCGATTGTAGCCGTCTGACACCAAACTCCTAGGAAATAGTAATTACAAACTTAAGTTAATGCTTGGTTAACAAATGGTTAACGACACCACGGCATCAAGTTGCAAAGGCTAAGGACATGGCAGAAAGCAAACTGGCAGAGCGTGAGAAAGCACTGTCTTTGGAGGTCCGCGCGCTTCGGGCCGAAGTCGAGCGCATGAACAATCACCGTTTCATAAAACTACACGACAGCCTTTGGAAACTTGGCCTGTTTCAGCTGTACCGCGGGCTTGCTTTCGGCCTTGGCTCCGTGCTCGGTGCGACTCTTCTGGTTTCGTTGCTTGCGTTTATGCTCGCGTCAGTGGATTTCGTTCCTGTCATTGGCGATTGGGCCAAGCAGATCCTCGAAGAGATACAGAACCAATAGCCCAACGCGTTATTTTGTACTTTTTCCTTTGCGTTTGCGGGAGAATCTTCTTATACGCGCCCATCTGCTCGCATCATGCGCGCGGATACCTCCATGGGCCTTGCTGGACGACATCCCGGCCTGCGCCATCAACACTAACCTTTAAAGGAGACCCCGATGTCGATTACGCCTGAAGAAAAAGCACGTCTGATCAAAGAGTTCGGAACCAAGGAAGGCGACACTGGTTCGCCCGAAGTACAGGTTGCAATCCTGTCCTCGCGCATCGCGACCCTGACCGAGCACTTCAAAACGCACAAGAAAGACAACCACGGTCGCCGTGGCCTTCTGAAAATGGTTGCTCTGCGTCGTAAACTTTTGGATTACGCCCGCGCGAAAGATGAGGCCCGTTACCAGGACCTGATCCAACGCCTCGGCCTGCGCCGCTAAGCGTCTTTCCAATATCGAGATGAAGGGGCTGTTTCGCAGCCCCTTTTTCTTTGACAGCATGCTCGCCACCTTTCTGCTTACGTCACGTCCCACTTGATCTGGTTTTGCATGTGGCGCCATGATCTTTGGATCAAGGGAGAACGACCATGCAAGCGACACTGGCAATTCTGATCAATATGGGCACGCTACACCGGCTGTTTCCGTTCTGGCTGGCCGGTATCGTGGCGCTGATCTACTGGTTCTCGCCATGGCTTCTGTTGGCAATCTGCTATGGGGTTTTGGCCCAGTTCTTCGTTGAATACGCCATGCACCGTTTCTTGCTGCATCGCGAACCCCCAACAGATCAGGGCGTCTTTAACGAGCTCTATCGAAGCCATATCGGCCATCATGAGTTTCCCAATGACGCCGAGTTCTTCACCGGCGGCGACCATTGGTATCCGCTTCGCTTTGGTACGATCTCGTTCATCGCGCACAGCCTGATCCTGTGGCCATTTCTTGGGCTTGGCCCGGCAGCATTGACCGCCTATGTCGCACTCTATGTTGGGTCAGTCAGCGCCTATACGTTCTATGAATACTGCCACACGCTTGCCCATGTGAATGTGCCCAAAGGATGGTTCGGCCAACGCATCACGCGTACCCATCTTGCCCACCACTTTCAGGATCACGAAGCGACCTATCACGTCAGTTTCGGGATGAACTGGATCGACCGCCTGTTCGGCACCAAGCACGACGCCCAGAAGGCACGCGCGCGCTATGACCGCGACACTATCTTATCGATGGGTATGGATCCAGAAGACCTGCGACTTGTAACAGCGCGCAAAGCCTTTGGCATAACCAAGGTTCCACGCGGGAAGTTGACCCGGACACAAGCCCCGCAGTCACAATAAGCGCTGGGGTGTGTGCGCAAACAATCCTGTTTCCAAACCCCTGCTTTTCCTATATGGACCGCCCATCTGAGACGTGACGCTTCGACCCCGGCGCATGACAAGGTAGAGGGGTCGGTGGCAATGGGGCCACCATGACAACGGAAGACCCGGAGGGCCGGGAGTGCTTCCAGCTAGGAAAACATAATGTTTGACGTAACTAAAAAATCGATGGAGTGGGGCGAAGAAACCCTCACTCTGGAAACGGGCAAAGTTGCCCGTCAGGCCGACGGCACCGTGATCGCCACACTGGGCGAAACATCCGTCATGGCCAACGTGACCTTCGCGAAGTCGCAGAAGCCCGGTCAGGACTTCTTCCCGCTGACAGTTCACTACAACGAGAAATACTATGCCGCAGGTAAAATCCCCGGTGGCTTTTTCAAACGCGAAGCGCGTCCGACCGAAAAAGAGACGCTGACATCGCGTCTGATCGACCGTCCGATCCGCCCGCTGTTTGTCCCCGGCTTCAAAAACGAAGTGCTGGTGATTTGCACCGTGCTGAGCCACGACCTTGTTAATGATCCTGACATCGTTGCCATGATCGCCGCCTCGGCCGCATTGACCATTTCGGGCGCGCCCTTCATGGGTCCGATTGCCGCGGCACGTGTTGGCTTTGAAGACGGTGAATACGTTCTGAACCCGACTTGCGACGACATGCACCAGCTGCGCAACAACCCAGACCAGCGTCTGGACCTTGTTGTGGCCGGTACAAAAGACGCCGTGATGATGGTTGAATCGGAAGCTTACGAACTGACAGAAGCTGAAATGCTGGGTGCCGTGAACTTCGCGCACAAAGAAATTCAGCCGGTGATCGACCTGATCATTGATCTGGCCGAAGACGCTGCGAAAGAACCTTTCGATTATCAGCCTGCTGACTACTCGGACCTTTATGCCGCTGTTAAAGCCGTTGGCGAAGACAAGATCCGTACAGCTTACGGCAACACTGACAAACAGGAACGCGTTGCGGCCCTGTCGGTTGCCAAAGAGGAAATCGTTGCCGCTCTGACTGAAGAGCAGCAGGAAGACGAGAACCTTGGTTCGGCTCTGAAGAAACTGGAAAGCTCGGTTGTCCGCGGTGACGTGGTGAAAACCGGCAAACGCATCGACGGCCGTGCGCTGGACACAGTGCGCCCGATCGTTTCGGAAGCAGGCATCCTGCCCCGTACGCACGGTTCGGCTTTGTTCACACGTGGCGAAACTCAGGGTCTGGTTGTGACCACTCTGGGCACCGGCGACGACGAACAGATGATCGACGCGCTGACCGGCACCTACAAGTCGAACTTCATGCTGCACTACAACTTCCCGCCCTACTCGGTCGGTGAAGTTGGCCGCTTCGGCTTCACAGGACGTCGCGAAATCGGTCACGGCAAGCTGGCTTGGCGTGCGTTGCAGGCGGTTCTGCCATCGGCCACCGACTTCCCTTACACGATCCGCGTTGTGTCCGAGATCACCGAGTCGAACGGCTCGTCCTCGATGGCATCGGTCTGTGGTGGTTCGCTGTCCATGATGGACGCGGCTGTTCCGCTGAAAGCACCGGTTGCTGGTGTGGCCATGGGTCTGATCCTGGAAGAGGACGGCTCTTACGCTGTTCTGACCGACATTCTGGGTGACGAAGATCACCTGGGTGACATGGACTTCAAAGTGGCTGGTACCGAAGACGGCATCACGTCCTTGCAGATGGACATCAAGGTCGCAGGCATCACGCCCGAGATCATGGAGAAGGCCTTGGCTCAAGCCAAAGAAGGCCGTCTTCATATCCTTGGCGAGATGAACAAGGCGCTGTCCGCTGGCCGCGAAGAGTTCTCGGCACATGCGCCGCGCATCGAAACGATGAACGTTCCAACCGACAAGATCCGTGAAGTGATCGGCTCGGGCGGCAAGGTCATCCGCGAGATCGTGGAAGTGTCGGGCGCGAAGGTCGACATCAACGATGACGGCGTTATCAAGATCGCATCGCCCAACGGCGACGCCATCCAGAAGGCCTATGACATGATCCACGCGATCGTGGCAGAGCCGGAAGAAGGCGCGATCTACACCGGTAAAGTCGTGAAGATCGTCGATTTCGGCGCCTTCGTGAACTTCTTCGGCAAGCGCGACGGCCTTGTGCATGTCAGCCAGATCGAAAACCGTCGCCTGAACCATCCCTCGGACGTCCTGAAGGAAGGCCAGGAAGTGAAAGTCAAACTGCTTGGCTTTGACGATCGCGGCAAGGTACGCCTGTCGATGAAAATCGTTGATCAGGAAACCGGCGAAGAGATCGCTCCTGAGCAGAAGAAAAAAGACGAAGACGCGTAATTCGCTGAACGTTTATTAAAGAAAGCCCCGGTGTTTCCACCGGGGCTTTTTTGTCAATGCTGGAAGAGCGACGCCGCAAAGGCTATCGGCACCAGACTTACTAGGCCACTTTTTTGCGGCGACGTGTCAAAGCCATACCACCAAGCGCTGTCAGCAGCAGTACGCCACCGGCCGGTACAGGAACAGGTGATGGCGTTTCACCGCCTGGCGTTGTTGTCACGTGGCTGAGACGACATTCCACTTCGCAGCCCGAAAGCAGCGAATTTGTTTGCAGATCAGTCCAGACCAGTTTGGTCAGGTCAGCGATGTTCTGGAAGAAATAGTGCGACACAGCCGCAGTTCCGCCAACTCCGAACTTCAAGATGAAATATCCGGGAGTATTCGGGCTAACATCAACGAAGTAATTCCCGACGTCATCACGCGAGAAATCCCCCGTTTCAATTTTGCTCTGAACAGAAAGCGTATTGACATCAACATTTGCGATTGATGCCAATGCGGCAAGTTCCGATGCATCCCCGGAATTGACGCTCGCTGCGCCAAGCAGCGTATCGGGCGTATAAGTCGCAGCGCTAGCTGCACCCACCATACTGAAAATTGACAGTACAGAGGTAACCGCAACACCCTTTAATGTGGTTGCTAGAGACATGGTCCCCTCCTTCAAATTTTAGGTATGTTGATCATAGCGCGCCACATTCTCGCCACAAACAACAATTTAACAAAAGGACCATTCATTGGAGATCGCGGGATACTAATACAATTTTAACAAGTAAAGTTGGGCCCTCAGCGCAAACAAGAGGTGAAATAAGGTAGTTTGCACATCTATGGAGAGCCTTCGCCCCCGCCGACGTCGAGTGATTCGCGCCGACACGGGACATCCAAACCGCATTTCATAAGCACCAGATTTGGGCGACTATTTGCTTCATGTTGAGGCAAGGCCCCGAGGTCGGGACCCTGCATTGTCGTTTGCTTAGTTGCTTCCGCCTTCGATATTGGACGGCGCGAACACTCCACCGAAGCCGGAGTTGTTCGACGTACCGTCATCAGACGGGACTGAACTTTCCTCTTCGTTTTGCAGCGTACCAGGTGCAAACACACCGCCAAAACCGGAGTTGTTCGAAGGCTTCGGGGCACCAGTTGCTCCACCATCAGCACCTTCCGCTGCTGCCTTGGCCGCAGCGTCTTTGGCACGTTGATCCCGCAATTCCTGAATGCGCTTCTGTGTCTCAAGACGCTTTTCTTCTTGCACGTTGGCGATGCACTGCTTGGGGCTATAGACGGTCGCCGTGCCGATCACTGCAATCGTCGCAATGGCGACCACAGCGAGGGTAACAGCCGCCGCATTGCCGGTGAAAAAGCCGGGAAGCTTTACGCCTCCGGTCACATCGCCAACCGTTGCACCTTCCTTGCGAGCCGCGGCAATCACCTCTTTGCGTTTGATGTTTGCCTCGTTGAAAAGGGCTGCAAAGACAGTCAGCACGACGATCATAAACGCCAAGGCCGAAATCGCTGGCGTAATGCCATATCGGACCTTTTGTGCCAGCTCGATGGTCAGCGTGGGATACTCACCGAAGGTAAAGGTTGTGGTGTTGTAGTTCTCGAACGACGCCAAGAACGCCAGCACCGCCGCAGACGCAAGTGCTGGACGCATGAACGGCAGCAAGATCTTGCGGAAGGCTTGGGCATGTGTCGCGCCCAAATCCAGCGCGGCCTCGGTCAGCGCCAAGTCGTAACGCTGCAAACGGGCCACCAGTACCAGCATGCAGTAGCTGGCGATGAAGGTGGATTGACCAATGATGGTCAGAAACAGCCCGTTTGACAGGAAGCTGTCGGCACCCAACCCCAGCATCCTGTTGATGCGATCCCAGAACACGAGCGTCGAGATACCAAGCACAACACCAGGGATCAGGATCGGCGCAATGATGATCGTATAATAGGTCGCGCGCAGCTTCGGCCAGATTTGCGTCAACATAAGCGCGCCCGCCAGTCCCATCGACACTGACAGGATGATCGTGCCAATCCCAACGAGGATCGAGTTCTTGATCCCGTTCAGAATACGCTCGTCCTGAAACAGGGCCGAGAACCATTCGAATGTCAGGCATTCCCACGGCGTTGCCCGCGGAAAGCTGGGCGAGTTGAACGCCGTGATCGACATGATCACAAGTGGGCCCAGAAGGTAGATAAAGAAGATCGCCAAATAGACCCAGATCGAGATACGTATGACAGAATTGTTCATTTGCCAACATCCCCCATGTTCACCTTGAACACCCGCATGACTGCCAGAACCAGCAGGATACAGGTCACAAGAAGAACAACCGCATAGGCGGCTCCTTGCGGCCAGTCGCTGTTGTCATTGAACTGCTGATAAATCAGCTGGGTGAACCACAGGCTCGACGGACCCCCAAGAATCTGTGGGGCGGCCAATGCACCGGCAGACAACATGAAGACCATCGTGCAACCGGAACTGATGCCCGGTTTCGCGTAAGGGATTACAACCCGTTTATGGATACGCCACCACGGCGCCCCAAGGTCGCGCGCCGCCTCGATCTGATTGTGATCCAGACTTTCGATCACGTTATAGATCGGGAAGATCATCAGCAGGATGTAGGCATATCCAAGACCCGCATAAAGCGCGATGTCGTTTCGAATGAAGTCAAAGGGTGTGTCGAATATCCCTGATCCGACCAGCATGGTATTCAGGACCCCGCTTTCCCCGAAAATGATCCTAAGGGCAAAGGCACGCAGAATTTCGTTGATCCAGTAGGGAATGATCAACATCAGCGCGAGTATGCGAATGTGATTGCCCTTGGTTTGGCCCAGATAATAAGCGATGGGGTAGCACAGGATAAGATTGAAGATGGTCACACAAACCGCCGCAACCAAAGTGCGGAAAAAGACCTTCAGATCAACCGCGTTATAATCCTGACCGCCGCCTTCCGGCCCGAAGATCAGGTATTTGTAGTTCTCAAGCGTATAAACGTCTTTCGGTCCGCCGATTTCGGGAGGCGGCAAGTTGGGACGGAAAGAGAAATCGAGCATCGACAGCTGCGGCAGAATGATCAGGCCAACAGTCCAGAACAGGACCAAGCCAAGCATCAGTGACCCCATCAGCGTGCCGTTCCGATTGAAGAATTCCTTCAGGAAACTGGGCATCTGGTTCACTCCTATTCCGCAGCAAGCTCGCCGGCGGGGACCACAACAGCGTTGTCGACCTCATATTCCAGCGTCATGGCTTGTCCGGTATGATCGTCGAAAGATTGACCAAGATTGGGGATCGCGACCTTGATTTCCTTGCCACCATCACCGGCCATGAAGATGTTGAACGTGTTGCCTTCAAATTCCTCATGGGTCACTTGTGCAGTGACAAAATTCGGACCTTTTGAGCCTTTCGGCGCGAGGTCGAGCGCTTCAGGACGAATGAACATCATCGCGTCGTCGCCAACCTTCATTTTCCCCTGATTCGCTGTCGAAATGCGCGACCGCAGATCACCCGACCGGTTAGTGCGGATTAACGCTTCGTTGCCGTTCACCTCAAGAATCTTGCCGCGAAACACGTTGTTCTCGCCAACAAATGAGGCCGCAAACGCAGTTGCAGGATCATTATAGATCGCCTTCCCGTCGCCGATTTGGTCGATCACGCCAGCCCGCATGACCGCGATATCGTCTGACATGGTCAGCGCTTCGCCCTGATCGTGCGTGATATAAATGAATGTAATGCCAACCCGCTTTTGAATTTCCCTAAGCTCGGTGCGCATGTGCTGGCGCAGCTTCAAGTCCAACGCGGACAATGGCTCATCCAACAACAGGACATGCGGCTCGGCGCACAGCGCACGCGCGATCGCCACACGTTGACGTTGACCGCCTGACAGTTCGCTGGGCAACTTGTCACCCTGATCCGGCAGCGCGATCATATCCAGTAATTCGTCGGCGCGTTTGCGGCGTTCTTTCGCAGAAGCGCCTGCAATTTCCATCGAAAATGTAATATTCTCCCAAACCTTCATCAGCGGGAACAGCGCGAGGTTCTGGAAGATCAGGGCCGTCGGCCGCTTGTTCGGCCCGATGCCCTTCATGTTTTTGCCACCGATCAGCACGTTGCCTTCGCTGGGCTCAAGAAACCCCGATACGGCGCGCAAGATCGTCGTCTTGCCACAGCCAGAAGGCCCAAGAAACGAAAAGAAATCGCCCCCATTGATGTGCACATTCGCGTCGCGCACCGCGACGAAATCCCCAAAGCGAATCCACAGATTCTCGAGATCAACGCCAACTCCGGCACTCATATGGTTTCTCCCCGTGCACGGTTTCATCACACCCTTCCATCCGGGTGTGGCACCGTGTTTTTTGTTTCAATCGGTATAAGGTCGCTCCCCCACCAGCAGGTGGGGGAGCGTTAACTCAAGGCGTTTATGCGCTCTTGAACTTGTTGACGAACTCGGTCCGCACGTCCGCATACCAAGGTGCTTCAGCAGGCCATGGGTTCAGATTGGCCAGGCTTTCACCCGGATAAGCTTCCGAGAAGTTCTTCTTGTAGGTGTCACCCGAATAGGTGTCTGCCCCAAGAACCGGCGAGTTATAGCCGTGGCTGTCAATCGCGACGCCGGCAGGTTCCTGACGATAGGCATACTCGATGAACGCATAGATCTGGTCCATGTTCTCGGCGCCCACTGGCATCGACATGCCGTCAACCCAGGCCATCGCGCCTTCAACCGGTGCCTGATAGTGCACAGGCTCGCCCGCAGACTTCAGTGCCAGCGGTGGGCCGTCCCAAGTCTGACCAACCACAACGCCTTCGTTTAGAAGTCCATTCTTCTGGGTGTCGGCGTCGTTCCAGATCAACTTGATCCGATCCTTGCGCGCCACACACCAATCGGTAACCTGACCCCATACGTTACGCATGGTTTCTTCGTCCTCATATGCCGACCAGATCGAGCCCGGCTCCATCTCGCCCGACGCTTCCATGTAAAGACCGGCACCCAGCATCATCGAATGGGCACGGCCCATGGTCTTACCAGCGTTTTCTTCCGACCATACGTCACCGTAGCTTGGTGCGTCACCGGCAGGCAGCCACAGATCGGTACGATAGGCGATACCCTCAGTACCCCAGATATGCGGCAGCCAATGGGCGCCTGCTTCACCGAAGTTCCACGCATCTGTGCCGATCTTAGCCATTGCTGGGTTCACGGCATCAATGTTGACTTTTGACAAATCAAAGGGCTGCAGAAGCTCAAGCGGGCCCCACTGAAGCGACCGGTTATTGGTCGGCGAAATAATATCGAAGCCTTGACCCTTGGTGGCCTTCATCTTGTTGATGATCTCTTCGTTCGAGCCGATGCCGGTATAGTTCACCTTGATCCCGGTCTCTGCTTCGAAGCCGGCGATGAATTCGGGCGGCAGATAGTCCGACCACATAAGAATATTAACTTCGCCCGACGACGCCAGTGCGCGTTTTACATAAAGCGGCGTTGCAAGGGCAGCAGCGCCCATGGTGGTTGCCCCTTTCAGCACCGACCGGCGGCTGAACTTGGTATCAGTTGTCATGTTGTTCTCCCGTTGAGTTTATTTTCTATTTCTTTTTTTGTGCCGCCAGTCTTTGTTATTCTCCCCAGATGAAATAGCGCCAGCTGGTGTCGCCCAATCAGTCCAGTTTGATACAAAACGCTGTTGGCATGGCTCAGGTAGCAGACAGCTCCCCGCAAGATATGCTTGGTTTTTCTGTTCGCCCCCACTCCTCTGCGTCCCAGTATTGGGGCGCCCTTCCCGGCGCGCATGCGCATCATTTATCAAGAAAGAATCGTTTTCATGACATGCGTGTCAGAGATGTAAGACAAGTGTCATGCGCCATGGCACGTTCTGTCAACACCTTGCCAATCAACTCTTTTTTGGCGATCCGCGCATCGACAGCCAGTTCGCAGCGACGATTTTCATCTACAACTCACCAGAAACCTCCAAGAAAATTCTTGCTGGTTCGCTGGTTTTACCCGAACGTCCACAAAGATGGTTGGGGCAACCATCGCGACGACTGCGCGGTAAAAAACAGCTTAATGCGGATCAATCGCCAGGGATGCAAATCGGGAATAACGGCATGAATGCGCAGCGAAATGTTCTATTCATCATCATCGACCAACTGCGCGCTGACTGCTTGCACGGCGCCCTGGCAGAATATGTTGATTTGCCCAATATGCGCGCCTTGATGTCTGAGGCCGTCACCTTCAAACGTCATTTCTCGGTCACCAACCCATGTGGGCCTTCGCGCGCGTCGATCCTGACCGGGCAATATGCGATGAACCATCGGTCGGTCCGCAACGGCACACCATTGCGCCACGACACACCGACCGTTGCCAGCGAAATGCGCAAAGCTGGCTATTTGCCGATGCTGTTTGGCTACACCGATACCTCTCATGACCCACGCGTTCATTCGCCGGATGATCCCGCAATGCACACCTATGAGTTCCCCATGGCAGGATTTTCCGAGCAGGTCGAAATGCGGCTTGAGATGTCTTACCCTTGGCGTTCCTATCTGCTGCGCAAAGGGTATCAGTTCGACAACTACTGGCAGCTCTATATACCCGGTGGCGATGGGGCCCGCCTAAACGCCCCTGCCGTTTATAGAGCCGACGACAGCGATACGGCCTTCTTGACGAACCGGTTTCTGGAGACCATGCCCGCCTATGCTGATGAAAGCTGGTTTGCCCACCTGACCTATATCCGCCCACACCCGCCGCTGGTCGCACCCGCGCCCTATAACGATATGTATGACCCCGAAACCCTGCCGCTGCCGACCCGCATCGGTGATCGCGCGGACGAAGCTGCCGTCCATCCATTCTTTGAGGCTGCGCTTGCGAATACTGCTGCCGCAAGCTTCGTGATCGGTTGTCCTAAAGTCACCCCCACCGATGAAACCATCCAGACCCTGCGCTCGGTCTATCTGGGTCTGGCGACCGAGGTGGATCACCACATCGGCCGGGTGATCGACTTTCTGAAAGACAGCGGACAATGGGACAATACCCTGTTGGTGGTGACCGCAGACCATGGCGAGATGCTGGGCGATCACCATGCATGGGGCAAGCACAACGTCTATGATGCCGCCTATCACACGCCGTTGATCGTGCGGGCGCCGGGTTGCGCCGCCGGACACAAAGTTGATGCCCCGACAGAGTCAATCGACCTGACCCCCACGATTTTGGATTGGGTGGGGCAAGCGGTGCCAAACTCGATGGACGGGCGCTCCCTGCTGCCCTTCCTTCAAGGTAGTACGCCCGATGATTGGCGCGATTATTCCTTCTCGGAACTGGATTTTGCAGAGCCAGAGGCTCCTTCACTTTGGCAAAAAAACCTTAGGACCGATCTCAGCAATTCATGCCTCGACATCCTGCGCGATGACCGCTTCACGCTGGTGCAATTTGCCGCCGATCTGCCACCGCTGTTGTTTGACCACCACGCCAAAGGCGAGATGGCGAATATCGCCGACGATCCCAGCTATGCCGCCGATCTTGCGCGACTAGCCCGACAGATGCTGCGCCATAGGATGCGGAATATGGACCACACACTGTCTCTGGATACGATCACCAGCGACGGCCCAAAAAGGCAACATCGGCATTAGCCCAAGGCGTAATCTGCCACATCCGTTAGACTTTTGCCGCGCGCATGCGGCTCGACGCCCAACCGTTCCATCGGTTGCTCATACCGGTTCAGCCAAATCGTGTGATACCCAAACCAAGTCGCCCCGCAGATGTCCCAGCAGTTCGAGGATACGAACAGGATGTCGCTGGCCGCGCAGCCAAAAGCGTCCGGCCCCATTTGATAGACTTCAGGCGCGGTCTTGAACTTGCCCACGCTGTCGACGCTTAGAACATGATCAAAGAACCCATCCAGTTTCGACGCCCCAAGCGCCGCCTTGATCATCGCGTCACTTCCATTGGTCAGTACACCCATCGGCAGCCCCGCCTCCTGAAGGCGCGTCAGTGTCGCTTGGTTCTCGGGAAACGCTGACAACTCTTCATATTCTGCCATCAGTGCGGTCCGGGCAGCGGCTGTCAGATCAACGCCCTGCGCTTCACACGCATAATCCAGCGCATCACCCGTCACCTGCCAGAAATCCACAAACCTGTCGCAAAGGGTGCGCAGCCGAGTATATTCGATTTGCTTGTCGCGCCACATGACCGCAATGGCCGCGCCTTTGCCGGGAAACAAGCGCTCAGCCAGCGCGCCGACGGAATAAACATCCAATAACGTGCCATACGCATCGAAAATAATGGCTTTGACGGTCATCTGACCTCCAGATTGTTTCAAGACTGGAGTTCATGAAACCACCTTGGGCTTCTTCTGGCCAGAAATATCCTGGGGTGAATGCGCAAAGCGCAGAGGGGCAACGCCCCTCAAAGGCTCACAACGTGAGCTGCCGACATCAGATCAGTCGATTTGGACATCACTCAAAAGCACCGCAAAACTCGCGCCATGCATGTCCCTGTCTTCCCGCGTGCCCTGGATCGCTGGTCGCGGCAGGCTGAACTTCACAACGTACAGATCCTGTATGTCAAATCGTTTCAACGCGGCCGGGTCAGCCTTGAACAACTGCGCCACCTTCGCCGTGTCCAACCCTTCCGAAATTCGGCTGAACGCAGCCTCTGACCCACAGAAAATATCCACCGTCAGCCAAAACGGACCCGCGTTCTTTGACCGAACTTTCTCGGCGATGTCTTTCAGGGCGGTCATTGTCCGACCTCCTCGGTCGTCAGGCGAAAGGCGTCCATGGGGTCCGCCAAGGCAAGAACATGGTTCAGGCAGAACTCATATACCGCACCCCGCGGCATTTCCGGCGGCGAGAACGGAAAGGCGAAGGTCGGCATCTCTTCCTGCTCGGTCAGCGGGTGGTGCAACAGATAGGGGTTCAGCATCTTGGCGACTTCACGCGACAGCGCCTCTGTCTCGGCGGTGACGATGCCCATAACGCCAAGTTCGCTTCCGGGGCGCGCATGGGTGTCCAACGCCCCAAGCGTGGCATCCGCTCCGATGATCCGCAGCTCTATCTGGAAATCGCCGTCGACCCGCGCCGACGCCTTGGCGGTGCATTTGGCGTGAATGTCATCGATCCACTTTCGGATATTTTCGACATAGTGCGCGTCACGCACAAAAACGAGCGACACGGTCTGAAACCCGACCCGCCGTGCGCCTTCTAACTTGACGGTGTAGGGTTGGGTTTGCACCCACTGGCTCCCCGTCACCCGCACGCGACGATCATCAAGCGCTTCGTATTGTGCGCCAGTGACGTCCAGATACCCGCCGGGCTCATACAGCCGGTAAGGGTCGCTGTTCTCATACAACATGTGCGCCGACACCGTGTGGGGCGTGGCGCGCGCATCCTTGCCCATGGGCGTGATGGTGAACCCATCCGCATCGAACTCGATCAAGATCGTGCCGGTGTTGGGACTGGTCGTCGCCAAAGCCCCACATTCGCCAATCTTCGCCCCGTGCCAGACGCCGCCCGCGTGGCATCCGCGCGCCAGCGGCAACGCCGAGATGATGGCGGTGTCCGTGGTCCGCCCCGCAATTACGATATCCGCGCCGGTCTCAAGCGCGGCCTGTATTTGCTCAGCCCCCGCCAGCGCCACGATATTCGTGCAGTCGCAGAGCAGGTCCGCTGCGATTTCGGGCGCTGGGGTCAGTGGTGTTATCCGCCCTTCTTCAAGTGCTTTTGCCATAGCATCGCCATCCTGCCCGCTTTTCAGCACCGCCAAAGACAAACGTTCACCACGCTCGGCGGCGATCTCGCGGGTGATCTCGACCAGCCAATCGACCGCATCATCCGCTCCACAGGTGCCTGCTGTGCCGATGACAAGTGGCACACCTGCCTCGGCCCGCGCGGCCATCAAATCAGCCCATTCGGCCTTTGTGGAATTGCGCGAATATTTCGACGTTCCGGTACCAAGGTAATGGGGCCCCGAGTCGGTCGAGCCCCCATCTATTGCAATAATGTCCGGTTGCGACGCAATCCCTCGGGCCAGAGCTTCCCGGTCATATCCCAGACCCAGCGCACCCGAGGGGATAAGCACTTTCACCATCAGTCCGTGACCCGCTGCGGTTTTTTCAGAACATTGCGCAGGAACATCGGAGCGACGAACCCAAGGAAGGCGACGACCCAAAGCCCGATGGAAATGTTCGACGAGAACAGGAATTTCCAATCCCCGCTCGACAGCACCATGGCGCGACGCAAGGCATCTTCCATATGGCCGCCCAGAAGGATGCCGAGGATAACCGGCACCGTGGGCACATCCAGTTTGCGCAGGACATATCCAAGCACGCCAAAGGCAACCATCAATACCAAGTCGAAATAGCTGCCCGAAAGGGAATAGATGCCAACAAAACTGATCATCGTGACGCCTGGCAGCAGCACCCAAGGTGGCACTGACAGGATTTTCACGAAAATCTTCACCATCGGCACGTTCATCAAAAGAAGTACGAAGTTCGCGATCAGAAGCGATGCGATCAGGCCCCAGACAACCTCGGGCCGTTCGGTGAACAGCATCGGGCCGGGGGTGATGTTAAGCGTCATCAACAGCGCAAGCAAAACCGCAGTCGTGCCGGACCCCGGAACACCCAACGTCAGCATGGGCACCAGCGCGCCACCAGCCGCAGCATTGTTGCCCGCCTCAGGTGCTGCGACGCCTTTTGGAACACCGGTGCCGAAGCCTCCGTTTTCACCGGCAATGGATTTCTCGGACATATAGGCCAGAAAGCTGCCCAAGGACGCGCCAGCCCCCGGCAGCACACCCGCGATGAAACCTACGACAGAGGACCGTAGCATGGTCCAACCAGACTCCATGATGTCCTTAACCGGGATCGTAACTTTTTCAAGCTTCACACCGATCGAGGTGTTCTTGCCGTGGCTTTCGATGAAGAAGAACACTTCGGCAATGGCAAACAGACCGACAATGGCGACCAAGAAGTCAATGCCGTCAAATAGGTGCATGTTGCCGCCGGTCAGGCGCGGCAGGCCGGAGTTGTTGTCCACCCCGATCATCGCGATGCCCAAACCGATACAGGACGCAATTGCAGCCTTGGCTTGGTTGTTCGACGCCATGCCGCCCAGCGTTGCGAAGGCCAACAGGTAAAGTGCGAAATATTCAGCAGGACCAAACAGGAACGCCACCCGCGCCAGCAAAGGGGCCAGCAGCATAAGCCCGATGGTTGCCAGAAACGCGCCAACGAACGAGGCAACACCGGACAGGACCAGCGCGTCACCAGCCCGGCCAGCTTTGGCCATTGGATAACCATCCAGCGTGGTCATCAACGCAGGCTCGTCGCCGGGAATGTTCAGAAGGATCGAACTGATCCGCCCACCATACATCGCGCCGTAGTAAACGGACGTCATCAGGACCAGCGCAGAGGTCGCATCCAGCCCCATGGTGAAGGTCAGCGGGATCAGGATCGCCACACCATTCGACGGGCCAAGACCCGGAAGCGCACCAATGATCGTGCCGATGAAGCAGCCGACCACCGCCAGCATCAAGGTGAACGGCGACAGCGCGATGTCAAAGCCGATCGCGAGATTAGAAAGCAGTTCCATGGGAATATCCTCAGCCGGTCAGGGACTTGGGAAAGGGCACAAGGCCAAGACCCAGCGCGAATTTGAAGATTATGAACAGGCCGATCGACAGGCCGATCCCGGCAAGCACAGCGCGGCTTGCGCGCGGCTCGATCTGATAGCTTAAGATGGCGGCAGTGATCGCGGTTGGAACGATGAAACCAAGCGGTTTCAGCGCATACGCGTATCCAACCAGCACAACGACAGCCAATCCAAGGGATCCGAACGTCGCCAAAGTCGGCCATTCAGGGTCGGGGTCCGGCTTGAAAACCAGAATGATCCCACACAGGGCCGCGACACATCCAACCAGGATCGGGAAGGTTCTCGGGCCTACCGGATCCGCCATGAAGCTGGACTGGATCTGAGTGGCGCTGGCAACATAAGCCAGCGCCACCAGGGTCACGACCGCTCCGAAGATACGGTCAGAGGCCATTACTGGATCACTCCGATCTCTTTCGACAGGGTGCGGATTTCAGCCACGACACCATCGACATAGGATTGGAAATCACCACCAACTTTGGTGAAGGGGGCCAGACCATTTGCGACCATGGCTTCCTGCCATTCGGCGCTGTCAGCAACCTTCTGTAGACGATCGGCCCACATGTTGAAGTCATCATCGCTGATGCCTTTGGGCACATAAAGACCGCGCCAGTTCACGGCAACAACATCGATGCCTTGTTCTTTCGCAGTCGGGATGTCGTCAAAACCCGGCACGCGTTCTTCGGTCAGAACAGCAATCGCGCGCACGTCGCCGGATTTCAGGAAACCCACAACCTCGGACATGTCGCCCGACATGGCTTGGGTGAACCCACCAACGGTTTGCGTGATCGCATCCGCACCACCATCGACGCCGATGTACTTCACGGCAGTTACATCTGTGACGCCAGCGCGCTGCAGAATCATCAATGGCTTCAAGTGGTCAAACCCACCAACAGCAGAGCCGCCTGCAAAGGCGATTGTGCCGGGCTCGGCCTTGATGGCGTCAACCAGATCGGTGAGGGACTGATAGGGGCTGTCTGCAGCGACAACAATCACACCCGGGTCAGCACCGATAGCTCCCACAAAACGAACCTGATCTGCCGTCATACCGGCATAGGCGTTCTGGGCCAGACGGGTCGAGGTCGCAGAAGACGCAGCAACAATCAGTTCGGCGTCGTCATTGCGTTCTGACACAACATGGTTGAAGGCAAGTCCGCCACCGGCACCTGCCATGTTGGTGACCTGAACAGGTTTGTCCACCGCCCCGATGTCATACATGATTTTGCCGATCTGACGGCATGTAAAGTCCCAGCCACCGCCGGGGTTGGCCGGTGCAATACACTCAGCAGCGGTTGCCGCCGTTGTGGCCCCAAGACCCAAAACAGCACTGGTCGCCAGCGCCTTGAAAAGACGTTTTGTCATTGTTTCCTCCCATTTGACACGGGCGTGTTGCCCGCTCATGCTCTAGCCAAACGCCCCAACCTGACACCAACCTGTCACGCACCGAAAAAGGCCCCCGCTCATGCGCTTCCTTCTGATCGAGGACAATTTGAAGCTTGCCGGCGTGATCGTGGAGCGTCTGCAACTTGATGGCCACGCGGTCGATCACGCGGGCACATTGGAAGATGCGGGCGACCTGTCTGCCGTGGCCGATTACGACTTGATATTACTTGATATTATGCTTCCCGATGGGGATGGCCGTGACTTTCTTGAACGTCAAAGGCAGGCTGAAAAACGCACCCCGGTGATTGTCATAACAGCGCGCTCTGCGGTGTCTGATCGGGTCGGGTTGCTCGATTTGGGTGCCGACGATTATATTGTCAAACCCTTCGATTTTTCCGAACTTGAGGCCCGGGTTCGGGCTGTTCTCAGACGTCAGGGGGGCGCGGCTGACAACGCAACCACCTTTGCAGAAACCACACTTGATTCGACGTCGGGCGAGCTTCGCTTCGACGGTCAGACCGTTCCGCTTCGCAATCGTGAACTCCGGCTTTTGGAGGTTTTCTTCGCTGCTCCGGGGCAGGTTTTTTCAAAAACCCACCTGATTGATCGGTTGTTCTCGCTTTCCGATGAAGCGTCGGAAAATGCGATCGAAGTCTATGTCGGGCGGCTTCGCAAACGGTTGGAGGGGTCCGGCGCACGGATCGAAACCGTGCGCGGACTGGGTTATCGGATGGTCGCACAGTGAGGTTACTGGGATCCATCCGCAGACGGCTTTTCATCCAGCTTGCGCTGGTCGCAGCGGTGCTGTCGCTGGCCTTCTTTCTGGTCGTGCGGGGTGTTGCCGAGCGGGCCGCCGAAGGCACGCAGGACGACATTCTTTCTGCATCCGCTACAGCCATCGCTGACAGTTTGCGCAGTGAAGGCGGGATCGTCACGCTTGACCTGCCCTATTCTGCACTGTCCATGCTGGGGTCAATCAACGAAGACCGGGTGTTCTATCGTGTTGTCTCTGAGGGAAATACGCTAACCGGCTATGCCGATCTGCCACAGCCAGAGGTGCCGCCCCGGCTGAGTTTGCCAAGTTTCGAGACGCTCGACTATCGCGGGGACGAGATACGTGCGGCCTCAGTCATTAGACCCGTTGGCACCGGCGCGCAGGCGGCACAGGTTGTCGTTACGGTTGCACAGACCCGTCAGGGCTTAGCTGCCATTTCCCGTCAGATCACCTCGACCGCCACCGGTATTGGCGTGGGATTCTTCCTGCTTGCCACGGCGCTTAGCCTTTGGGCGGCGGGGTCTGCGCTGGCCCCGATAACCCGCATCACGGGCTCGGTCACCCGGCGGGGTCCCAATGACCTGCGCCCGGTCAACGCCAATGCGCCGGATGAACTGGAGCCCCTGATCGACGCACTGAATTCCTTCATGGCGCGGCTCAGGTCATCGCTGTCACGAACCGAAGATTTCATCGCCGAGGCCGCACATCGGGTGCGCACGCCGCTTGCAACCGTTCGCGCGCAAGCCGAAATCACGCACCGCAAGCTGAACAAGCCCGAACACAAGCAAGCCATCCGCGAAATGATCCGTGCGATCGACGAAAGCTCACGCTCTGCCGGGCAGATGCTGGACCACGCGATGGTGACGTTCCGAGCCGACAGTCTGGCGCAGGATACACTCGATCTGCGAGCCTTGATGGTTGAGACCTGCGACCGGCTCGGTCCAACCGCCGACTTGAAGGACATCGCCATCCTGCGCGACATTGGCGCTGGTCCTGTGCCCTTCACGGGCGACGGTATCTTGTTGCAGGCCGCACTTCAGAACATCCTCGACAATGCGATCAAGTATTCGCCCGATGACAGCAACATTACCGCCCGCGTGGTGCTTGATGATGCCATCACCTTGTCATTCACTGATCAGGGGCGGGGATTTGGCGAAACGGATCTTACCGGCTTGACCACTCGCTATACACGCGGCGCCAATGTGGGCGATATCGTGGGGTCGGGCCTTGGGCTGACCATCGCCGACGAGGTCGCAAAAGCCCATGGCGGGCGGCTTGAAATATCCACCAATAAGAAGGGGGAAGGCGCATGTGTTTCGCTGGTATTCCCACGCGACTGATCGCTGCTTTTGTTACCTTCGCCATATCGGCAAGCGCAGCCCTAAGCTTCGAAATTGAAGACCGACGGCTTTATGAGGCAACGGCGGAGCGCACGCGCCTCAACGTCATCTCCACCGCGGATCTGGACGTTTTCGATCCAATCATCCGTGCGTTTCAAACCAGCTGGCCGGGGGTGTCGGTGGACTATACGGTGACCGGCACGTCCGACCTTATGATAGCCCTTTATGATGAAGGTGCTGCGTTCGATCTGGCGATTTCATCTGCGATGGACTTGCAGACGAAACTTGCGAATGACGGTTTCGCACAGAACCACACACCGGGTACATCAACCAACTTACCGGCCTGGGCCAGTTGGCGCGACCAGTTGTTCGCGTTCACTCAGGAACCGGCTGTGCTGGTCGTGTCCGACAAGTTTTTCGGCGAAGATGACGCCCCACAAAGTCGGGATGAGCTAATTGCCATCCTTCGCGCCGACCCGGATCGCTTTCAAGGCAAGATCGGCACATATGACGTGCGCAGCTCGGGCTTCGGCTACCTGATGGCCACGCAAGACAGCAGAAACTCTGACGCGTTCTGGCGTCTGATGGAGGTGATGGGTCGGTTGGATGCGGAACTCTATTGCTGTTCCAGTGACATGATCCGCGACGTCGCTTCTGGCAAGCTGGCATTGGCCTATAATGTTCTGGGCAGCTATGCAGCGGCACAACTCAAAAGCACCGGCGGTTTTCAGATCATTGAGATGAGCGATTATGTGAACGTTATGTCACGCACCGTCCTGATCCCGCAAACCGCTGAGAATGTCGAGGATGCCCGCATAATGCTGGACTTTCTTCTGGGATTGAAGGCGCGCAAAGATCTGGTCGACGCATCCGGTTTGCCCGCAATTGACGCGGCAGCGTTACGTGCAAACCCGTCTCTCAGACCCATCCGTTACGGGCCCGGATTGCTGGTGTTTCTTGATAATCTGAAACGCCAAAGCTTTCTTAGAAACTGGGAAAATTCGCTGCTTCAGAATTGAAAAAGGGCAGAGGTTTCCCCCTGCCCTTGGTGCTTCATTCCGGCATGGATCAGTCGATTACGCGGACGGCCCCTTTGGCAGCAGACGACGCCAGCAGCGCATAGGCCTTCAATGCCTTCGACACCTTGCGCTTGCGCGGTTCGGCAGGATGCCAGCCTTTTTCGTCCTGCGCAGCGCGACGGGCGGCCAGTTCGTCGTCGGACAAGGCCAAATGGATGGTGCGGTTGGGGATGTCGATCTCGATCTTGTCGCCTTGCTGAACCAGCCCGATCGCGCCCCCTTCGGCGGCTTCTGGCGAAACGTGACCGATCGACAGCCCCGAGGTGCCGCCGGAAAAACGCCCGTCGGTTAAAAGCGCACAGGCTTTGCCCAGCCCTTTGGATTTCAGATAGCTGGTCGGATACAGCATTTCCTGCATCCCCGGCCCCCCGCGCGGCCCTTCGTAGCGGATGACGACCACATCGCCTTCCTTCACTTTGCCGGTTAGAATGTCACTGACCGCCGCGTCCTGACTTTCGCAGACATGCGCGGTGCCGGTGAATTTTAGGATGCTAGCATCCACGCCCGCCGTTTTCACGATGCAACCGTCCAGCGCGATGTTGCCGAACAGAACGGCCAGACCGCCGTCCTGACTAAACGCATGTTCCTTCGAGCGGATCACGCCGCCTTCACGGTCCGTGTCAAGTTCCTTGTAACGGTTCGACTGGCTGAACGCCTGCGTGGTGCGCACGCCACCAGGGGCGGCTTTGAACAGGCTTTCAGCGTCGGGGTTGTTGGCGACCTTGATGTCCCATTTGGCAATCGCCTCGCCCATCGTCGAGGAATGCACAGTTGAGCAATCATTGTGCAAAAGCCCAGCGCGGCTGAGCTCACCAAGGATCGAAAAGATGCCGCCAGCACGGTGCACATCTTCCATATGCACATTGGCTATGTTGGGCGCGACCTTGCACAGGCACGGCACATGGCGGCTGAGCCGGTCCATGTCTTTCATGGTGAAATCGACCTCGCCCTCATGCGCGATAGCCAGCAGGTGGAGAACCGTGTTGGTCGAACCGCCCATGGCAATGTCCAGTGACATGGCGTTTTCAAACGCGTCAAAGGTTGCAATCTCGCGCGGCAGAAAACCTTTTTCTTCGTTCACATAGTGGCGCTTGGTGATCTCGACGATCTTGCGCCCGGCTTCCAGAAACAGGTTCTTACGGTCCGAATGCGTGGCAAGGGTCGAGCCATTGCCGGGCAGCGCGAGACCCAGCGCCTCGGCCAGACAGTTCATCGAATTCGCGGTGAACATGCCCGAACACGACCCGCAGGTCGGGCAGGCGTTTTCTTCGATATGCTGGACCTGTTCATCCGTCAGGTCCTCGCTTGCGGCAGCAACCATTGCATCAACAAGGTCGATCTTGGTCATATCAAGATCGGCGATGTCGATCTTACCCGCTTCCATCGGGCCGCCCGAAACAAAGATCACTGGAATATTCAAGCGCATTGCCGCCATCAACATCCCCGGCGTGATCTTGTCGCAGTTCGAGATGCACACCATCGCATCCGCACAATGCGCGTTAACCATATATTCAACGCTATCGGCAATCACTTCGCGCGACGGCAGCGAATAGAGCATGCCGTCATGGCCCATCGCGATCCCGTCATCTACGGCAATGGTGTTGAATTCCTTGGCCACACCGCCGGCCGCCTCGACCTCGCGCGCGACCATCTGGCCCAGATCTTTCAGGTGAACGTGGCCCGGCACAAACTGGGTGAAGCTGTTCACGATAGCGATGATCGGCTTACCGAAATCGTCATCGGTCATGCCGGTCGCGCGCCAAAGGCCGCGGGCACCGGCCATATTGCGGCCATGGGTCGAAGTTCTGGAGCGATAAGCAGGCATAGGGTCCCCACCTTGTCTGGAAATTGGGTTCAGAAAGCGGATTACCATTCCACGCGCAATGACACCAGCGCAGATTGGCGCGGCACGATCTAGCTTGGCGCTGCCCGATCTCCACGTTAGAAGCGACCAGAACGACACCCTGAAAGGCACTATCCCATGGCGCAGCGCAAAGTTTTGGTCACCGGGTCCGCCGGTTTTATCGGCTATCACCTGTCCAAACTTCTGCTGGCTGAAGGATTCCGGGTCCACGGCTACGACGGGATGACAGACTACTATGACGTCACCCTGAAACAGCGCCGCCATCAGATGTTGCTGCAAGACCCCGGTTTCTCCATGACCGAAGGGATGCTGGAAGATCAGGCGTTGTTTGACACGGTGGCGGACGACTTTGCGCCTGATGTGATCGTGCATCTGGCGGCCCAAGCTGGCGTGCGCTACAGCCTTGAAAACCCCCGCGCCTATCTGGACAGCAACGTGATTGGCACCTTCAACGTGATGGAGGCCGCCCGGCGGCATAAGGTCGATCACCTGCTGATGGCCTCGACCAGTTCGGTGTACGGCGCAAACACCGACATGCCGTTCACCGAGACCGATAAAGCCGACACTCAGCTCACAATCTATGCCGCCACCAAGAAGGCAAACGAAAGCATGGCGCACAGCTATGCCCATTTGTGGGATTTGCCGACAACGATGTTCCGGTTTTTTACCGTCTATGGCCCGTGGGGACGCCCCGACATGGCGCTGTTCAAATTCACCAAAGGCATCATCGACGGCACCCCCATCGACATCTACAACAATGGCGAGATGTTCCGCGATTTCACTTATGTCGAGGATCTGGTGCGTGGCATCCGCCTGTTGATCGACGCCGTGCCCGTGCGACCCGACAGCCCCGATGACATCGAAGATGGCGACAGCCTGTCGCCCGCCGCACCCTATCGCGTGGTGAACCTTGGCAATTCCGACAAGGTGCGCCTGTTGGATTTCGTCGATGCGATCGAGGATGCCTTGGGTCGAAAAGCCCAGCGCAACTATATGGAAATGCAGATGGGCGATGTTCCGGCCACATGGGCGGATGCAACGCTGTTGAAGCGGCTGACAGGCTATCGCCCCGCCACCGATTTTCGCGAAGGGGTCAACAGCTTCGTCGCGTGGTATCGAGACTATTACAAGGTCTGATACCCCGTGTGTGCGGAGCAAGAATACATGCCTTGTCGCATTTTACCTCTCTAGGTTGAGTTTTAACTTTCTTTTAACGGAATTTTACGCAATGTTACACCCGCAATGGTTGTGTTGTGGTTGGATAACGGACGCATTAGGCGATGAAAGACTTTCCGGACGTGGGACAGATCGCGGTGATCGGGTTGGGCTATGTCGGCCTACCGTTGGCGGTCGAGTTCGGCAAGAAGCGGCCAGTTATCGGATTTGACATCGACGCTGCCCGCGTTTGTGACTTGCAATCCGGCATCGACCGCACGGAAGAAGTAACAACGAACGACCTGTCCTATGCGCGCCATCTGACTTTCAGTAACAACCCGGACGCGCTGGCGAAGGCCAACATCTTCATCGTAACCGTGCCCACCCCCATCGACGCCCATAACCGACCCGACCTTACACCCCTGCGACGCGCCAGCGAAACCGTAGCGCGCGCGTTGTCAGCAGGCGACACCGTCATCTATGAAAGCACCGTGTATCCCGGCGCGACGGAAGAGGTTTGCGTTCCGATCCTCAAAGCCCTCTCGGGCTTGACCTTCAACCGCGATTTCTTCGTGGGCTACAGCCCCGAACGTATCAATCCCGGCGACCGCGACCACCGTCTGCCGACGATTGTGAAAGTGACCTCTGGCTCGACGCCGGAAGCCGCCGACTGCATCGACGCGCTTTATGCCCAGATCATCACGGCGGGCACCTACAAGGCAGAAAGCATCCGCGTGGCCGAGGCCGCAAAGGTGATCGAAAATACACAACGCGATCTGAACATCAGTCTGGTGAACGAGCTTGCGATCATTTTCAACCGGTTGGGCATCGACACCGGCGCGGTGTTGAAGGCCGCGGGCACCAAATGGAATTTCCTGCCCTTTCAGCCGGGGCTGGTCGGCGGTCACTGCATCGGCGTCGACCCCTATTACCTGACCCACAAGGCCGAGGAAATCGGCTATCACCCGCAGGTGATCCTGTCAGGTCGGCGGATCAACGACGGCATGGGGGCCTATGTCGCCGGGCAGATGATCAAGTCAATGATGCGCAAGGGGATCAACGTCGCGAAGTCGCGCGTGCTGATCCTCGGCCTGACCTTCAAGGAAAACTGTCCCGATCTGCGCAACACGCGCGTCGTCGATATTCTGGAGGAACTTCGCGATTATGGCGTTCAAGTGGATATCCACGATCCCTATGCCGACCCAGTCACGGCCTGTGCAGAATACGGGATCGACCTGACCGACACGCCCCAATCGCACCGTTATGACGGCGTGATTCTGGCGGTGCCGCACCGTGCTTATCTGGATCGCCCGGCGGGGTGGATCAATGGCTATGCCAAAAATCTGTCGGTGATCTATGACGTGAAATCCGCCCTGCCGCGGGAAATGGCGGATCTGCGGCTGTGATGATGCGAACCCTTGGCAAACTCTGGTCGCTTTTGACCCCGCGCGAACGGCGGCGCGGCACGCTGGTGCTGAGCCTTGCACTGGTCATGGCGGTGTTCGAGGTGATCGGCGTCGCCTCGGTCTTTCCGTTTTTTCTGGCCCTGTCAGACCCCAGCCTTGTTCAGACGAACTCCTACCTGTCCGCCGCCTATCAATGGGGCGGGTTCACCGATCACCACAGTTTCCTGCTCGCACTGGCGCTTGTCACCTTCACCCTTCTTGTCAGCGGCGCGCTGATCCGCAGTGCTGGCGAATACGCGATGACGCGGTTCGTCCAGATGCGCCGCCACAGTCTTGGAACACGGCTGATCGAACGTTATCTTCGCCAACCCTATGCGTTCTTTCTGGGCCGCCACACAGGCGAAATGGCCAAGAACATCCTGTCCGAAGTCGAGCAGGTCACGATGTTCGCGCTGGCGCCGGTGTTGCGGTTGACCACCTCAATGGTGACGCTTCTGGCGATGCTGGGTTTTCTTTTCGTCGTGGACCCGATCATCGCCTTCACCGCGATGACCATTCTGGGCACAGCCTACGCGATTATCTTTCTAACGATCCGGCGCCTTGTCACGCGCAACAGCGCCCGCCGTGTCACCGCCGATGAGGCCCGCTTCACCATCGCGCGCGAAGTGCTGGGCGGGATCAAAGACATTCGCGTATTGGGCAAAGAAGACGCCTATCTTGACCACTTCCGCGCCCCGTCGATAGAGGTTTCGCGGATGCAGGCCGCGAACCTCGTTCTGGGCCAGGTACCGAAATATCTGGTTGAGGCGATCGGCTTTGGCGGCATGCTGCTCTTGTGCGTGGCATTGCTGGCGACCCTTGGCCCGAATGCAAGTTCCGCGGCCATTCTGCCAAAACTTGGTGTTTATGCCTTCGCGGGCTATCGGATGCTGCCCTCGGTTCAAGGCATCTATCGCGCGATGGTCGAACTTCGCTTTGGCGCGGGTGCGGTGGATGTGCTGTTTGAGGACATGACCAGCTTGTCTGATGGTTTGCCACACTTCACTGGCCGACAACCGATGGGCCTGCGATCCCAGTTGGCGCTGAACCATGTCAGCTATTCCTACGACGGTGTGAGCCGCAGTCTTCACAATCTGTCTTTGCGCATCCCGGCAGGCGCGTCTGTCGGGATCGTCGGCGGCACAGGGGCTGGAAAAACCACGCTTATCGACCTGCTTTTGGGTCTTCTGGCGCCGCAAACAGGACAGCTTAGTGTCGATGGCGAGCCGGTAACCGAGGCAAATGTCAAAGACTGGCAGGCGTCGATTGGTTACGTGCCGCAGTCTATCTTTCTGGCCGACACAAGCGTTGCCGAGAACATCGCCCTTGGCGTACCCCGCACGCAGATCGACCGGCATCGCATCAAAGAATGCGCCCGAATGGCGCAACTGGATCGCTTCATCGAAACACAATTACCCGATGGATATGACACCAGGGTCGGAGAAAACGGCGTGCGGCTGTCGGGTGGTCAGCGCCAGCGCATCGGCATCGCGCGCGCGCTGTATCGCGACCCCGACGTGCTGGTCTTTGATGAGGCAACAAGTGCGCTCGACACTCAAACAGAACGGGAGTTGATGGCGGCGATTTCCGGACTGCAGGGCACAAAGACCATCGTGATGATCGCCCATCGAATTTCCACAGTCGAAGCCTGTGACCAGATCATTGTTCTTGAGGCCGGGCGCATCGTGGCGAGCGGCAGTTACGTCGAACTGATCGACCGGCATGACGGGTTTCGCGCCTTGGCCGGGGTGGCAGCATGAAACACGCACAAGCCTTCGCGCCCGCCCCGCAAACCGCGCCGAAACTGGCGTTCCTGTTGCCAGACCTACGCGGTGGCGGCGCGGAAAATGTGATGCTCACCCTCGCAACGGAAATGAAAAAACTTGGCTTCGCACCGCACTTTCTGTTGGCACAGGCCAACGGTGTTTTGCTGGCGGACGCCAAGCGCAGAGGCATCCCCATAACCGACCTCAATGCCGGCCGGTTGCGGGCTGTTGCCACACCTTTACGCCGCTGGTTGCAGCTCAACACGCCATTCGCATTGGTGCCTGCCATGTGGCCGCTGACCAGTATCGCAATCTGGGCCGCTCACGGCACACAGGTGCCTGTCATAACAACCGATCACGCCACCTTGTCAGACCAATACGCAGGCAAGGGCACGCTGCATCGCCTTGCGTTGCGCGCCAGCATTCGCGTGACCTATCCGAGAGCGCTGCAAAATGTCTCGGTCTCTGCCGGGTCGGCCCGCGATCTGGAGCGGTTGGGTCGGTTGCCCACCGGGTCGGTCACGGTGATCCACAATCCAGTTCCCAAACCTGATGTCCAAACGGGTCACGCAGATTGGCCCGCACAGGCCCAGCATCGGATTCTCGCCGTTGGTAATCTGCGTTGGCAGAAAGACTTTCCGACCCTGCTTCGCGCCTTTCGACTCCTTCTGGATAAGGGGTGCGATGCGGAACTGGTGATCCTTGGCGAAGGACCGGATCGCGCGTTGCTGACCGAGATCGTTCAGTCACTAGATCTGACGCGACGGGTTACAATGCCCGGGTTCACACCTAACACCGCAGCCTATTACGCCACCGCCAATTTTTTTGCCGTGAGTTCGCGCAGCGAAGGCTTCGCCAATGTGATCGTCGAGGCCTTGTCGCACGGGCTGCCTGTCATTTCGACCAACTGCCCCCATGGCCCAGCCGAGATCTTGAACACCGACGAAATTGGTTCTTTGGTCCCGGTAGGTGACGCTGTTGCCATGGGCGCCGCGTTGGGCGCCGCGCTGCATGCCCAACACAATCCAGACGCCGCACGCCGACGTGCCGCGGATTTCGCACCGGAAATTGCTGCCGGAAAACTCATTTCACTCCTCCCGAAACCACAATTTATTAGCACAAAGAGAGCTGTATGAGCGCTATTCGTTCGATCTTCATTACCAACAACGGACTGTCCGACCACATCGGAACGGCACAGATTCTGCCCTATCTGGAAGGACTGGCGGCGCGCGGCAATCAAATTGCCTGCCTTTCCGTTGAACACCCGTCCCGGCAGACCGAATACAACACGATGATTGCGCCGCGGTTGGAAAGCGCGGGGATCATCCACAGTCCGATCCTGCGTCGCAGTTTGCCATTGGCGGGAAAGCTCGAACGCTTCGCCATGCCCGGACTGATGCAAAGCCGCTTGGATAAGCTTGTCGAAACTTTTCGACCCGACCTGATCCACTGTCGCAGCTATATGCCTTTGGGCGCAGTGCTGCCCGTCAGCCAAAGACGCGGGCTGCCATTTGTGTTCGACATGCGGGGCTTCTGGGTGGACGAGCGTTGCGAAGCCGGTATCTGGCAAGGCCCGATGGGCCGAAGCCTTGCCCGTCACTTTCGCAAACTGGAAACGCGGGCAATCAACGGTGCATCAGCGATTGTCACGCTGACCAATGATGCGAAATCCGTGGTGGCGACGCGACGCCCGGTGGCCGGGTCGATAACCAGCGTTATCCCTTGCAGCGTTGATCAGAGCCGCTTTCGTGCCGACAAAGCTATGCGGGCGCAGGCGCGCCAGAACCTTGGCTTTTCGGCGAAAGATGTCGTGTTGACGCATCTAGGTTCGGCAGGGCCGCTGTATCAGATGGGCACGACTTATCGTTTGCTCGCGGCGCTTCAGGCACGGGGGATGTGGGCCCGGCTGCTGCTGATCGGCGACCACAACGTCAAGCATCATGTCACCGAAGCATCAAAGCTGGGCGTCACGCTGGACCCAAAGGATCTGACCTGTCGCAGCGTGCCGCATGATGAGGTGCCTGCCCTTCTGAACGCCGCTGATATTGGACTGTCCTTCCGGATCGCGAGCAAATCGAGCCTTGGGGTTTCCGCCACCAAAGTCGGTGAGTACCAGTCCTGTGGATTGCCCGTCATCAGCAACACGGGGATTGGAGACATCAACGACATCTTGCCGGACCGTCGTTTCGGTCTGGTGTTGGCGCACCACGACAGCGCCGCGATTGACCACGCTGCGCACACCATCGCATCCGCCCCTTTCGCACCGCGCACTGTCATCCGCACCCATGCCGCCGAGCGGTTTTCGCTTGAGCGGGCTTGCGATCAGTATGACGCGATCTACCGAATGTTTCTGGCTGAAAGGCAAGCCGCATGACGGAGAAACCCGGCATTCTGGCCGTAGATGTCTGCGGCACGCTTTATAGCACCAACACAACCGCTGGATTGATGATTTTTCATCACGCCCGTCGGGGTCACCGTTGGCGACATGCCGCGCTGACGGCTATGTCGCGATCCGGCCCGCTGCGTCTTGGGCTGGTTGTCGTTGCAAAACTGTCTGGCTTTGATCCCCATCGCGCCCTTGTGCTGGCAAGCCTCAGGGGGGAAAGACTGACCGCACTGCAAGCATCGGCCACGCGGTATGTCGCCGACCATCTGCCACAACACCTCATACCCTCGACACATGCCCGCGTGGCGCAGATGCGCGCCGCGGGGTGGCAACCGGTGTTGGTCTCAAACGCAATTGCGCCAGTGGTTGAGGAGATCGCCCGCCAGCTCGATCTGCCTTGCATTGCCTCACGCCCACAGCTGCGCGACGCCAAACTGACCGGGCGGCTGTCACAAGACCTTACCGGGCAGAAACGCAAAGCGGTCGAGGCATATCTGAACAGCTCTCTGAAAGATGTGAACTTCGCGGTGATTACCGACAACCGATCGGACGGAGATCTGTTGGCGGCTGCGGACCCAGCAATGCTGGTGGCTGCGGGCACGCCGCGAAAATGGATGAAGGATTGGGATGCCGAAACCCTGTGCCACTAGGCCATCACCTTTGATCCTACTTATGCCCTTTGGCTATGCATTCGTGTCCCGCTATCATTGGCCACGCGATTTTGTCGTAAACGCTTTGACGGCGTGGGTGCCGGGGCTCATCCTTGTGGCGCATCTGGGTGACCTGACATACGGCGTTGCCGCGATGACGTATCTGCTGGGATATCTCGCGTTCATCAGCATCTACGAGGTGGGATATCTGGCCAATGACACTTATGGGTTGCGCCACGACCCCACGCCCCGGCAACGCGTAGAGCTTATCCCATCGGCTGCCTTCACCCTCGCGTTTGTCGCCATTCGACTTACGGTGGTTCTGGCTGCCGCTGCAGCCTTGGGCGTCGCGATGGTGGGCCTATACTGGGCTTTCATTGCGGCCCTCGTTGCTGCGTTGATCGCCCATAACAGCCTGCGCGCTGTAGAGATGAAATTCTATACTTTCCTGCAATTGTCCCTGCTCAGATTCTCGCTTCCTGTCCTGCCGTTGCTGATTATCGCCGGGGATACGGTCGCCATACTGATCGTGTTTGCAACTGCACTTTTGCTGTTCAGCTTGCCGCGGTTCCTGACGTATCTGGACGCAAAGGGCCGGCTGTCTTTACCCGAGCGCAAGGCGCGTAGCTATCATCTTAGAACGCATATCGCTGTCTTCCCACTGATCACACTGTTGACCATTCTAACCGCCGAGCCTGCTCCAATGATCTGCTTGGTATGGGGGCTGGTCGTCCAAAGCATCTATGTGGCACGCGGCGCGGTGCCTTGGCGCGGGCAGGATGTGGCGCAACCGTGATATATGTCGCCATCTTCCTTGCATTGATTGCGCTTCGGCTTGCCACGGCCCGCCATCCCCGGCTGCGTGATCAAACCTATCCCATCCTATTGGCCACCTTGTTCGTTTTCGCGGCGTTCCGGCTTGAGGTTGGCTGCGACTGGAACGGGTATTACCGCCACTTTCTGATCCAACTCGACCTCGGCTTTACCGACGCCCTAAACAACCGCGAGCCAATATGGTGGGCGCTGGTGCAACTCATCGGGCAGTTGGGTTTAGGGTATCCATGGCTCAATGTCGCGTCGGCAGCGATTTTTTTCGCGGGCGTGCATGTCCTTGCGCGCCAGCAGCTCGATCGGCTGGGCTTCTTGATCCTTCTGTTTCCTGTCCTCACCCTCAACATGCCAATGTCCGGTATCCGGCAAGCAGCTTCGATTGGCATGATGTGCATGGCATTTGCGGCCTTCAATCAGGGTCGAACAGTGCGGTTCACCATTCACACCCTGATCGCCACCGGCATTCATGCGGGCGCAGGCGTTTTCTTGTTGATGGCCCCGTTGGTGGGGCGTGGCTGGATCAAAGCGCGGGTGTTTTCATCGTTGGTTCTGGCCGTGCCGGGTGTGTTCTTACTGGCTTCCGGCGACAGTGCTCAGCTTGCCATATCACGTTATGTCAATACAGGGGTCGACGCGCATGGTGCATTATATCGTGCGGGGCTGCTGGCACTGACGGCAGCGTTGTTTTTCATCATTCTGCGCCCCGCATGGCACGCGCGGTTTGGGTTTGACTACCGGCTATCGGTGCTGGGCGGATTGCTGATGCTGGCCACACTTCCGCTGGTTGGAGTCTCCAGCGTGATCGCCGACCGAATCGCCTATTTTCTTGTGCCGCTACAGGCCGTTGTTCTGGCGCGCATTCCATATCTTGGTCTCGGCACGGCGGGTGCCATCCTATCCGCAGCGTCTTACGCGGTGTTGTTGGTGATGCTGGCTGTCTGGGCGATTTACTCGACCCATTTTCATTACTGCTATCTGCCCTATGACACCTGGCTTTTTGCTTTGCCCGAGATCTATCAACTTCCAAACTGAGGTTATCCGATGCGAGTCCTATTGACCGTAAACGCTTCTTGGAATGCCCTGAATTTTCGGCGCCCGGTTATCGAGGCACTGCTGAAACAAGGTCACCACGTCACTGTTTTAGCGCCCCTTGACAACGCGGCGCACGCTTTGCGGGCGTTGGGGTGCGAGGTGGTGGACCTAAGCATGGACGTGCAAGGCTTGTCACCGCGCCAAGACGCCAAGTTGGTGGGGCGATTTACCCGGCATTTTGCGACCCTCAGGCCAGATGTAATCCTCAGCTATACGGTAAAGAACAACATTTTTGGTGCCGTCGCTGCGAAGCGGATGGGTATACCTTTCTTGCCTAATATTTCGGGCCTTGGGACGGGGTTTTTATCAGGCGGCGCGCTCAGGTTGGTGGTCGAAACGCTGTACCGCTTTGCTTTCCGAGGCCTGCCAGTCCTGTTCTTTCAGAACCCGGACGACCGGGATCTGTTCTTGAACCGAAAGCTGATAACGTCAAATCAACCGCGCCTTTTGCCCGGGTCCGGGGTTGATCTGAGCCATTTCGCGCCCGCGCCGCTACCGCGTAGCCGGGATACCGTCTTTTTGATGATTTCGCGGTTGCTGCGTGACAAGGGTGTAGGCGAGTATGTCGAGGCCGCGCGTCGTATCCGGGCCACCCGCAATGATCTGCGGTTTCAGATCCTAGGCTCGGTCGATGCGGCCAATCGATCTGCACTTTGTGTCACAGATCTGAACCGCTGGATAAAAGATGGCACTATCGAGCACTTGGGCGAACACTCCGATGTCCGACCCCATATCGCACAGGCGGATTGCGTGGTTCTGCCATCTTACCGTGAGGGGGCGCCACGCACATTGCTGGAAGCCGCAAGCATGGCTCGCCCCGTGATCACCACCGATGTGCCGGGCTGTCGGCATGTGGTAGACGATCAGGTCACAGGCCTTTTATGCGCCGTGCGTGATGTTGAAAGCCTGAGGCAAAGGGTCGAGTTGTTTGCTGACATGCCGACCCATGCCCGCCTTATGATGGGCGCTGCGGGTCGAGAGAAGATGTTGCGAGAATTTGACCAATCCATCGTCGTCGAGGCCTACTTAACGGCCATCGCGGATCTGACATCTGGCTCAGTTGGAACCACGCGCCAGACTGCGTCCCAATTGCGCGCATGAACCCTTGCCTACTCGATTACTGACGCGCCGCAATTCGGCAACACAATCGGCCGACCACACTTTCTATCAAAACAACCTATGGTTTTTTTAATGCCAATCTTTTGCAATCTTGATATGTATAGACCAAACACACAATCCCTGCTTGCCGGGACAGATTTCAGTCCTTGGCTCTGATCAACAGAGGAACCCATGCCCCATAACGGACTGCGCGCTTTTCTTCTGGGCACAAGCCTTCTTTTGATGGGATGCGGTGTGACCTATCACAGCCCGACGGTACAAAGTCAGGCCGCTGGTTTGAACGTGCAAGTGGTGCAGATCACCGCAAGCTCGGTCAAGCAAGCAAACCGCGCACCTTACAGCCCCATAGACCTGCCCGACGCGTTTCATTCGGTTGCCAGTGGATCCGGCATGCGCGGGATGGGCGCAATGCCCGACATCCCGCAAGGCCCTGGTCAATCGCGCCAAAAAATCGCCACCAATCTTCCCGCACAGGTGACCGCGCCTCGATACAAAATCGGAGTTGGCGACGTCGTGGTTATGGTGACCAAAAACTCCGCCAGTACAATCGAAGAGCTGGGCGGACTCCTCACCGCGCAGACTCAACGGCAGGGGTTTACAGTGCGCGACAACGGGATGATCTCGCTTCCCGACATCGGCCAGGTCAATATCGCCGGCAAAACTCTGGAAGACGCAGAAGACGCCCTATTCCAAGCCCTCGTTGCGAAAAAGATCGATCCGGCCTTCAGCTTGGAAATCACCGAGTTCAACTCGCAGCACGTCGCAGTTGGCGGGAAAGTTGCACGGACAGGTCTTGTGCCAGTCGCCTTGAAACCCCTGCGATTGGCCGACGCACTGGCGCAGGCAGGCGGCGTTACGGCGACCGACGTGGACACCACTCTGGTTCGGCTCTATCGCAACGGAACACTATATCAAGTGCCCGCCAGCGCTCTTCGTTCAGATGCGCGTGCCCGCGATCTGACCCTGCTGCCCGGCGACGCGATCTATGTTGATGAGAACTACAACTTTGACCGCGCGATGGCCTTTTACGAGACGCAGATTGCCGCGATAAGCATGAAACGCAGCGCACGCCTTCAAGCCATTTCGGAACTAGAAGCCGAGATGGCCGTGCAGCGCAGCGCCCTTGACGAACGACGCTCCAGCTTCTCTGCCCGCCGCGAGTTGGGGGCAGAGAAGCGTGACTATGTTTATCTTGCTGGCGAGGTCGCACAGCAGGGTCGCGTCGCCTTGCCTTATGGGCGTCAAGCAAGTCTGGCAGATGTGCTTTATGACGAGGGTGGATTTGATACGCGAACTGGTGACCCGGCTCAGATTTATGTGATCCGCCCCGGATCTGGCGCGGATGAAACCAAAGTCACCGCTTGGCATCTGGATGCCACCAACGTGATCAACCTGACGCTGGCCACCCGGATGCAAATGCGCCCCAATGACATCGTTTTCATCGAAGAACAGCCGATCACCAAGTGGTCGCGCGCCTTCGAACAAGCCTTCCCGATCCTGATCAACAAGTCAGTGAATGGCGACAGCGGCATCCCTTAAGGCGTTTCGTGCGTTTTGCCAAAAACTGGTGTCGCAGTTTTCTCGAAACGCTTTAGGTTGCGGAGTAATAGCCTTCAGCCACCCTGGAATATGCCGGGTTGGTTTCCCCGTATCCATACCGCGCCAATTCGACCGGCTTGACCTGAGACAAGACCATCCCTGTCACGCCACAGTGCGCCAACTCAAACTGCCGCAACCCTTCGGCTACCTGACGGCCTGTTGTCTTGTCCCAACCCACCATGAAAAGAACCGCATCGGCGTGGCGCGCGATCACTCTTGCGTCTGGCACTACAAGCACAGGCGGGCTGTCGATGACAATGATGTCATAGCTCGCGCGCGCCGTTTTCATCAGTTCTTCGAACCGACGCGAGGCAAAAATATCTGCGGCACTGGATTGCGACGTTTCCCCTAACAGCACATCGGCGACCAAGGCTGGAACGTGCTGCACGGCGTCTGATAGGGACACCTCGCCCGCCAATACGGAAACGATCCCACCTTTTGAGGTCGAAGGAAAATACCGCGCCAGTGTCCGGCGGCGAATGTCACCTTCGATCAACAAAACGCGCTTGCCCAGACCAGCCAGATTCTGCGCCAAAGCAACTGCGTGCGTGGTCTTCCCTTCACCTGGCAATGCTGAGGCCGTCAAGATGACTTGGGGCGGCTGGTCGATGTTCGACATCAAAAGCGAGGTGCGCAGGTTGCGAATGGCTTCGACGGAGGCGGCGGTGGGGTGTTGGGCCAGGAACTGCACCAGTTCACTACGATCATCGACGGGAAAGACAGGGATTTGCCCCATAACAGGCCTGCCGGTCGCTTCCTCCAATTCGTCCGCAGTCCGAAACCCGGAATGAATGAATTGCTTAGACAAAACATAAATACTCGCCACGGTCATCCCAACCAGCATCGACAGCAACATGATCCATGCCTTCCGGGGCGATTGATAAGTGCCCGCCGCCGCCGCCGAAAGCACACGCGCATCCGCCTGCTGCAATCCCCGAAGCGTACTGGCCTCTTTTAGCCGCGACAAAAGCGTTTCATATAGGACACGTGTCGCTTGGGCTTCACGTTCCAGCTGATGCAACTGGGCTAGGCCGTCGCCTTGTGTCGCGACGGTTGCCTCTAGCTCGTCAACTGACCGTTCAAGCGCTGACAGCTGCAACACCAACCGCTGCCGCGCTGTATGGAACTGGGCTTCGATCTGACCCAAGCGCACGTCAATCTGGGAAGCGTTTGCCAGGATTTTCTGGTCCGTAAGAAGGTTGGAAAGCTCTGCGTCGCTTGTCAGGGCTGCGATGGCGGCAATATCTCCAGACTGCCGAAACTGGTCAAATTGCTGCGCGTTGCTTTCAGCCTGTCGCGCCTTTTGGCTCAGGTCCGCCAGCCGCGCTCGCGCATCTTTCAGTCTTGCGTTGGTTAATGCCAGCGCTTCGACCGAGGTCAGCTCCATTCGCGCCTTGAGGCCAGAAATTGCGTCTTCACTCGCAGCCAAATCTTGTTGCAAGCTACCGACGCGCTGAGACAGCCACCTGACCGCATCCTCGGCTGCTGCAAATTTCGTATCCACCTGATCCTGAAGGTAAAGACGGGCCAGGCCATTGGCCATTTGAGCGGCCTTCTCGCGATCCTCAGACGTTATCGAAATCGAAAAAATGTGGGTGTTTCGTTGCACCCTTGCCGAGATGGCATCCCGCACATTTCGCACCACCTGATCCAGTTGCTCTGCTTCTAAAGCAACAGCAGTTGGACGCAGCGACGATGAAGTCGAGCCAGCGCTGCGCCGCAATACGGGATTGAATTCCGGATCACCAGCCAGCGCAAGCTCGTCAATCAGATCCAGTACCAGCCCTCGCGATTCAATAATGTGGAGTTCAGTGTTCATGTCGGTTTGATCTGCAGGCAAATCTTGAATGCCAACCGTCTGTCTGGTCACCGGATCGCTTGGTTGTTTTAGAACCAGCAAAGTCGTCGCCGCGTATTTGGGTCGTGCGACACCGAAACTGTAAATGCCACTTAACACCAGACTGAGCACGCCAACAGCAGCAATCAGTCTGCGCCCGCGCCAAAGGGCACGCGCAATGCGAACGAGATCCAGATCGTGGGTGCCAGGCTGGTCATGCTGCGCTACGGCACCATAAGGGCCCGCAAAGCCGTGCTGTATGTTCATTCAAGGACCCTCGTGAATTTTGTGACTATGGACGCGCACGCCGCTATCGTCCCTTAAGGCCGGTGACCGTCAGAAGCGTCCGCCAGAAGATCCAAGCTTCGAACCCTAGACTGCGATTGGCGATATAGTGGAGGTCAGCCTCAACCTTCTTAACCGTCGCCTCGGTGCCTTCTGCATAACCTATTTCGGTCTGCGCGAAGCCACTGATGCCCGGCAGCACAGCATGGCGGTCCCTGTAACCGGGAATGTTGTTTAAAAAAGTAATTGCGTGATCATAACAATCGGGCCGCGGGCCGATCAGGCTCATCTCCCCTCGCAAGACATTAATGATCTGGGGAAGTTCATCCAGCCGGCTCTGGCGCAACATCGCGCCCAAAAGGGTGATCCGCTCTTTTTCAAGCGGATCGTTCGCACCACGGCTGCGGCGGGATGGCGTCATCGAACGAAACTTCAACGCCATAAATGGAACGCAGTTCCGGCCCATCCGCGGCTGCATGAACAGGACTGGTCCAGGATTGACAGCCCAGTTCGCCAGCAAAAGAAAGGCCGCGACTACACATAGAATAGGAAGAAGAAGCAGGCTGAAACCGAGATCGAAAGCGCGTTTGCAAATGGCGAACCCTAACGGCGTACCAACGACAGGTTTCGCCTGTGTGGGATCCAAGCATCTTAATTGGCTCGGGGTTGTGCCGAAATCGTACATGAACTTTCTTATGGTTGTATTTTCTGTCTAAATGATCTCCTTTAGGTTGTTAGCACGATTTTAGTAAACTGCAAAACAATTTGATCTTCGCCAGACAAGCTGAGCTTTCTGCCGCAAACACGGCAGAAAGCGGCAATTAGTCCTCTGTCGGCACCGGGGACAGGCCAAGCAAGGGTATAGCCAACGCGGCATCAAGCCCGATGACGGCAACCAACAGATCAGCGCTCAGACTGGGAAAGCTGCCCGGGGACAGGGGCGACCAAATTTGCAGTGCGGCCTGAGCAATCGAAGCTGCAACAACATCCGCGTGTTGTGAATGGTCTGGTGCCCGCAATGGCTCTGCGGCCACTTGCGGAAAATGTGACCCGGCAAGCAGGGACGCCAACGCAAAGCGCTCGCCCTGACCATCTTCCCATGTTGCACTGCCAAAAGTCTTGGCATCCGCTGGAGTGTTGCCCACACACAAAGCGAACTGATTTGCCTCGGCAATCAAGTCTACGGGGCAAGCAATGGTGATACGAATGCTCATAGTGGTCCTTCCATCTGGGTTGCCAGCCACGCTTCAAGTTCAGCAATTTGCGCCAGATCGGGTTGCGTCGCTGCCGCAGTCCACACCTGCAATCCAAACAGGCGAAACGCGCCGGGGATACTGCCTGTTACAACGCCCAGCCCAACGCGAAGGGGGTGCAATCCAATGGACTGGGTAGTCAGATTTTGACTTGTGTTGATGACAACCACGCCATTCAGGCGCGCAGCAATATGACCAGCCGTTGCCTGAACCGTCACCACATTCCGTTCGTGATTTCCCCAAACCGACGGTGACGCAACATTGGTGGCCGACACACCCTGCTGTGCCATGCGGGAGTAATATTGAAAGCGGTCAATGTTTGGTCGAACGCCTGCTGACATGCCGTTTGTGCTTGAATGGCTGATCTCAGCAATATTCACGCGGGCTGTGCCCGACGTCGACAGCATTTGATATCCCAACACCATAGTTACCGGGTTTTTCACATCAAATGCAGCAGCGGTCAGAAGCCCATCATCGACGCCATCGGCCTCGACCCAATGGGTGGTGCCGTCCGTTCGATAGGTTGGTCGCGCTGCGCTGATCGCCTGTGACAGATCATGCCCGTTTGACGACAAATCTTTCCAAAGACCAACCGGCTGACTGTCAGCCGTAACAGCCAACGTGCCAGCCTGATCCTGAAACAATCCGTCAATCCGTGACGGGTCGAAAAAAACAGACGGAGAGAAGTCCAAGGGTGAAAACGGCGTCGGCGTGGACCCCGAAGGCCGGCGCAGTGCAAGCGCCGGAATATCATAGCCCAATCCCATCATCAGACGAGTACAAAGGCATGGATGCCAGAGGCAGTCGTCCCGGTGGCCAAAACCCGACTGACACCAACCGGCAGTATGGCATTGTCGCCGACAGCGACCACTCGATTGTGCCCGGCGACTGTTACGAAGGCGACTGCGCCGCCCGTTTCGACATAAAGTGCAACGGCAACATTGCTAAGATCTAAGGCATCAGAGGGCGTGACTGGCGCCATGTCGGTTGCGGGTCCACGTAAGGAAAGCGATCGGTTCTCGAAGGGGTTGGTCATCATATGCTCCTGACAATTTCGCACTTAGCTGCCCGCCATGCCGGAAAGACCGGCGGCGGTTTCGGATCGTCAGAGTCCTATGGCGAGAGTATTGAGGCGGTCTAACACGCCGGGGCGGGCGCTTTACGAACCGTTAAGCAACGACATCACAATTGAGCCTTTGTGATCGGTGGAATGACAGTCCGTGACGTTAGGTCGTGGCACAGTTGCGTCCACAATCCGTCCAACGTGCCCTTTCGGTTCTTCGGGTCGCGATAAATGCGCACCTCAAGATCGGTTGCCAGTCGTTCATCAACGATCGCCAACTGACCGACATCCAGCTCGTTTTTGCACAAACTCAGCGGAAGCCAACCCATGCCGAACCCTTCAAGAATCATTGCTTTGACGCTGTTGGCCAGTGCGTTTTGGTTCACAACAAGCAACTTTTGCGGTGTGATCGCCTGCTCTACAATAAAATCCTGAACAGCCCGCAACGCAGACACGGCTCCGTAGGACAGCAGCGGCATCGCATCCTTGCTTCCCGTTTTGAACTGGAATTCCGGTTCACCGCTCGTCTTGGTGCGGCACACCGGGACGAAGCGATCAACCGAAAGGGTCACGTGCTCGAAATTCGCCACTTCCAGCGGACCAAGAAAATCCATCGAGGGATGCCAATACGTCAAAATGACATCGCAATAGCTTTGCTGAAGCGCACTCACAAACTGGTCAGCGGCCCACGAGGTTGAATTCAGGTCCGTATCCACCCCACCCTTGCGAACCAAAGGCGCGATGAGGTTCTTGTAATGGGTCATGTAAAGAGACTGCGAGGTCGCAAACCGAATGACATTTTCGCTGGCTGCATCAATCGTCTGGCACCGTTCGATCGTCTCTTCAAATGTGCGCAGCATAATGCGCGCTTGGGACAGGAAAACCTCTCCTGCGGGTGTCAAAGCCAATGGCAGGGTTTCGCGGTTAATCAGCCGCACGCCAATCTCGTTTTCCAACGCACGAATACGTCGTGAGAAGGCAGGCTGGCTGACATTCCGTTCTTCCGCCGCGCGCGAGAAATTCTTGCACGCCACCAAAGCTTCAAAATCTCTGAGCCAAATAATATCCAACGACGCGGGTCCGTATCAGGCGCCGATCACCCCTCATCCAACCGGTTTTCTTCGACGGCGTGGCAAGCCACAAGACTGCCGTCGGGCTGGTGAATGGCTTTCGGCTTTTCACTACTACATCTGTTATTCGCAAACGCACAGCGGCTTTGGAAGGGACAACCTTGCGGCAAGTTGATCGGCGTCGGTATCTCGCCTTTCAAGCGGATATGGTTCGGCCGGTCATCCTTTAGCTGCGGCACTGCGGACAACAAAGCCCGAGTATAGGGGTGTTTTGGATTGGAAAACAGGGTGGCTGTCTCGGCGACCTCGCAGACCGACCCAAGATACAACACAGCAACCCGCGTGCCGAAGTGCTCCACAACGCTCAGATCGTGGGTGATGAACAGATAGGTAAGGCCCCGGCTTTCTTTGGCCTCAAGCATCAAATTCAGTACCTGCGCCTGAATGGACACGTCCAAAGCGCTGATCGGCTCATCCGCAATGATGAACTCGGGATCAACGGTCAACGCCCGCGAAATAGCGATCCTTTGCCTCTGCCCGCCAGAAAACTCGTGCGGATATCGCTTGGCCCAGGTTGGGTCGACACCGACGGACATCATCACCTCAACGACCTTGTCACGCACTTCGGCGGCCGAGAAAGACGGGTTATGGTGGCGAACTGGTTCTTCCAAAGCTTGGCGAATGGTCATGCGTGGGTTCAGCGATGCATACGGGTTCTGAAAGATCATCTGGATCTTGTTGCGCAACGGCTGCATCTGAGCGCGCGACAGATCGTCGATGCGCGACCCGTCGTAGTGGATCTCGCCTTTGGTTGGGGTCAACAAGCCCGCCACCAACCGCGCAACGGTGGATTTCCCACAGCCGCTTTCACCGACCACACACAGCGCCTCGCCCCGGTTCACATCCAATGTGACGTTGTTTACCGCATGCACGGCGCGCTTCTCGCGCGTGAACCGCCCATTGCGGAATTTGATCGTTTCAAGCCAGCCCTGATCTAGATCGAACTGTTTTTCGAGCGATTTGATTTCAACCAGCGGCGTTTGAACGTTCATGTCTTTCATGCGTTCTGCTCCTGTCGCTCACTGTCGGCCTGAAGGCGTTGAACTTCGTGGCAGGCCACCTGAACTTCGCCGTATTGCGCGATTTCAGGCAGGCGCGTGCGGCAAAGGTCAGTTGCATATTCGCAACGCGGATTGAAGGGGCAACCCGGCGGAATGTTCGTCAAAGACGGCATGTTGCCGGGTATCTGCCGTAACTTTTGTCCGGGCAACGTTTGTTGCGGCAGAGCGTTTATCAGACCCTGTGTATACGGGTGCTGCGGATCGTTGATGATCTCGCGCGTCCGTCCAGCCTCAATAATCCGGCCTGCATACATGACAAGCGTCCGCTCGGTCATCTGGCTGACAACGCCAAGGTCGTGAGTGATCAGGATCAGGCCGACTTTGTTGGACTGACACAGCTCCAGCAGAAGCTCCATGATGTCCGCCTGAATGGTCACATCCAACGCCGTTGTCGGCTCGTCTGCGATTATCAGCTGGGGATCAAGCAAAAGCGCGATTGCAATGATGATCCGCTGGCGCATGCCGCCCGACAATTCATGTGGGTATTGGTCCAGCCGCTCCTCGGGCGACGGTATGTAGACTTCGCGCAGTTTGACGATGGCAATCTGGCTTGCCTCTTCGCGGCTTAACTTGCGGTGGGCAAGCAAGGTTTCAATCATCTGCTGGCCGATGGTCAGAACCGGATTCAGCGTGACCATCGGGTCTTGAAAGATCATGGACATTTTGTCGCCGCGCAACTCACGCAGACGCTTGTCGCTCATCTTCACTACGTCTTCGCCGTCAAGCAAGATCTCGCCACGATCCACATAGCCGGGGCGGCTTATCAGGTTCATCAGCGAAAAGCCAGTGATAGACTTACCCGCGCCACTTTCACCAACGATGCCCAGACGCTCGCCCTTGGCCACATCGAACGAAATGCCGTTCAAGGCAGTTACGGTTTCGTCGCGCATGGCGAATTTGACGGTTAGGTCGCGAACTGAAAGCAATGACATCGCGTTACCCCTTATAAAGTTTCGGGTTCAGGACATCACGCATCCAGTCGCCCAGCAGGTTGATAACCAGCACAAGAATGACCAGCACAACACCGGGGATCACTGTAATCCACCAGCTGCCTGAAAAGATGTAGTCAAACCCGGATGAGATCAGCGACCCAAGCGACGGCTGGCTGGGCGGCATACCCAAACCAAGAAAGCTGAGAGAGGCCTCAGAAATGATCGCGTTGGCCACCTGAACGGTCGAAATGACAAAGATCGGCGACAGGGAATTGGGAAGAATGTGACGCACCATGATCCGTCCGGGCCCGAAGCCCAGCACACGGGCGCTGTCGACATATTCCTTCTTCTTCTCGGCCAGAACCGTGGCACGCACGGTCCGTGCATATTGCGGCCATTCAGCCACGCCAATCACCGCAATCAGGAAGAACACGGCGTAACGGTTGAACGTTTCTGTCCCGAACATCGCTTGCGTGACCGCCAGAAAGATGATGGCAACCATAAGCGTTGAAAACGAGAGCTGAATGTCAGCCATCCGCATCAACAGGTTATCCAACCGCCCGCCAATATAGCCTGCGATCAGGCCGATCGAGATGCCAAGGAAGGCTTGGAGCGCAACGGCGCAGATCCCGATCAACAAGGAAAGACGTGTGCCATACAAGATCGTTGACCAAAGGTCGCGCCCCTGGTCATCAGTGCCCAGAATGAATTCGGGCAGCGCCCCATTGACCCATGCCGGCGGATATTCCGAGTTCATGATGTCAATTTGTGCCGGGTCATATGGATCATAGGGTGCAATCAAGGGCGCAAAGAACGCTGCAATCGCGATCAATGCAAAGATGATCAGGCTAACCACAGCCACCGGGTTTCGCCGGAAACTGTACGCCATGTTCGAGTTCACGATTTTTGACCAACGCGAAGGCTCTGTGTTCGGGGAAATCGTCTCGGTGCTCATGCGCCCATCCTCGCCAGATTAACGGTTGGGTTGACCAGTCCATAGATCAGGTCGACGATCGTGTTGGTTACAACGAAGATGAACCCGACGACGATCAGATAAGCAACGATCAGCGGGGTATCGACGCGGTTCACAGCCTCAAGAAACATAAAGCCCATGCCCGGCCACTGGAACACGGTCTCGGTCAGGATGGTATAGGCCACCATGGTGCCGATCTGCACACCGCCAACGGTGATCACCGGCAACAACGTGTTTTTCAACGCATGCACGAAATAGATGCGCCATGGCCTAATGCCCTTGGCAACCGCGTATTTCACATACTCTGATTGAAGCACCTCCATCATTTCCGCACGGATCAGGCGGACAAAAAGCGGCAGCATGATCGATGCCAGCGCGATAGAAGGCAAAATGATGTGCATCCACCCGTCTGCAGTTGCGAAGTTGGTCTCCCAGTACCCCCACACCTGCACGACATCACCGCGCCCGAAGGACGGAAACCAGCCATAGTTCACTGAGAATACGAAGATCATTAGAATGGCGGTCAGAAATACTGGCACCGAAATGCCGATGATCGACAGGCCCATGATGATGCGGCTCAAGATCGTATCGGGTTTGATAGCGGTATAGACGCCAAGTGGGATCGAAAGCCCGATGATGATGATCGTGGCACCCAGAACCAATTCCAACGTCGCAGGTAATTTCTTCATGATCACATCAAGCGCCGGTTCTTTAAAGAAATAGGATGTGCCCAGATCCCCCTGAAGCGCATTTCCGGCAAAGCGCAGGTACTGCGTCATGAAACTGTCGTTCAGGCCGAGTTCATCGCGCAGCTGCTGACGAACTTCTTCGGATACAGACTGGCCAACCAACTCGCGCAGCGGGTCGCCAAGATTGCCCTGGATGGCAAAGGCAATCAGCGAGATGACGAACATCACGGCAATCGCCTGAAAAACTCGCTTCACGAGATAGGCAAACATGAGAACTACCTTATTCGATAGAGTTTGTGTTGCGTTGATCCAGCCAACAACTCGGAAATTAGGCCGTCACGCAACCAAAGCGCAAACCGGGCCAGTGTCACGCACCAGCCCGGTTGCTGTTTGTCTTATTCGACGACCATGTCACCGAAGTAAGGGAAGTTCAGGGCATTCACGATATCACCCGAGTTCATACCCGACTTTGAACCCCAAGCCAGATCCTGCCAATGCAGCGGGATAAAGGCGGCTTCTTCGTACAGAATGCCTTCCAGCTTTTGCAGCATCTCAGCACGTTTCGCCGGGTCAGTCTCGGTATTCGAGGCTTTCATCAGCTCGTCTGCTTCGGTGTTGCAGTAAGCACCCGAATTATACTGGCCGTTACCAGTCGCTTCGTCGGGACATGCCGACAGGAACTGGTGGAAGTTAGCCGAATCTTCCGTATCTGCATGCCAGCCAATCATCATCATATCAGCGGCGCGCTCATCGAACGCGGGCCAGTATTGCGCTTTCGGCATTGTTTGCAGGTCAACCTTGATATTGATCTGCGCCAGCATCGACGCAACAGCCTGTGCAATTTTGTCGTCGTTCACATAGCGGTTGTTCGGCGCCATCATGGTGATCGAGAAACCATCAGCAAAACCTGCATCCGCCATCAGCGCCTTGGCTTTTTCCACGTCGAAACGTGGGGTCAAAGCGGGGTCATGGCCCAGATAACCGGCCGGGCTCGCTTGTGCGCCAACAGTGCCAAAGCCACGCATGATGCGGTCAACGATACCTGCGTTGTTCACAGCATAGTCAATGGCTTGACGAACGCGTGCGTCTTTGAAGGCTTCTACGCGGTTCTGGTTCATTTGGAAGGTGATGATCCGGGTTCCCGGCATGGTGATCAGGTCAACGCCTTCGGCATCTGCCACACGTTGCAGATCGGTCGGCGGAACAGGCGCAATAAAGTCAACGTCACCCGACAGAAGCGCGGCCACACGGGTCGGGTCTTCTTTAATCGGGGTCAGGACGATCGTGTCCACGTTGCCTTTGCTGTCCGCATCCCAGTAGTCGGCGAAACGGTTGAACACGACTTTCACGCCCTGCTCGCGTTCGCTGATGGTGTAAGGACCTGTGCCCGAAACATTGCGCGATGCAAAGCTATCGCCATGCTTGACGATCTCGCCTTTGTCTTTGCCGTCGTCGGTCATACCGGTGTAATACGCGCTGTCCATCGGGAAGATGTACGTCGCGGTGTGCAGCACCAGTGGATAGGGCTCTGAGGTTTTCAGATCGAACGTCATATCGTCGATCACTTCAACATCAGTGAATTGTGCAAAGATGCCTTTGAAGTCGTCACTTGACTTCAAGCGATCAAAGGTCCAATCGACATCTTTTGCGGTCAACATGTTGCCCGAGTGGAACTTAACACCGCTCTTCAACTTAAAGCGCATGGTGGTGTCGTCGATCTGCTCCCAGCTTTCGGCAAGGCGCGGTTCGAACTGAAGGTCCTGTGTCCAGCGCACCAGCGGGTCAAAGACCATGTGCGACAATTGCAACGTGCCGCCCGAAAGCTGCTCGTGCGGGTCCAGCGAGACCGGGTCAGCGTCATAGGCGACGCGGACGGTGTTTTCGGCATAAGCTGCCGACGCCATTGTCGCCACAACGGCTGCAGCCGTCAGGCTTCTGACAAATTTCGTCATTGAGTTACTCCCCTGTGTTTGTGACCGCGACGCTAGCGCTCAGGCAGTGACAAGCGCAAATGCCGATAACGAATAGCCGATGCAAGGGACGCATGAGGCGCCTCAACTGCCTTCGACAGCAGACGGTTCGACCTCAATCTTTACGGAGAGGTCTTGAAACCTTTTACGGCTACGTGTAGTTATAGAGCTATAACTTTAGTGCGTGAGGCGCGCGATGAAGACGCATCTTTCCAAATCCGCCCGCTGGACCAAACCGATTGCGGTGATCGCTCTCATCTTTGGTGTCTTGACCGTCATTTCCGGTGGCAACGTGTTATTTGGCCCAGCCCAGGCACGGGAAATGGCGGGAAACTATCTGCCATTTGTCGTTTGGTTCAATTTCTTGGCAGGCTTTGCATATATAACTGCGGCAATCGGCTTGTGGATGGGCAAGGGCTGGGCAGTCTGGCTTGCCGGATTCATTGCGGCAGCGACCGCCGTCATCATCCTTGGGTTTGCCATCGCAATCATTCGCGGCAGTGCTTTTGAGATGCGCACGGTTGGTGCTCTTGCCTTCCGATTCTTATTCTGGACCTTGATTGCCGCCGCGATGCGACCACGGGCGACAGCGCAATGAGGGCGCGAAAGCCATCCGGGGACCGCAAGGCCGAAATCCTTGATGCGACCCTAAAGCTGGCTTTTGAGGTCGGTCCCGATCACGTGACAACGGGCAAAATCGCTGCGCAACTTGGATTGACGCAGCCGGCAATTTACAAACACTTCCCCAGGAAAGAAGACATATGGCAGGCCGCCACCGAAAAACTGTGTGCTGGTATCTCTGAAAACACCAGAATCGGCACCCAGCCTGACAGGCCACCGCTGGATTGCCTCCGGGGTCTGGTTCTGGGTCATCTGCGTCTGGTCACAGAATTCCCCGCCCTACCGGAAATAATGGTTACCCGTGACCCAACCGGAAGGCTGACTGACGCACGCCGTCGTATACAGGCCGCGATGAACGATCTTCGCGCGGCAATGACCCTTTGCTTGGAAAAGCTTCGTCCGGTTGGCGGGTTGCGCACCGAAGACTGCGTGACGCTGCTGTTTGGCGTTATCCAAAGCCTCGTGTTGCGGCTCATTGTGTCCCGCGACCCCAGCCAGCTCGTCGATCAGGGCGAACGCCTTCTTGACCTGCAATTATCGCTCTTGAAGCTCGAAGGAGACCCTCAATGAGAAACGGTCTTAAATTGGTCCTGATCACCCTTCCTATCGCGATGGTCGGGGCTGGCATACTGGCCTTTGTCATATCAAACAGTGCGCCTCCGAAGCAGATAGAGCTTGCCGAGCGCGCCAGCGCAGTGCGTGTGATCACCGCCGAAACACGGGTAATTTCACCAAAACTTGTCGGTTTCGGTGTCGTCTCCCCTGCCCGCACCTTTGATGCAATTGCCGAGGTCGGTGGCAAGATTGAATATGTAAACCCTGCGCTGCGCGACGGGCAGATCCTACCTGCCGGTTCTGTGTTGCTACGGCTATCGCCCACTGATTTTAATCTTGCTATCGCGCAGGCCAACGCGAATATCCGCGCCGCCGAAGCGCGTCTTGCTGAATTTGAGGTGTCAGAAGCGAACCAGCGCGCCGCCCTTGAAATTGAACGCGAGGCGTTGGCGTTGAAGGCATCCGAACTGGCCCGTGCTGATACATTGTTCAAGGCAGGGACCATGACACAAACGGCCCGCGACGGCGCTCGTTCAGCACATCTGGCGCAGCGGCAAAAGGTGCAAGGTATCGAAGGCACGCTTGCGCTTCTTCCGACCCAGCGTGCGGTGCAAACCGAACAGATCGCGCTTTATCGAACTAACTTGGAAACTGCGCAACTGAACCTTGAACGCAGTGAAATGACGCTGCCCTTTATCGCACGCGTGGCCACACACTCGGTCGAAGTTGGGCAATTCCTGAAAGTCGGTCAGTCCGCCGCCACTTTGGACGGTGTCAATCAAGCCGAGGTCGTCGTTCAGGTTTCCTTGGACAGCTTTCGCCGCCTGGTAACGTCGCGCCAATCCGGGACCGCCAACTTGCCACTGGATCCTGCGCAGATGACCGAAACGCTGCATGGGTTGGGGTTGACCGCGCGGGTGCGATTGCGTCTGGGCGACGAAGTGGTGAGTTGGAACGCAACCGTGGACCGGATCAGCGATGGCATTGATCCAAAAACCGGTACGGTCGGCGTGGTTGTGCAGGTCAACAACGCCTATGGCCAGTCCGGGAGCGGCAACCGTCCACCGCTCACCAAGGGCATGTTTGTCGACGTTACGCTAAGTTCTGCGCCGGTCACGGGCATTGTTCTACCGCGCAGCGCTCTGCGTGACGGACAAGTATTTATCGCCGACCCCGACAACCGACTGCGCATTGTCCCGGTTAAGCCGCTGCTGGTGCAAGGCGGGATCGCCATCTTTAACAACGATATTACTGAAGGCAGCAAAGTTGTCCTGACCCCACCCATCCCAGTGATCAAGGGCGCTTTGCTGGATCCGCACCCAGACACCGAATTGATGCGCATCCTTCTCGAAAAGGATTTGTCAGAATGATCCGTTTTTTCGCGGCTCACCCGACAATCGCCAATCTACTGATGATCCTGTTCCTGGCAGCTGGTCTGTTCGTCAGCCCAACGCTGCTGCGTGAAACGTTTCCACGCGCGACCCCGAGCGAAGTCGAGATCAGCGTACCCTATCCCGGCGCCCGGCCCGAGGAGGTCGAGACCGCCATTTGTGAGCGGATTGAAAACGCGATGAGTGCGGTGACAGGCATCAATCAACAGGCCTGTGAAGCGCGCGAGAACTCCGCGCGCGCGGTGGTTAAGATGCGCGAAGGCGATGACTTTCAAGCCTTTGTCGCCGACGTGAAATCAGAGGTCGACGCGATCACCGACTTCCCAGACCGCGCCGAGGCCGCCACGATTAGACCATTGGGACAGACCGACTTCGTCGCCTCCGTTGCGATCACTGGCCCCAAAAACCGCACCGACCTCAAGGACTACGCCGAGCAAGTGCGCACCGACATGCTGCGCTGGGGCGGCATCCCAAAGGTTGACATCCGCGGCTTTTCCACTCGTGAACTGCAAATCAATTTGCACCCCGGCGACTTACAGAAATTCGGTGTTTCTGTCTCAGATATCGCACGGGCCATTCAGGCCAGCAGCTTGGATCTGCCGGCTGGAAGCCTAGAAGCCATTAATGAAACACTTCTGGTCCGTGTGGCCGAGGAGCGGCGCGATACCGCCACTCTGGCCGCGTTGATCGTCCGGTCGTCTGAACAGGGCGGGCAAGTGCGCTTGGGTGACATCGCCGATATCACCGAAGGGTTCGCGCTGGATGATGATACGATCCTGTTCGACGGCGAACCTGCCGCGATCCTTGATATCACCAAAACGCGCGCCGAAGACAGCCTGCGCACAATGGACGCGTTAAAATCCTATCTAGACGCCGAACGCGCACAGGCACCGCCCGGCGTGACGCTTGAGATCACGGCTGACGGTGTTTCTGTTGTGCGGGACCGGCTTACCTTGGTGGTGGTCAACGGACTACAGGGGCTTGCGTTAGTATTCCTTGTACTTTGGCTCTTCTTCGGGTTCCGGTTTTCCTTCTGGGTCGCGATGGGTCTGCCTGTGTCATTCATGGGCGGCGTCGCTTTGATGGGCTTGGTCGGATACTCGCTGAACCTCATGACAACGCTGGGCCTGCTGATCGTGATCGGACTTCTGATGGACGACGCCATCGTGATCGCTGAAAATATCGCCCGTTTGCGTGAAAAGGGTCGAAGCGCACTGGACGCCGCTGTTGAAGGCGCTGCACAGGTATTTCCCAACGTGGTCGCCTCGTTCGGCACGACGGCAATGATTTTCGGGTCACTTGCTTTTCTGTCCGGTGACCTCGGCGCGGTGCTGCGCGTTGTCCCCGTAGTGATGCTGTTTGTCCTGATGGTATCACTGGTCGAGGCATTCTTGATCTTGCCGCACCACCTGATCCACAGTTTGGAGGTGTCCAGTCACACCACCGGTGTTCGGGTGCATGTCGAAAATGCGGTGACGTGGACGCGCGACCGGGTTGTCGGTCCATTGGTCGATCTGACAATCCGCTGGCGATATGCTGTTGCGGGCGCAAGCTTCGCGGTGCTGCTCATTGCAGCCAGTATGTTGGCAGGCGGGTATCTGAAGTTCACCGCTTTCCCAGAACTGGATGGCGATACCATCGTGGCGCGTGTGCTGCTGCCTCAAGGCACTCCCATCTCGCGCACAGAGCAGATCGTAGCTCAGTTAGAAGACGGTCTGAACGACGTAAATGCCACCCTGACACCCGAACAACCCGAAGGCGCGACCCTGATCCGTCATGTCACGGTCTTTTATGGCTTCAATCGGGATGCCTTTGAAACTGGCGCCCATGTGGTGACGCTCAGCGTTGATCTGCTGCCGTCTGCCAAGCGGGTCAGCACGCCAGACGAAATCATGGAGCTTTGGCGCGACACGGTCGGACCAGTGCCCGACGTGATCAGCTTGAAATATGCAGAATCCACCATAGGCCCCGCCGGGATCGCAATCGACTTGCATCTGAAGGGCGATGATCTGGGTGCACTCAAAGCCGCCTCGGTCGAGCTGCAAAACTGGCTTTGGCAATACCAAGGCGTGACGTCCATCTTGGATGACCTTCGTCCGGGCAAGCGCGAATTGCGCGTCACGCTTAAAGATGCCGCCGGACCGATGGGAATCACCGCTGCGACGGTCGCGGATCAATTGCGAGCGGCCTATCTGGGCACCACAATCAGCGAAATGCAGATCGCAGGCAGCCTTGTTGAAGTAACCGCTCAATTCGGCACGCAAGAACGTGGCAGTCACGATGTTTTTGACAATTTCAACATCACCCGCGCTGACGGCTCTTATGTGCCGCTGTCGGTCGTGGCTCAGGTCGAGATTGGTCAGGGTTACAGCCGCATCAACCGCGAGGACGGTGTCCGCAGTGTTACCGTTCAGGGCTCAATCGACACGCGCACCGCAAATGCCAATGCCATCGTTAGCGATACGATGACCCGGTTTGCCCCCGGCCTGTTGGAGCGCCACCCCGGCGTAACCCTTGATGTCGAAGGTCAGAATGCCGAAGCAGGGAAAACACAGCAATCCATGCTCAAAGGCTTTGTGATCGGGCTTTTGGGTGTATTCCTGCTGCTTAGTTTCCTGTTCCGATCTTACCTTGAGCCGATCGTGGTGATGCTGGTCATTCCACTTTCCCTGCCCGGCGCGATCTTTGGCCATATGGTGATGGGATTGGATTTCTCGATGCCCAGCATGTTGGGGTTCGTCGCGCTTGCTGGGGTTGTTGTGAACAACTCGATTCTGTTGGTGGATTTTATCAAACACGAACACGAAGGCGCACAAAACGTATCTCAGGCTGCGGCCCGTGCGGCACGAGCACGTTTCAGAGCAATTTTTCTCACCACCACCACCACGACTGCAGGACTATTGCCCATCCTGACGGAAACGAGTCTGCAAGCACAGATTCTTATCCCATTGGTGGCCAGCCTAGTCTTCGGCCTGCTCAGCGCCAGCCTTGTGGTCCTGTTCGTTCTTCCCGCCATTTACGCCATACTGGATGACCTTCACCTCAGCACACTGGCAAAAATGAAAACGGCTTGAGGCAGGAATATCCGATGCGCGCGCGACACCGATCAAAACCGGCAGCATCTTCATTGCTTTTTTGGTGTAAGATGACACGTGGTTTGTCTCCTAAAAATCGACCAAGCACCTGATTTCAAACATTTACCATAGGAATCTTTGACATCAAATCTGCGCTTTTTTGACAGTTCGTTTGGCGCTTTGATCAGAATACTCTGAAGTAGACCGGCTATGTACCGCCCCTAATTTTGCACGTCATACAAAAAAGCCCGCAGGGGAACCTGCGGGCGAAAGACTCGGAAAGTCCAAATTGAAGCTAGCGTAAGCTCTTTGTCTCGGCTCGAGAGTTCTTCGAGTTAGGTTATGCGCCCCGGTGGAAACAGATTTTCGAGCTCAGCGCTGCGACGATAAATCTTGCTGAACCGATCTCCCAACGGCAGAGGCTCAATTCCGGCCTTTTCTAGTCTGGTGGCGACGTGCTTTGCCTGCGTGTTGGCCGCATAAGCCATCATACCCAGCGTTGCGTATTCGTTCAAAAACGCGGACAACGCCTTTGAACTGATCAACCCCATCGGGCGACGTGACCGTGGATGCCGAACCATGCGGGCCGGAAGCAACGACTTTCGGACAAGCAAAGTCACCGTGGGGTCGTTGACGCGGAGCATCCGTTTTGCTTCCTGCTTTGTATGACCTTTGTGCGTCGGACCTTCGAGCTGATCTCGGAGATCTTCAAGATCGGCAAAGCAATCATGAATACTCCGTGCGCCGGCTGACCGACAAAGAGACCTCAACTTACCCGACTGTGCAATACGGATCACCTCCTCAAAATGGCATTTTGCATGTTGGCACAACCGAAAAAGCGGAATGCAGTTGGTCGAAACCTCTGGGACCACTTCAGCGTTCTCGAAGATCGACTGCTTAAATCGATCAAGGTCATCCGGGTGATAGACTGGTGCCATTGCTGGCAAGTCAAACCTCGGCTGCAGTAACGTCGCCTTCGCAAGACGCTGGAGCGCCTCTACTCTAATACCCAGCGATTTTGCGGCGGGCTTAGGACGCATACATTGTGCGAATTGCTCGAGCATTGGGTCATACTTTTGCGCCGGGAACTCGATGCGCTTCTGACGATCTTCGGTGCCGATACCCAACCCAACCGCCAAACTTGCCATTCTGGAGTAATTCAGATGGTGTTGTTTGGCCGCTGTCGTGAGATTGTGGACGTGGCGTTGATGACATTTCCTGCCAAAGAGCTCGTCCCCTTTTCCAAACGGATAATTCTCGAAAGCGAATTGGACGACGCAATCCAAAAGGTCAGCATATCTAGGACTGATATTGTCCAGACGATTCAACCACCTCGCCAGTGCGCCAAAGTCGGCATGAAATCCTGGTGTCGGGCTTGTGGATGCCATCCGCACATTTCGGAAGGCCTCATCCAAAGCGTCAGTCCCCTTTGCTATCACCGCGAAAGCCTTGGCAGTAGCGCTAGATTTCTCTTCCGGCGTAAGTCCAGATGGGTTTTTTGAGGAGCCGAATTTCATGACTGTTCCAAGAGACACAGCCAAGTGGCATGTGAGGTCGAGATCGAACCGGTCACACCAAACATGCGTTGGTTCGCCTCTAATGCGGTTTGCCAAATATGTCTCCCAGGCGACGTCGCCCACGACCAAACCATCTAATTTGGCCGTTTCCACTATGTGTCGCCAATGATCTCGGACCCGTTGATAGAAATCATGAGCGCATCGTGGGAACCTGGCATCAGGTACTGCAGCCAAAGGTTTTTTGTGGATGTGGCAGACCTGATAAGAATTGAGAAGCCATTCCACACGGCAATGCCGATCTAGATCGCCGCCTCTCTCAACATCTTCGATCAAACATGACGGGCACACCCTCAACGCCCGTCGGTCCAACGTCTTTGCTGTCAGGTATTGGTCGTTCAGATTGTAAATGTGATGCCCGCGATCTTGCACAGCAAAACGGCTGAGTTCCGCAAACGAAATGCCGACGAAGGCCGCCATTTCGGTGAGCGCTAGCCGCTCCCCATTTGCAATCTTGCGCCAAGATGCGTTCATATCCGCGCAGAAATCTTGCGCAAAACTGGCTCCGTTTCGGGCGGCAACTCTGCCAACAACTGAATTGGCCGGTTCGCCAGGAAAGGGGACAACCGATAATCGCAATCGCATCATTTCTTTTTCCGCGGCTTGCGAGGTGGAACGACGTCTGGTGACACGTCCTTGCTGCTTGGTAGGAGCCGCCTTGGATTGATAGCGGAGTAGTTCTTGCGGACAAAGGGGTTCAGGTCGTTGGCACAGCCAGTACGTCGTAAGAACTCAGCGACGAAATGATGCTTACCAAGTGTGGTCTCTTCTCGACGGAGGCAAATCTCGATCGCTCCAATTACAATTTCGATCAAGATCCCAAATTCACTTGCCGCAGAGTGTATCAAGCGTGCGATGAAGTCGTCAGACCTGAGCTCAGGCTCAAGGTCGATGCTGATTGCGGAACAATACTGTTCAAGCAAAGAACGTATCTGGCGACCGTCATCAATCTCATCGAGTTGGTCAAACTGGATGGGAGTGAACCGTCGCCCAAGCTGCGGGTCCAAGTTCAATAGTGTCAGGAGATCTGGTAGTCCGCTCAATATGATACTGACGGGCCAATGCCGATTTTGCATCACCGACTTGAGCGTGTTCACAACCGCCAGCATCTCACGTTCGCTTTGAGAACCCATCAGATCTTGCGCTTCATCGAGGTGAAGAAATATCACTTTGAGCTCGCGTAGATGGCTTTGCACAAGTTCCCAGATAATCCCGGCCGTTCGATCCCGCATTAGGGGATAACCGAGACCGCTCAGACACGAGATTCCAACACCTTTCAAAGTCGCGGGGGATGGAACAAGAAAACTGGCAACATCGGCTGTGTCGTTGCCATCTGCAAGAAGAGACAAAGTCTCACTCTTTCGGAAGAAATGTGCCACGCCAGTCGATTTTCCACTGCCTGAGTTTCCAATCACAGCAAGACCCCTGGCCTCTGGATGAAGGCCTTGCGATATCTCTGCCCGCCTCCGATCTTCGAGATTGCAGATTGCGTCAGACATATCGACAAAACACTTTCGCGGCATGAAACGCCCTCGAAGCTTGGCCAGTTTCACATGAATTTCCGGTGATAATCTTGTGTGTTTGGTCATGGTTAGTCCTCCAATGTCCACTCCGGCTCATCGCCGTCAGTGGGTTTGTTTTGCTTGGATTGTTGGGTGGTGTTTTCCGGTCCTGTAGGGTGCAGCGGCTCTATTTTTTTACCAAAGGGCACGTCACCATCGCCGATAGGCGGTGTCTCCGGATGATGGAAAAGCATGCCGGCGCACAGGTTGTCTTCGAGGTATTCAAGCCGCGCAGCCGTGTATTCGGGATCAATCAAGCCACCAAGTTCGCGGGCCTCATCGACGAGTTTGCGAATTTTCTGGATCGCTCGGTTTCTTTGCGGCAGCGTGAGCTCCGCCTCAGCCGCATACTTTTGCCGCAGCTCACGCATGACGCGGCTCCAATGAGCCATCGAAAGTCCCTCTAGCTCCTCACCGTTCAATGCTGGTGCATCATACCAAACGCGATCAATTTCGACGGAAACGGCACCAATGTTGTCCGGGTCAATTCGAATGCGAACCGGCTTTCCTTTATTGCTTCGGCGAAACTTCATCAGTTCTTTGCAATCATAATGATTGGAGAAAAGCACAACGCCTTGCTTTGACGGCGTGCGAACGTATTCGTAACCGAGCGCAACCCTGCGCGTATGTAGATCAGGCGGCTCGCTGACGTCGTAGGCCTCGACTAACTCTTTCCATCGGCTGGCGGGAGACTGGCCGCCGGGGAGACCACGATGTGGTTGATGGTGATAATGATCGACAACCCAAACAGTCAGGATTCGTGTCAGATCTTCATCGGTAAGAACCGTGCGCTCCTCTGACGGATAGTCGCCCCTCACTATTGGACTATTGAATGTTCGCCCTGGGAGGAGTGGCATAATCTTCCGCGCCATCGTTCCGAACGCGCGTTCGATCCTGCTCCGCAGCTCAGGGATCTTCACCGGTGGGAACAGCATTATCGCGCCAAGTGTATTCACCGATAGGATGAACATATTTGAGCTGAAAGCAGAGCCAGTATCGGTACAGATCAGATGTGGGCTGCCGAAGAAATCCCAAGAGCCTTCCGCCCCGGCAGCGCGCGCAAGCTCAGTTTTGTCAGTTAGAATTTGCGCCAGAATGCGCCTTGCGGCATCACTGTTTGGTTGCGAACAAACTGACAAACCCAAAATGCAACGCGATGCACAGTCGATGGCGACATAGATCCAGCGACGCCCATCGACAGGCATGTCTTTACGAATGTCTTCAGGAAGTTCGTTCCAAATCCCCAGTTGTTGGAATTTTACGCGAACATCGCCTTCCCATTCATCGATTTCGACCCGTTCTAAGGCGTAGAGCAGGTCAAGGCCGCCCGATGAGACTGAATGTTTGTTGCGTGCATGATCGATGCCATCACGCAGAACAGACACTTCGAATGGATCAAGTAGACCTATACGCCGGATAATCGTGCGCTCACATGGAACGCCCAAAAGCTTCTCGCCATTCCTGGCGCGCAGCTTATTTTCCTCAATCAACGCGTCGCGTGTATCTTTTGCGATAACGTTATCTTTGGGGTCTTCTAGATTGATCGACGCTCTGACAAATTTCCGAATGAACTGTTCAGTATCGGCGCAAAAGCCCAAGCTCTTTTCTTTGCCTGTTCGGTACTTTGGAACCAAAACACCGGGATCATATTTGTTTTTTCGCAGCTTCTTATAGAGCTTAAGTAGGGTCTCTGGTGCATGCGGTTTCCTCTGTTGCGGCAATTTGCTACCACCGCGACGGGGGCCACCATCGATGTTTCTAACCGCCTCTTGCGCAAGAAAGACGCCAAGAATGTCGTTCCAGTTTTCCTTGAGGCTGGTGGGCGTCAGGACGATGGCACCAGCGTTTCGAAAGAACTCAAGGTTCATGCATTCCATATAGGTAAAGATTGCCGCATCGCGATCGTTTGGATGCGCATCTCGTAGTGCTTTGCTTCCTGACTTGACCGCCCTATTCAAACGTTCTCGAGCTCTTGGACCGGGTAGGTAGCGCCAGTTGTTGCTGCCCCTCAAGAAATTGATTTCTTTGCGCGTAAGCGTCTTTGGAGGTCCAGAACCCTTCTCCTTGGGTTCGAAAATACAGAGTTTGTCATTCTGAAAGGAGCACCAATGAGCCACACCGAATATGATGAATGTGTCCGCTGGATCGTAGTTGAAGATCATGCCGGCACCTCAACAGATACTACCGTCTGCAGGCCAATCTTGCCAATTGTTAACGCCTTCAATCGACCCTCGACGACCGCACGGAAGGCTGCTCGGAACCCTCGGCGGCCAAGGCCACTTGCTGCGATTAAATTTGCCAGTGTCGTCGGAGCGGCCTGATGCTTGGCAGCACGAATAATGTCTTCGTCTGCTTCGTCATCCGTCTTCTTTGAAAACTCATGATATCGCTGAGCATTAAGAGCTTGTGCCCTCGTGAAATCCGCTTCACTCATCAGAATGACATCGTCAGCGAAATGGCCTGGCAATGCAGCGCGCACGTAAGCAAGCCTGACATCAAAGTCGTATTTCTCGACATGATCAATCGGCTTGACCGCGATGGCATAGCAACGCTCGTCAGCCAACGTCACCTGGTAGTCGAAAGTGTGCTCGTGTAGGCTGCCATCTGGGAGGAAGAACGGAACTGGCGCCGGCTGATCCCATACATCAACTACATCACCGCGTGAGCTGATCAGCAGAATGCACATCAATTCCAGCAAGCTTTCGTAGACGACAATCTTCTGGCGGCCGTTCAGTCTGAGGACCAGCGTTCCTCGGCAACTGGCGCGGGAGCGCCAGTTGATCTTTCGCGTGCTTCTGGATGGACTTGGTTCGACGAAGCCTTTGGTTTCAAATTCTGTCATGCCGCGACGCCCCCATAGGTGTGGAGAATCTTGCCATGAATACGCCAAATATGACGGCTCGCGCGCCGTCCGCATTTTATGAAGGTCATGGTGACCCCTTTCGATTGGTCAGATTTCTTGGCCCGGCGAAAGATCACTCACGCCAGATGGTTGACTTTTTTCTCGAGAAAGGGGATCAAGGACTTAGGTTAAGGGTGTCCATGATGCCCAAGATAAGGAAGGGCTGAGGGGTGCAACTCTCAGCCCTTTTTTTGACCGCTACATCTATGATTCCTCCTTAGTGTTCAGCAGATCTGGATACCGATCTGGCCAGATTTCTGAAGGATGATTTAGGCCCAAGTGTCGACAGATAGCATCTTGTATGGCGTGCGATTTTACACGTCCCTGACTCACAGCCGTGACTGTGCTGGGCGACTTTCCAAGTTCTCTGGAAATCTGCGACAGAGTCACGCCGCGCTTTTTTAGCCGGTAGCGAACGTCATCATGCAAATCTAGATCTAGTATCATGTCCACAACCACTGACTTGGTTTTGTGGGGTAAACGAATCACCCCTAGCCTGAGTATTAGGCTTGAAGAAACATTTTGAGAAGAAAAATATTTCAGCTAAAACAGTGAGTTATGCTAACATCAAAGTGTGAGAAAAAGTGTTAGCAAATCGCGCCAGAAACCGTTGAAAAACAAAGCGTGCGCTAAATGTGGTGCTATTGGTCAGAAATGTTTTTGATCGTTCGAACAAAAGAAGCTGCAACAACCGGCGAAAGAAACTTCGCATTTGCTGGTTCGGGCGAACGGACGGTCTCAAAACGACTAAAACCGCCATCCTCCGAGTGACAAAATGCTGCAGTGCAGCCACCCAAAAGCAGTCATGTGGGCATCGTGGGACATTAAGGTGCTCTAGTGCGCTATGGACGAACTGCGTTGACGAGGCAGACAGGCAAAAGCTACGTCAGTAGAAAAGAGATAGGCAGCCAAGTAATCGGCTCGTAGTCTCGATGCTTTCATGCAGCGTTGTGGGAGCTGCGCCAACCAGTCAAACTCCAACCCAATGCGAGTTTCAGTGAAGGCTGGCCTGGTAGCTCGTTGCGGTCAGTGTGACGTGGGCCTCTAAGGGAGGTCGCAATTCGAACGCTTTCACGTTCCGTGAGAAGTTCCAGAGCCTGAGAAGTGTCCAACGGTCACGGTTATCCTCCGCTATTGCTAATTCATTTCTGGAGATGTGAAACGGTGTACGCTCCCAACCGTTGGTTGTTTTTACCTCGATCAGGCGGCTTTGCCCTTCGGGTGTGAAACTCGAAATATCATACCCGGCACCATCGCCGTCTACCTGGCTAACCCACCGCACTTTCTTGGCAAGGTCATGTCGACCCGCACTGGCGAGAATGGCACGTTCATGATGAAGGACACGCTCCTCCCCAGCCTTACCAAGAGTTCTATTCCTTTCATCTCGACCCGCCACATCAAACTTCCTCGCCACAGCCAGCATTTGGGCCAGTTCGTCCGGCGGTGGCGTGTTCTGCATGGTGGGTGGAGTGCTAATCCAAATAGCCCCTGGAGGCTCTGATGCTTCTATTTGGGGTGTTGTTCTTAGTGTAAGCCAGCCACCGTGCTGCTCCAGACACCGAACAACAGCATCCTCCAGGGATTTCTGAAAATTGAAGGCGGGCTTGTATCCGTTGATCCAGGTTTCACCCAGCCCCTTAAGAATCGCCGAGATATTTTGGTGTTTGAATTCGATCGAACCTTTGGAGCGGCCAATGAGCTCTTGCAGGGAGCGGTTGTGAGCCGATTTGTTGTACCTCGTGCCCGACAACTCATCCGTGAGCATGGAAAAGTAGTCCGCCACAATGGCGTCATTCTCCCAATCTGACCATTCCTCTCCACTCATGGCGCCAGGCTATGCGAAGGAATTTCCGATGTCACGCATTGGAACCTCCGAGCTCGGTAGAGAGCGGACAAAGGAAGGGAGAAATGGAGCAAATGCGTTGTTTTCTCGATTAAACTGCCCTCTGGACACCCGGGTAGACATGTCATTTCCCGTCAAGAAATCTAAACAACTTTTCCTTTAGCGATATTTGCTCTTTTGTCTCGCACTCCCAGACTATCAGAACTTGCCACCCAAGAGCACATAGCTCCGAAACTTGCCGTTCATCACGACTAACATTGTCGGCAAATTTCTTCTCCCAAAATGCGGTTCGTGTTTTGGGGGTAGTTGTTCGAGAACAGTTTGCATGCCTGTGCCAGAAGCACCCATGTACAAATACGATCTTCTTGAGCCGCGGGAACACAAGATCGGGAGATCCAGGAAGGGTTTTGACATGAAGCCGGTAACGATACCCAAGCGAGTGGCATACGCGGCGAACTATCATTTCGGGTTTCGTCCCGCGTTGTCCAATTGATGCCATCATCTTGGATCGCTGAGGGTCAACAGGTTCCTGAAATTCGGGTTTCGCTTTGGCCATTTATTCGCGTCTGGAGAGGGGCGTTTCTCACTTATTCCTCAGATTTATTAATAGGCTGCGGTTCAAAGGAAAAATCGACGGCCTCGTCCAAACCGGATAGCCATTCTGCGATGGGTTTCAATAGCGCCACTCCGAGGTCGACGGGGACAGCGTTGCCTATCTGACGGCCTGCGGCAGTGAGACCACCCGAAAAGGCAAAATCGTCTGGAAATGTCTGCATTCGAGCGGCCTGTCGAACCGTGATCCCGTGATGCTCTGTCGGATGAACAAACCGCCCTTTCGATGGATTGATGCAGGCAGTTGTCATCGTCGGTCCTGGCTGGCCCGGATCAATTCTTCCATACACGTCCTTATGACCGTCGTGTTTCTCGTGGCACGGCAAAATCCTACCCGAGTCCTTGCGCGACCCGCCGTTGAGAGGTGTGTTTCGAAAGGCTTCGACCAATTCAGGTCCATGTTTCATGTGTATGTCATTGGGATCTTGGTCGCGTGTTTCTCGGAAAACCTCCTTGCAGTTTACCCAAAGGGGTAGATCGTCGTCACAATTGGAGTGACTCGGTGAGGGTGGCCATGAGAGAGCGGATGTTGGAAGGTCATTTCGTGTTCCCAATATGAACACCCGTTTTCGTCTTTGTGGAACGCCAAAGTCTCTTGCATCCAAAATAGAAGGAGAAAAAACTCTGTAGCCAGCCTCGGTGGCTCGCGAGCTGAACTCATCCAGGAACTTTACGTGGCGCGGCCACAATATCCCGGGAACGTTCTCCATAAGAAACGCACGGGGCTGCAGGGCTTCGACGAAATTGAAGTAGCTGAGGATAAGTCTGTTTCTTGGATCGTCAACCCCGGCATCGTTGATGCGATGAGTGGAAAAACCTTGGCAAGGCGGACCACCAAGAACGATATCGCATCCGAACTCGGAGAAGTGCTTCTTTGCAAGCCCTTCAGGCTTCAGATCATTGATGCTGCCATCGTAAAGAGTCGTTCTTAGCTGTCGCTTCCTGATGAAGTTTTCCCGGTAGGTATCGACAGCATACTTGTCGTTCTCAACCGCAAATTCCACATGAAAACCGGCCTTGAAGGCCGCAAGGGAAAACCCTCCAGCGCCGCAGAACAAGTCCACTGCCTGCAGTTGATTGATAGGGTTGTCCGCAGGTACCCGATTTAGGTTGTTTCCTCCGTCCAACCGAGGTCCTCCCTTTGATGACTTGATTGTCAATAGCTCATCGAAAACAGTTTCGCACTACCTTAAGGCGCTTAACATGATGTTCAAGAAAATGACGGGCGGGATGGTGTTGTAGCCAACACTTCCGAGCATATGCACAGGGAGAGACTATTGGCCCCCTCGGTGACAGGACTGGCTTGGGAGCAACCCGCGACTGGTTGGATGAATTGTCTGATTTAATTTGTCGGTTTGATGGAAGGTAACTCTCAGAGAAGCATCAAAAAACATCAACCGAGGGCGTTCGCGACGATGGGTCGCAGGAAGAGTGCTCGCAATCAAAAATTGATCGACATTTCCCCGTTAGCGCTTAGGGTTGCTGAAAGGTTGATGGGCTTTGCATGCTGGCACCGATAGGATCAGGCAAGTGGGCAGTCTTTTCAGAGAGGTGAAGAAAGTGAATCCTGGCCCCTATGGCCAATTTGAATGCGACTATCCGTCAAGAAATCGTATTGAGGCAATAAACACTGAGATTGACAACATTTCCAAGTCAATCGGAAAGAAGATAGATGGGTGGGAGAGCGTCCTGCCCGGTATTTCTGCGTGTTTGGTGGCATTTGCGGAATTGCGAGCCAGCAATGGCTATCAAGTTCTTGGATGGATACGCCTCGCTGCGGTTTTCAGACGTAAAGCGATAGAGGGCGATGGCACCGCTTGTGACGCATTTGCTGCTCTGTATTTCCTCAACCAATCAAGGAAATCCTGGCATAAAGAAGAGAAGCTGAGCGAATTGAACTGGGTCCAGGACCGGGCTCTTGATCAACTGGGGATGAATTTCGAAGGCGGTTGGATATACAACGCGATCACAAAAGAAGAAATGCACTCCATCCAGCAGACCGTACTCAGAACTGCCGAGATTGACAGGCGATGTGTCGGAAAAATTGCCAGCAAGATTTCCACTCAAGTCAAGACGATTCGAGGTCTAAAGATCATCGCGGACATCACCGATTTTGATCAGAAGTTGGAAGCATTGATCGAAGCGGCGGGGGGGGATGGCGTTGAATCCGGCTTAGCTCGGGCTGCGATCGTATATCTTGCGGAAACTGATGACGTCATACCGGACGACCTGGGGATATTAGGGCTTCTTGATGACCTCTATGTCATTGAATGGGCTTATGCCACTGTCGAAGAGCAAGCATACGGCCTTCCACATTTGAGCAGTTTGCAACAACGAATTCCCCACTTGGAAAGCTCCTATCTGACGGCGGGCGGTATGATGTTAGATCGCTTCGGCCAGTACGTCGTCGGAAATGCCCAAGCTGTCCTTGAAAGCACGGAAAATGACCATATTGCTTTGCGAGATGCAGATGTCTTTCTTGCACCTGTAGTCGGGGCACTCACACTTTCTGCAATGCATGAAAACGCCCAGACTGGCGCAAATGTAAGATGGGAAGAGGGCACAATCCTCAATCTGCTGAATTTCGGTCAGCGCCCAGAGCGTGTGCGATACTTAGGGCATAAAGTCATAGCAGGTGACGAGAAAATCGTTGTGGAGGTGAATTCATCTGGCCGGCTATACTTGCCTGTCAACTTGGCGACCTGCATGGAGACATCGCCTCGACAAGATTACAAAACCTTGTCGAACGGGTCTGCCGTTTCGACTTGGCAGCAACACCACTCTGTCGACCCACTACATTTTCTTTTGAAAGGACGACCCAGAAGCGATGCGCGGCGTGCCGTACTTGTGGTGGCTCCCCGCAACTTGTTGGAATACTACCTACCTTCCCTGCATTGTCGCGGCGAGGCAATTTCGAAAGTGGTCGGAGCCACCTGGGTAAGCGGAACCGAACGCGAAGAACCCATGTCACAAAGCGTTATTGATCGAGCGATGATCTATGCATGCGGGTCCGCGATGGTCGCGAGAAATCTGATCGAAAATCCCCCTGCGGGAGTGGTCGGGTTCGATTTGATAGCTTTCGGTTCGCAGGCCTACCGCGAGATAAATGCCGAATTCGTCGGTCGAGAAATTCCAAACCTCCGGATGCTTTGTTTGGCGGATATTTCGGAAGTACCTGGTCCACCCCGGGATGCACTGGTCATGGAGGATGACGTAGTTTTACCGTGGTCCTTGAGACCACGAGGTTTCAGGCAAACTGACCCTTTGGCCCGTGGGCTAAAGCGGCAATACAATCATTGGATCGTTGATCGACGTGTTCAGGTTTTCCCCAACCCAGCATTGTCTACAATCAACAAATTCCTGCAAGATCGACATGATGATCCGGAAGATGACTTCTCTCCGATTGTGCAGCAACTTAGGAGCTTCCTTTCCGATATGGGAAAGATGCCGCGTCCGGGTAGCTCCGTGTCGGCCAAACTTCGGGAACGAGCTTTAATTCTGTCGAGGGCAGCAAAGGCGGAGGCACTTTATGACCAGTCCTTGGTTGGTATTGCACACGCACTCGGTGAGCTTTCCGAGAATTGTAAATTCTCCCCTGATGTCTTTGGTGAGACGATCGCTAAGGAGGGCAGGCCTGTCACGATCCTCTGCCGGTCCCATCAAGAAGCCCAAGAAACCACTTCCTTGCTGAAGGAGAATGGTTTCTATGGTGCGGGCCTTACTGCACCGGAACTTTTTCGCGATGCTCCCGTAGAGCATTTGGTTGTTCCTGGCTGGCATGGTGCGGAAACAATGCGCCGGCTTGATACAATCAATCCAGCAATAAAGCTGGACTACCTGATGTTCGACTTTCAAGAAGAATGGCTCGAAAGAGTGACGGAGGGGGTGCGTAGGCGCGTCCGTTCTTTCAGCACTCCTATCGAACACTCAAATGAAGGGCGTGAGGCCAGCGGGGCAGGAGAGCAGTTGGTGTGGCCCAGCCCGAAGAGAAATAAATCTGCACCAAGTGAGGAACTATCAGAGTTCATCCCACCGACAGAGAAACGCCCCGACCTTGATGGATTGTTCAAAGGTATTCATCGGACCGCTAATTACGGGAGCGAAGCAAAGGTCAGCGGAATTCCTGTCATTCTCGATGACTACTCAGCTTACATGTTCTTGCCACCTCATGCTGATCTGGTTCTCTTGAACAGAGACGCTTCACGACCAGAAGATGCCTGTATACCCGTTAGCCAATTGCGAGAAGGTGATGTTTTTGTACTGAAGGATGGCTCTCACAGAGAGCTTTTCCAAGAACTTGCTCCCAACTATCTGAGGGATCCAAACACTACACTAAAAATGGCTGACCTTTGGCGGCAACCTCTTAAACAGGCCTATGCCGCAGGATCTGTTCCTTGGAGCAATTTTCGCAAACGGTTGGCTTCTGTTGGCTTGCATCGATCGGATATGGCGTATCGGAACTGGATCAGCGGGCAAACCGTCGCGCCAATGAACTATCGGGCAGTCATTCCGAAGATTTGCACCCTGTCCGACGATCCGGAAATTCAAAAGTCTGGCGAGGCTTCGGCGCAGGCCGTTTCAGCGCTGTATAGAGCTCGTCATGAAGCCGCGGATCACATCTTTGAGCAACTTGTAAAAGGAACTGCTGATCAAACCACAGGAAAATTGCGGATCGAAGTGGGGAGCACTTGCATCGACCTCAATGTCCATCGCGTGGAATATGTTGGTCAGGTGGCAACTTGTGCAGGTGTCCGTCGTCAGAGTTTTTCGGAATGCTGAGGCGTTTTCGTAACGGAGGCTCTGGTTCGGTTTCTGTTTGAGTTTAGGCGGCCGCGGCTTGGTGCTGCAACCGGCGTTTTTGGATTGTCTGTTTCTTGATCTCCTCTCTCCTCTTCAGGATCTTCGCGCCTCGTCCTTGGTAGACATCGGCGGGCGTCAGATTTTTCAGGCTCTCGTGGTAGCGGTGGTTGTTGTAGTGATCGACGAAGGCGCTGATCTGGCGTTCCAAGTCGCCGGGCAGGAAGTAGTTTTCCAAGAGAACACGATTCTTCATCGTCTGGTGCCAGCGCTCGATCTTGCCCTGGGTTTGGGGATGGTGCGGCGCACCACGAACGTGAGCCATGCCTTTACCCTCGAGATAATTAGCCAGATCGGCGGCGACATAGGATGAGCCATTATCACTGAGCAGCCGTGGCTTGTGCACGACGTTCGCGCTGTTGCAGCCAGATGCATCCAACGCCAGTTCCAGCGTGTCGGTGACATCAGCCGCTTTCATGGTGGTGCAGAGCTTCCAGGCGATGATGTATCTGCTGTAATCGTCCAGGATCGTGCTGAGATAAAACCAACCCCAGCCGATGACCTTGAGATAGGTGAAGTCGGTCTGCCACAGCTCGTTCGGTCTGGTTGTCTTGTCACGGAACTCATCGGCGGCGCAGATCACCACATGGGCTGGTGCCGTGATAAGGTCTTCGGCCTTGAGGATACGATAGGCCGAAGATTCCGAGACAAAATACCGTTTCTCATCGGTGTATTTGACCGCCAACTCACGCGGCGTTAGGTCCTCGTGGTCAAGTGCAAAGTCGACAAAGGCCTTGCGGATGGTGTCCGGGATGCGGTTCCATACCGACCTTGGCCGGTGTGAGCGGTCTGCCAGTGCGTCAACGCCACCTTCGACCCACCGCGCATACCAATCGTAGTAGGTGCTGCTGGGGATACCGATCATCTTCAGGGTCTGCCGGGTCGGCAAATGCGAGGCCTCGACCGTACGGATGATCTCAAGCTTCTCAGAGGCGGGGTATCTCATTCGTCGAACTCCCCATCCCCGATCATGCTTTTTTTGAGCAGGCGGTTCTCAAGCGTCAGCTCAGCAACCACCTCTTTCAGAGCGGCAGATTCCGACCGCAGGTCTTTGACTTCAGGAGATGTCGCTTGTCGCGCCGTGTCACCCGCCAGCCGGTTCTTGCCCGCTTCAAGGAACTCCTTCGACCAGGAGTAATACAGGCTCTCTGCAATCCCTTCGCGACGGCACAGCGCGGCGATGCTCTCCTCACCACGTAGACCAGCAAGGACGATCCTGATCTTCTCTTCGGCTGAGTAGTGTTTGCGTGTTTTACGTTTGATACCCCTGACCAGCTTGTCAGCGGCATCCTTCGATGTTCCGGACTTCTTGTTCATCTTCGCTCCTTAATAGCTTCGATGAACCAGAATTCCTCCGTTGTTCAAACCCTCAAATCTGTCCGGTAGGCGCTGACGTCAGACAGGTCGTCGTCGCGTATACACAGACAAAGAACCGAGATCGCTCCCACTACGAACGCTTCGTTGGGTATCACCAAAGCCTATATCGACACGTCGAACCTACCAGCGTCACGCCTTTCTCACCGCAGGCTCGTAGCCGCGGAATGCGGGGTCTCTTAGTCGCTGTTGCAAGGCACTTGTGCGGTTTCGAAAGTCCAAAAGACATTCAAAACTCCACCAAGGCTTTGAAGTTGGACAATGAATTAAGTTGGATCCTTGACCGGATTGAAGACATCAACGGAGACGAATGCGAAGATGCCAGGCATGAGCTGGATGATTGGGTCCGAGATTGGCGGCAGTATGCGCCACCTGCTTGGGGAAAAATGGCCGGAGGTGTTGATGAAGCATCCCTCATGCTACCCTTTGGCGCTCCTGCGGATGACCAACTCTTGCAAGCCGCTTGGCCGGTGATGACCTCAATGCGAAATGTGGACGGTAGCAGTTCGGCCAGCGTTCTTTCGATTTACCCAGAGCCGGATATGTAAAATGGCCAAGAATGAATTCAGAACATCCCAAGGGATTGTCCCGTTCGGTGTCGGTGCAATCGTTGATTTTATTGATGACACACTAATGATGGCGGGCCTCGATGCTTGGCCCGTGGCGCAGCCCGGTGCTGCTCTCGATCTGGAGAAATCAACGAGAGTGGTCGACAGTCGGTTGGCGCAACGCTTGAGCGCTGAAATGGGGCGCAAGATTTCTCACTTCTACACGCCATCGCTTGCTCGTGAAACTAACGTTCGTGGTATGGTGCCACAGGAAGACCGCGCACCGATGCCATTCGTTCGATTCCCTCGCTGGCACTATTGCCCGCGTTGTAGGCGCATGAAGAAGCTCGATTGGAATACGCAATCAAGAGACGAAAACATGCGGTGCAACAACGCAGAACGACTTGCAGGAGGACGGGGCAAGACCTGTGGGGAGTTGCACAAAAACGTACGTCCACGGTTGATACCGGTCCGCTTCGTTGTCGCCTGTGAAAGTGGTCACATTTTTGATTTTCCCTGGGAACGATGGGTTCACCGAGGCCACAACTGTTCCGACGGAGTAGCTGAGCTCTACTTTACCTCCACGACCCAACCTGGCACCGCTGGTATCCGTATTGTTTGTCGGACTTGTGGGGAGCGGAGGTCTATGGTTGGAGCCTTCAATCGTGGGGTATTGGCTGACACATTGAGTGAAGGCTGCCCAGGTGAACGACCATGGCTTGGACCCGAAAGTGCAGAACCCTGCCAGCATAGCGCAATGCAAACTATTCAACGCGGTGCCTCAAACGCGTATTTCGCCAAGTTGGCGAAATCTATCCTAATCCCTCCCCATTCTCAGCGTGTGATGAAGGTATTGTCCGAAAAGGGAGTATACAATATCCTCGAAGCGCTTCTACCGGATCCGCCACAACCAACCTTGGAGTACTTGGCTAAGGAATACGGCGTTGAAGCTGATGAACTCCTGAAAGGGGCGCTGGCACTGAAGGACGGGATATCGGGTACAACCTTAGTAACGGAAAACGCCTTTCGCCGAGCCGAGTATGACGCATTCACTGGCCCAAGACCTTTGCCCAAGGACAGGGAAGACTTCGACCTCCGTCCGATTCAGCTAAAGGATTATGGCACTTGGTTTGAAGATCACTTTGATGAGGTCGCACTTGTAACACGCCTCAGAGAAACACGAGTCCTGCAAGGTTTCACCCGATTGCTTCCGCCAGGCGCAAATGAGAATGACCTCGCCCCATTGTCCCTTGGCAAACCAGATTGGCTGCCGGGTGTTTCCGTTCGCGGTGAAGGCATTTTTCTCCGGTTTCGGAAAAGCCGGCTTGCGGAATGGGCAGCAAGCGAAACGGTGCAGGAACGATTTGAGCAGCTCCGCATTGCCCACAACACTATTGACGCAGAAATGGCGAGGGTTGATTTGGAAGGGGGAGTGACCAAGGTTTTGCTGCACAGTTTTGCTCACCTCCTCATTAGGCAACTTGCCTTCGACTCCGGTTATGACAGTTCCAGCATATGCGAGCGTATCTATGCTTCGGATGGCCCCGATGGAATGGCGGGAGTGCTGCTCTATACTGCAAGTGGAGACTCGGAAGGCACACTTGGAGGACTTGTTCGACAGGGGCGGCCAGAATACTTGCCTTCAACAGTTCATGCCGCACTAGAGAATGGGCGTTATTGCTCATCCGACCCGCTTTGCATCGAGAGTGCTGGTCAAGGCCTGAATTCGCTGAACTTAGCCGCTTGCCATGCTTGCTCACTTTTGCCAGAAACTAGCTGTGAAATGTCGAACATGTTGCTCGATCGGGCGATTGTCGTTGGTCATCCAAGCATCTCCAAATTGGCCTACTTCAAAGGATAGGATCAGTGCGTTTTGAGGCCGGATTCATTTCCTCATTTGGCTTGTAGTGCCGCTGCAGGACAAACCGATGCGGTCTTCTGCGGAATGTTTCGTGTTAAAGGCGATCTAAGCGCGCTTGTGAAAATGCTAAGCCGCGATCTCAGAAGATCGGTTCGCGTCGTTCTTTAGGGAGTAGCATATTAGATTCCCTCGGCACGATTGCAGAATGCAACCACCGCTTTGTCCCGCGGAGCAGAATTTTGGACAGAGCGTAGCTTCCTGCCGCTTAGGTAGGCTCAACGTCATTCCAATGCGCATTCATTGGCAAGCTCGCTGCTCTGGTCGCGATGTCGTCGTATCTGACAGGCATGAAATCCCAAACATCGACCCCGACATTTACCGAGTTTGATGACCCTTTCCAGTTGTCATGGACATGACCGAAGAACTGCAATGCCCCGCGTCTTGCATGGTTCCATGTAATCATCGGGTAGTGGCACAGGGTATTCAGTTGGTTCTGTGGCCCGTCACGCAATTCAATGAATGGTGATACAGTATCCCAGCCCAGTCCTAGCGTGGGCTGGAAATCGTGGTTGCCCGTGATCAGGTGCTTGCGCGCACCGGGTAGTCGGTTGAAGACCTCGGTCAGGAACGGGACATCCTTTGCCTTTCGACCAAAGGCGAAGTCGCCGATGATCCACAGATCGTCATCTGACCCCACACGGTCCGCAAGGTTTTTGAGCATGGTGGCATCCATGTCGTCGGTATTTGCGAAAGGCCTATTGCAGAACGTGATAATATTCTCATGCCCAAAGTGGGTATCCGCCGTATACCAATGCGCCATGAAGACTACTCGCTAAGAATCTTTCTGACATGAAGAAGGCGCCGACAATGGGTCTGACAAGAAACCATTGGGCATGCTTCTCATTCGGCAAAGCGTAAACCTTGCCGCCGCAACCCACAACTGGAAGATTTGCCTGAAAAACGACAAACCCCTGTCAAAAAAGACAAACTACGTGTCATCTTATATTTGGAAAAGTGGTGAGCCGTGATGGGTTCGAACCATCGACCTACTGATTAAAAGTCAGTTGCTCTACCAACTGAGCTAACGGCCCACACTCTGAGCGCGGTGACTATAGCCGTGGGTTTAGCAGGTCAACCCCATTTTCCACGGAATCGGTTCAATCTCTGGCAAAAGTTTTCGCAAGAGCTTATATCGCGCAACATGGCTTCTGACGGCACAATAAACCAAGCGCTCAACTTCATGAAATGGCATGGGGCGGGCAATGACTTCGTGATCATTGATTCACGGGGGAAAGATGCATTGATGAACCGCGAATTGGCGGCCGGACTTGGTGACAGGAATCGGGGTGTGGGGTTCGACCAACTGGCCGAAATTCGCAGCTCGGACGCTGCCGACATCGATCTTGATTTCTGGAATGCCGACGGCAGCCGCGCCGGGGCCTGTGGCAACGCAACACGTTGCGTCGCGCGGTATATGATGGATGCGACCGGCAAATCCGCGCTGACCATCCGCACAGCCCGTGGTGTGTTAGAAGCTCGCGCTGATGGCGATCAAGTCTCGGTGAACATGGGCACGCCTCAATTGTCTTGGGACGAAGTTCCTTTGTCCAAAGAGGTCGACCCGGCCCACTTGCCCTTGGATGGTGATCCTGTTGCTGTCGGCATGGGGAACCCGCACTGCGTATTTTTCGTCGACGATGCCGAGGCTGTGGACGTCGCGTTAATTGGTCCACGCATCGAACACGATCCGCTGTTTCCCGACGCCACCAACGTCGAATTCGCCGAGGTGCGCAGCCGTGATGACATCCGTATGCGGGTGTGGGAACGTGGCACGGGCATCACTTTGGCCTGTGGCTCAGGCGCCTGCGCCACCGCTGTCGCTGCCCATCAGCGCGGACTGACCGACAAACGCGTTCGGATGGAACTGGACGGCGGCTGGCTGACCCTGGATTGGCGCGACGACGGGGTCTGGATGACCGGACCTACCGCGTTTGTCTATCGGGGCCAGCTCACGCCGGCCTTCCTGAAAGCGCTGTAACATGGCCACCAAGCCCCCCATTTTCGCGACACTTGGCTGTCGCCTGAACGCCTATGAGACAGAGGCGATGAAACGCTTGGCCGACGAAGCTGGCGTTGAAGGCGCGGTGGTGGTGAACACCTGCGCCGTGACCGCCGAAGCCGTGCGCAAAGCCCGTCAGGAAATTCGTAAGCTGCGCCGTGAAAACCCCGACGCCAAGGTCATCGTGACCGGGTGCGCCGCGCAAACCGAGCCTGAGACATTCGCCGCGATGGACGAAGTGGATGCCGTGATTGGCAACCACGAAAAAATGGAGCCCGCAACTTGGGCAGGTCTCGCGCCCGATCTGATCGGCGAGACAGAGCGTGTGCAAGTCAATGACATCATGTCCGTGACCGAAACGGCAAACCACCTGATCGACGGGTTCGGCACCCGTTCGCGCGCCTATGTGCAGGTCCAGAACGGCTGCGATCACCGCTGCACCTTCTGCATCATTCCCTATGGCCGTGGCAACTCACGCAGCGTGCCAGCAGGCGTCGTGGTCGACCAGATCAAGCGGCTTGTGGATAAAGGGTTTAACGAGGTCGTACTGACCGGTGTGGACCTCACCAGTTGGGGTGCTGATCTGCCCAGAGAGCCAAGGTTGGGCGATCTGGTGATGCGCATCCTGCGCCTTGTGCCCGATCTACCACGCCTGCGCATCAGCTCGATCGACTCGATTGAAGCGGATGAGAACCTGATGTTGGCCATCGCATCCGAGCCGCGGCTGATGCCTCACCTTCATCTGAGCCTGCAACATGGTGACGACCTGATTCTGAAGCGCATGAAAAGACGACACCTGCGCGATGACGCGATTGCGTTTTGTGACGAGGCACGCCGCCTGCGCCCTGACATGACCTTCGGTGCCGACATCATTGCGGGGTTCCCCACTGAAACCGATGCCCATTTCGAAAACAGTCTCAAGCTGGTGGAGGAGTGTAACCTGACCTGGCTTCACGTCTTCCCCTACTCAAAGCGCGATGGCACTCCGGCAGCGAAGATTCCCACGCAGGTCAATGGCAACATCATCAAGGACCGCGCTGCTCGATTGCGGGCAGCTGGTACTGCGCAAGCAAGTCGCCACCTGTCATCGCAAGTTGGACGAGCGCACCGTATTCTGATGGAAAACCCGACAATGGGCCGGACCGAGCACTTTGCAGAAGTCACGTTCGACACGCCGCAGGCTGAAGGGTCTATCGTCAATGCCACACCGAACGGTGTGATGGACAATCAGCTTTTGGTCAGTGCAGAGTGAGACGGATCTTGCTGCACGAAAGGCAATGCCATGCACCCAAACCCTGCCTTTCGCGATGCGACCAACGAACAAAATCTTTCATTCGCCCGCGAACGTGCTTTCGGCACACTTGCGATCAATGCTGATGATGGGCCACTGATCAGTCATGTGCCGTTTATAATCTCGAATGACGGCACCTCCGCTGAGTTGCACCTTGTCCGATCCAACCCCATCGCACGTGCACTGACGACGTCTCGGCCCGCAGTGATCGCGGTCACGGGGGCAGATTGCTACATCTCTCCAGACTGGTATGAGACACCTGACATGGTACCCACATGGAATTATGTATCCGTCCATCTACGCGGACGGCTTGAGTTGGCAGACCCTGCCAGCCTTCGCGACCTTCTGATACGTCAGTCAGCCGCATTCGAGAATCGCCTACCGAACAAAGCCCCTTGGACCATGGACAAGTTGACTGACGCGCAAGCCGCCAAATTGATGCGGATGATCTTACCGCTGCGTTTGACGATCGACTCTGTCGATGGAACCTGGAAGCTGGGCCAAAATAGGGACCAAGTCGCGCGACTTAGGGCCGCTGAGCAGGTGCAGAACGGAATTGGGCATGAGCTTGCCGAAATCGCGCGTTTGATGACCAAACCACCGGCATAAGTGGACATATCCCGTTCGCCTCCCTACATTTAATGTGAAGGAGGATCACATGCCCCTACCGCTTGCCCCTATCGCAGCTATTGCCATCCGATATGGCACTGTTGCCGTTGCCACTTATGCGCTTGCCCGCTCCATTGAACGTGGACGACGAGATCAGCGCTATGAAGATGCATTGGATGATGTCCCGGAAGGCCTGACCGCCCGGCGCGACAACGATCAGGTAAACGCGACAGCACGTCTGCGCCGCGTGATTCGCTTTGGTGACAACGGGCCGGGGATCGAAATTGACGCCGTCAGTCTGACCCGCATACGCTTTCGAAAGGTCTGAGCCATGCAGTTGATCACTTCGCCTGCGTCACCATTTGCGCGCAAAGCCCGCATGGTTATCATCGAAACGGGTCAGCAAGACGATGTGGAGCTGGTTGACGTCGTTTCGTCGCCCACTGCCCCCAACCCGCAGCTGACAGCGGCGAATCCCATGTCCAAAATTCCTGCGCTGGTTCGCAGCGACGGACCAACCTTGTATGACAGCCGCGTGGTGACGCGGTATCTGGACGCAAGATCAGGCGGAGCGCTTTATCCTGAAAGCCGGATATGGGAGGTTCTTATCCTTGAGGCAACCGGAGATGCCATCATGGATGCGGGCGTGCTGATGGTCTACGAAAACCGGTGCCGACCAGAAGACATGCAGTTCGGTGGCTGGATGGATGCCCAATGGGGCAAGATCGAAGGCGCATTGGATGCCCTGAACACACGTTGGATGAGCCATCTGTCAGGTCCGCTTGATATCGGGCAGATTTCTGTTGCCTGTGCACTCGGGTATCTCGATTTTCGGCACGCCGAACGCGAATGGCGCAAAGGGCGTGACGCATTGGACGACTGGTTCGCGGTGTTCTCTGCGCGCGACAGCTTTAAAGCCACGATGCCCGTCTGAGTCGGCTGACCTTCAATCTGACGCTCTGATCCAACAGATTTATCGTGCTGCGCGCGCTAACATGCGGCAACATAACCTTGAAAAGCCGCCCCTGCGCCCTAATGACTTCTGGACTGAGCGCAATTCCTTGGATAAACAGCCGCGAAACGGACTGCTTTCTTGGGCGGTCTACTGTCGTGTCGGTTGCAATTCTGCGACCTAGCTAGGGAGATGCGCTCTTGTCACAAGCCGACGACCACCAAGGAACCCGCCGGGATTTCCTTTATTATGCCACGGGTGGTGCCGCTGCCATTACGGCCGGCGCCGCCGTCTGGCCGCTCGTTGACCAAATGAACCCATCAGCTGACGTGAAAGCGCTCAGCTCGATCCGTGTTGATATCTCGGGTGTCGAAGTCGGCAGCCAGATCACCGTGAAATGGCGGGGCAAGCCAGTTTTCATTCGCCGCCGCAGCGATGATGAGATTTCCGCCGCCCGCGCCGATGACGAAGCTGCACTGCCAGATGCCTTTGCACGCAACGACAACCGTGACTCGACCCTTTCAGCGGCTGACGCAAACCGCGCGATGGACGAAAATGGCGAATGGTTGGTCATGATGGGCGTTTGCACCCACTTGGGCTGTGTGCCTTTGGGTGACGGCGCCGGTGACTATGGTGGTTGGTATTGCCCATGCCACGGCTCGCACTACGACGCGTCTGGTCGTATCCGCAAGGGTCCCGCACCCGAAAACCTGCCCGTTCCCGTCGCCGAGTTTGTCGACGAAACGACGATCAAACTGGGCTAAGGGAGGCTTATATGTCCGGAATTCCTCATGATCATTACGAACCCAAAACCGGGTTCGAAAAATGGCTGAACAAACGGCTTCCCGTCGTTGGTCTGCTGTATGACACCCTGATGATCCCGACCCCGAAAAACCTGAACTGGTGGTGGATCTGGGGCATCGTCCTGACCTTTTGTCTGGTTCTGCAAATCGTGACCGGCATCATTCTGGTGATGCATTACACGCCGCATGTCGATTTGGCCTTCGCGTCGATCGAACACATCATGCGTGACGTGAACGGCGGCCATATGCTTCGGTATATTCACGCAAATGGCGCGTCACTGTTCTTTGTCGCGGTCTACATCCATATTTTCCGTGGCCTGTTCTATGGATCATACAAAGCACCGCGCGAAGTCACATGGATCATCGGTATGCTGATCTACCTGATGATGATGGCGACCGGCTTCCTGGGCTACGTTCTGCCTTGGGGTCAGATGTCCTTCTGGGGTGCAACGGTTATCACCGGCCTGTTTGGTGCTATCCCCTTCATCGGTGAAGGCCTGCAAACATGGCTTCTGGGCGGACCGGCCGTGGACAACGCCACGTTGAACCGCTTCTTCTCGCTGCACTATCTGCTGCCCTTTGTGATCGCCGCCCTGGTGGCTGTTCACATCTGGGCCTTCCACACCACGGGAAACAACAACCCGACCGGTGTGCCTGTTCGTACCGGATCAAAAGAAGAAGCTGAGAAAGACACCCTGCCCTTCTGGCCCTACTTCGTCATCAAAGACCTTGTTGGCCTTGGCATCGTGCTGATCATATTCTTCGCGATTGTCGGCTTCATGCCCAACTATCTGGGTCACCCCGACAACTATATCGAAGCCAACCCATTGGCGACGCCAGCGCACATCGTGCCGGAATGGTATTACCTGCCCTTCTACGCGATCCTGCGGGCCTTCACTGCCGATGTGTGGGCCGTACAACTGGTCAGCTTCCTGACGGGCGGTATCGTTGATGCGAAGTTCTTCGGCGTACTGGCCATGTTTGGTGCGATCTTCGTGATGGCGCTGGCCCCGTGGCTTGACACCTCGTCGGTCCGCTCGGGTCAGTATCGTCCGGCCTTCAAGTGGTGGTTCCGACTGCTGATCATCGACTTCATCGTTCTGATGTGGGTCGGTGCCCGTGACACGAACTTCCCGCATGACTGGATTTCGCTGATCGGCGCCACCTATTGGTTCGCCTACTTCCTTGTCATCCTGCCGCTGCTGGGTCTGTTTGAAAAACCGACCACGCCACCAGCCACGATCGAGGAAGACTTTAAAGCCCACTATCCCGGCGCAGCCGAGTGAGAGGATTGAAAACTATGATCAAGAAACTCACAACATCCGCCGCCGTCGCTCTGGCGCTCACCACTGGTGGCGCGCTGGCTGCAGGCGGAGAAGGCCACATCGAAGACGTTGCGTTCTCGTTTGAATGGCCCTTCGGCACCTATGACCAAGAGCAACTGCGCCGCGGTCTCAAGGTCTATACCGAGGTCTGCGCGGCCTGCCACGGTCTGAAATATGTGCCTTTGCGTTCGCTGGCTGACGAAGGTGGCCCGCATTACACCGAAGACGAAGTGCGCGCCTATGCCGCCGAGAACTTCTCCATATACGACGAAGAGCTGGAGGATGACCGCCCGCGTACGCCTGCGGATTTCTTCCCGACCGTATCTGGTGAAGGCATGGGCCCTGACCTGTCATTGATGGCCAAGGCTCGCGCTGGCTTCCACGGCCCGGCTGGTACCGGCCTGAACCAGTTGGTTCGCGGTATCGGTGGTGCGGAATACATCGCCAGCTTCCTGACCGGCTTCAACGGCGAAGAAACCGAAGTGGCTGGCAGCGTTCTGTATGGCAACACCGCCTTCCCCGGCGGTTGGGTGTCGATGCCGCCGCAGCTGGAAGACGGTCTTGTCGACTATGACGATGGTCACAACAACTCAGCGCATCACATGGCAGAAGACGTCTCCGCCTTCCTGATGTGGACAGCTGAACCCAAGATGATGGCCCGCAAGAAAGCTGGCTTTGTTGCGGTTATGCTGCTCGTGCTGCTGACTTCGCTTCTGTACCTCACGAACAAGAAGCTTTGGGCGCCTCACAAAGGTAAAAACCTCGACCTGTAAGTAATCAGAGTTCGCAGAATACCAAAGGGCGCCCCAGGGCGCCCTTTTTCGTAGGGGAACAAGCAGGTCAGTTCCCCAAATAATCACGCAATGCCTCGGGTGGGTCATCAAAGATCTTCTGGGTCGGCACCGGGGCGTGAGCCTGCCCGCCTTCGACAAGGATCACTTCGTCCGACAAAAGCCGAGCATCCTCGGGGTTATGGCTGACCATTAGCAGCGTCGCCTTGGTCTCAGCCGTCAATTCTCCGACAAGCGCCAACATCTCGGCCCTGAGCGCCGGCCCAAGCGCCCCGAACGGCTCATCCAGCAGCAACAGGGGGCGATCCCGTAAAAGCACGCGTGCCAGCGCCACGCGGGCAATCTGGCCGCCTGACAGCTGCGCGGGCTTTCGTGCGCCCATACCTGCAAGACCAACTCTTGCCAACGCAGCCTCGACCCGACTGGCCTCATCTTCAGTCAATCTGAGGTTCGGCCGGACGCCAAGCCCGACATTCTGTGCCACGGTCAAATGGGGAAACAAGTTGTTGTCCTGAAACACCATGCTGATGGGTCTGGCAGCCGGATCAACGGGCATGGCAGCCCCCTGCCACTTGATTACGCCATCTGACAGCGGCTGAAATCCAGCGATCATGGCCAGCAAGGTTGATTTGCCCGCGCCTGACGGACCCAGAATCGCAACGCGGCGCCCCGCTTCTACGTTCAGGTCAGCGGCAAGGGTGAAATCCCCCATGCCGATCCGTGCGTTTTCAATCGTCAGCATTTGCGCGACCTCCGCGGTCAAAAATCCAGAACAACGCAAGGGACAGGCCCAGCAAAAGAACCGCCGCCGCCGCCGCGTCATCCATACGGTACGCCCCCATCAGGCGGTAAAGTTGCAATGGCAACGTGACCCCCTGCGGGTCGGCAAACATCGCAATGACACCAAGATCGCCCATCGACAGCGCCGCAGCCAACCCAAGCGCAAACCCCAAAGGTCGCCGCAATCGGGGCAACCACAGAAGACGCACCCGTGTCAGCCCATGCAGCCCCATCCCATCCGCCAGTGCGCCATAGTCCCGCTCGACCGTTCTGAGCGCCGGCACAAGGGCGCGAAGGGCGAAAGGCAGGCTCATCGCTGCATTCACAACTGCCGTGACCGGAAGCGCAAGATCCGAGGGTTTGACGAAGGGAAAGAGGATCAAAAACAGCCCCGTGCCGACAACCAAAGGCGACGCGGCAATGGTTAGGTAACCCAACCCCTCGGCAACCCACGCGCTGCGCTGCACGACGAGCGCTGCAACTGGCAGTGCCAAAGCCAGCGTCAGGAATGCCGACCCAAACGCCACCAGAAGCGATCTGAGCGCGGCCTGAAACACCGACATCGGCAGAGACAGCAGCCCCGGCACACCGTCAATGATGACCATCGTCAGCGGCAATAGTAAAAACAGGCTGGCCAACGTAATGATAGCCACATCCAACACACGCTGAATCCTGCTGTCATCCCAGCGCTGCACCGCGCGATCCAGCCCGGCACCCATATTGCTGGGAAATGCGATCCAAAACGCAATCAACGCCGCGCCCACGCCCATAGTGAACTGGATCAAGGCAAGCATTGCCGCCCGGCCAAGGTCAAAGTCGAACTTGAATGCCTCATAGATCGCCAGTTCGACAGTTGTCGCTCGCGGGCCACCACCCAGCGCGAGCGCAATGGCAAATGAGGTCAAGCAGATCAGAAAGATGACCAGAAATGCACCCGGAGCTACTTCGCGCAACATGGGGCGTTCCAGTATACGCGCAATCTCGCGTGGCCCCATACCTAGCGTCGCAGCTAGGCGAAACCGTTCGGCAGGAATTGAAAGCCAGCCCTGCAGGATCAATCGGGTCGCCAAGGGCAGGTTGAAAAATACATGCGCCAGAATGACGCCATGATAGCCATAGACCGAGATCGGCTCGACCCCGAGCACGTCCAGCGCCGCACTGATAATCCCGCTCCGTCCAAAGACGGCGATCAGACCGAGAACGGCAACAATAATCGGCAAGATGAACGGCGCGCCCAGAAGGGTAACAAGCGCACGGCGACCCGGAAATTTACGCCGGGCCAGCGCACGCGCAACAGGAATGGCCAGCACAACGCTGATCCCCGCCGACAAGGCCGCCTGCCACAAGGTGAACCGAATGGCCGCCCACTCTGACGGCCCAAGGCCCCGGCCCCCTTCGGCACGCAGTGCCACTGCGATCAGTGTTCCGAACACCAAAACGACCAACAGCATAACGGCCAAAAGGCCGGGCCAATGCGACACCCAAAGGGGGCGAACTATCTGGCCCGACCGATACATTTTACTTCGAGAACGCCGCCAGCCATTCGTCCAACGCGGGTTTGCGCAGGGCTTCGGCGTCTGCTTCGGAATGGAAGATAGCTTTGCCCGGCACGCCCAGCAGGCTAAATTTCTCAGGCAACAGCGACGCATCCAGTTTCGACGGGTAAGACCAGTTTGAGGTCGGGATCGCTGTCTGGAAGTCCTCGGTCAGGACATAGTCCATGAACGTGCTGGCCAGCTCAGGTTGGTCAGATGTTTTCAGTTTCGCCGCCAGTTCCACGAACAGATAGTGGCCTTCCTCAAAAATCGCTGCCGACTTGGACATGTCGTCTTCTGCGATGATATGATAGGCGGGCGAGGTTGTGTAAGACAGCACCATGTCAGCCTCGCCATCCGTGAACATACCATACGATTCTGACCAGCCTTGGGTCACGGTCAAGATTTTCGGGGCCAGTTTCTCCCACGCGTCAGGCGCTTTGTCTCCATAGATCGCCTTGACCCACAGCAAAAGCGCCAGACCCGAGATTGAACTGCGCGGATCCTGAATGACGATCTTGACGTCATCGGACATGCCCAGCAACGCCTCAAAACTGGCGGGCGGCGTTTCCATTTTGGTGTTGTCATAGATGAAAGCGGTGTAGCCATAGTTAAATGGCAAAAACACATCGTCAGTCCATTCAATGGGCATGGTTAGGCCACTGATGTCCTGCCCATGCGGCGCGAACAGACCTGATGCGCGAGCACGCGCTGTGACATCGGTGTTCAGACCGATCACGACATCGGCTTCGGTGCGCTCGCCTTCCAGCAGGATGCGCGGCAGCACGTCGCCGGTGATGAACTGCAGGTCGCAACCGCAACGGGCTTCAAACCCCTGCTCGATTCCGGGACCAGGGCCCCATTCAGATGCAAAATAGTCAGGCGCATAGACTTGCAACACAGGTTTTTCGTCCGCAACGGCGGGCGTAACCATCATTGAAAGTCCTGCGACAAATGAAAGGGTCTGTTTCATGGTATCCTCCAAATGCGCCGGACGGAGTGGCATTTGGGGCATCCAAATTACCTTCCCTCCGCCGGTTCTAGCCGGTTCAGGTTCAACGGGTCCGCATGGGATGCATCTCAGCCGGTTAAATCCGGCCCCCCGAGGTGGCGCCATTCCTGACGGGTTTAGGCGGACTTGGCAAGCCCCCTTGACCTTAGGGCGGTGATCAGCGATGTGAACGCTAACATCCGCCAATACCGGAGTCGTTCATGTCGGACGCACATAATTCACCTGTCAGAGGGCTGGGCTTCGCTTTCGCCGCGTTCGCGGTTTTTGCGACGCATGACGCCGTGATCAAGGCGCTTGGCGTCAATTTTTCGGTGTTCCAGATCATCTTCTTTGCGATGCTGTTTGCCTTTGTCCCGATGTCAGTGCTGATGTTGGCCGACAAGCAAGTCGATAATTTCCGCCCGCGTCACCCTTGGCTGATCCTGTTGCGATCGGTCACAACAGTTATTGCCATGTCGACAGCCTTTTATGCGTTTACGGTGCTGCCATTGGCCGAGGTCTATGCCCTGCTTTTCGCAACGCCGCTTTTGATAACCGCTATGTCCGCGGTTTTGTTGGGTGAAACCGTGCGGGCGCAACGCTGGGCGGCCGTTCTGGTCGGCTTGATTGGCGTTATGATCGTGCTCAGGCCCGGCGTGACACAGATCACGTTCGGACATATCTGCGCGCTTGTTGCTGCTTTGTGTTCCAGCTTTGGGTCCGTCATCATGCGCAAGATCGGGAGCGAGGAGCGCACAGCCGTGATGATCCTTTATCCCATGCTGTCGTCGATCATCTTCATGGCCCTGATGCTTCCATTCGTCTATCGCCCGATGGACGTCGCAGAACTGGGATTGTTCGCCAGCGTCGGTGTGCTGTCTGTGGCGGCACAAGTAATGATCATCGCAGCCTATCGCATCGCACCTGCGGCGGTAGTAGCCCCCAGTCAATACAGCCAGATCCTTTGGGCGACCCTGTTCGGCGTTCTGTTTTTTGAGGAATTGCCCGATATGTGGGTAGGCGTTGGTGCATCTATCATCATTGCATCCGGCGTATTCATTGTCTGGCGGGAAAGCCGGCCGTCTGTGTCGATACGACTCCCGCTTCTGCGCAATGCCAACCCGCGCTATGACACCGGCCCCAGCCCGCAACCAAAGCACCGTCAGAATGACGGCAACGACTGACGCGCTTCCCTTTCGCGCACGCCTTCGCTATCACCCTGAGAACGAAGGAGTATGCGCATGTCGATGAACAGCTTTGGACATATCTTCCGCGTCACCACTTGGGGTGAGAGCCATGGGCCGGCCTTGGGTGCGACGGTCGACGGTTGCCCCCCCGGTGTGCCGTTGGAACCCGAGATGATCCAGGTCTGGCTGGACAAACGGCGCCCCGGCCAGAACAAGAACATGACCCAGCGCAATGAACCCGATCAGGTGCGCATCCTGTCTGGCGTTTACGAGGGCAAAACCACCGGCACACCGATTCAGTTGATGATCGAAAACACCGACCAACGGTCAAAAGACTACGGCGAGATCGAAAAGACTTTCCGTCCCGGACATGCCGACATCACCTATTGGCAGAAATACGGCATCCGCGATCCGCGCGGGGGCGGGCGCTCGTCGGCGCGTGAAACAGCGGCGCGTGTCGCTGCAGGTGGCATCGCCCGCGAAGCGTTGAAAGCGCTGCTTCCGGGACTTGAGATCAAAGGTTACATGACGCAGATGGGCGCGCTGCATCTTGATCGCGAGAAGTTTGACTGGGACGCGATTGACCAAAACCCGTTCTGGCTGCCTGACAACACCGCCGTGCAGGAGTGGGAAGATTACCTTCAGAGGCTCCGCACCAAGGAAAATGACAGCGTCGGGGCCGCGATCGAAGTGGTTGTGCGTGGGGCACCAGCCGGGCTGGGCGCGCCGATCTATGCCAAACTGGACACCGACCTTGCCGCCGCGATGATGTCAATCAACGCCGTGAAAGGCGTCGAGATCGGTGAAGGTATGGCTGCCGCTGGCCTGAGAGGCACCGAGAATGCAGACGAGATCTTCATGGGCAACGACGGCCAACCGGTATTCTCGTCAAACCATGCAGGCGGGATTCTGGGCGGCATTTCAAGCGGCCAGGACATCGTCGTCCGCTTTGCGGTGAAACCCACCAGCTCGATCCTGACGCCGCGCCAGTCGATCACCAAATCAGGCGAGCCAATAGAGGTTGTGACCAAGGGCCGTCACGACCCCTGCGTCGGCATTCGCGCCGTTCCTGTGGGGGAAGCTATGGCGGCCTGCGTCATTCTGGATCACGTCATGCTGCACCGCGCCCAGATGGGCGAAGGCGTGCGCGGTAAGATCGGGTAAAGGGCCGGGCTTCGCCCGGCAGATCAGAGGCCTCCGGCGGGGATACTTCACGCCAGAAGAAGCCTTAGGCTAAAGTGGCAGCAAGCGCCGTGTCCATCAGCGCTTTGATGTCACTTTTCGAAGTGCCCGCGACAATCCGGCCGAGTTCCTGATCACCTTTAAGAACGACCAGCGTCGAGCGGCGCGGAATACGGAGAGATTTCGCCAGTGCAGATTTCCCGTGCTGGTCCCAGTCGACATTGATGAATGTGATGGCCTTGTCGTAGGCGGGATTTTCAGCTTTCAAGGCATTGATCACCCGTTCTTGCGCCGCACATGTGCTGCACCAGCTGGCTTTGAAGTCCAGAAAGACGGTTTCACCGTTGTTCAGCGCTTTGGTCACGAGGCCGGGCGCATAATCTGCTGCGGCATAAGCCGCCCACGGTGCTAGCGTTGCAGCGGCTGTAAAAGTGATGAAGTCACGACGTTTCATGAGGGGGCTCCTTTCAAAGAGAGACAGAGAGGTCAACAAGCCATACGGGCAGGTTTTGTACGGCCCAGGCTTCGAGGCTATGGTGAAAACGAAATAGAATGGCCAAGCCGACGGCCAAAAAGATTGCGCCCATGATGGGGCGGGATTTTTGCGCGATGCGGCGCATCAAAGCCTGCCTGCGCATGATCGCAGACCGTGCGCCATAGCCCAAAACAAGGATGATGGTCGAGACGCCCAGCGCGAAAGAAATCATGATCGCTGCCGCCCACACAACGCTTTTGCCTTGCGACGCCAGCGAGATTGCACCGCCTAGTGTTGGGCCGATGCAGGGGCTCCAAACCGCGCCTAGCAAAATTCCACCAAGGAACTGGCCACCAAGGTTTGAGCGATCGATGTCATCAAAGCTTGTATCTGCATGAGCAGAGACGCTTGTGGTCGCCATTGCGAACCGCTCTGACAGGATCGGGGTCATGAGGATGAGGCCGAAACCAACCATCAAAATCGCGCCACCGCGTGCTACCATGTCTTCCGTCAAACCAATCGCATAGCCTGCGACCGTTACCACCAGACCCAGCGTTACGAAAGACAGGCTCATGCCTGCCGCAACGGCCAGTGGACCGTACCGGCTGGCCTGCAGGGCTGTGGCCAGCACGATGGGCAACACCGGCAGGACGCAAGGATTGATCAGGGTCAACAACCCTGCGAGGTATCCGAACACAAGTTCCATGCGGTTAAAGCTAAGGTGCCGAGCGCAAAAGTCACTTCACGATGCGTGCCAGTGGCTTCACGACTGTGTGGGCTTTTGTTTCGAAAGCTGCACAGCAAGAATGCCAATGGTGATGATTGCCACGCCAACAAAATCGGTGACCGTCAGGGCCTCGCCCAGCAGCAACCAAGCGGTTGTCACACCGAAAAACGGATTCAGGAAATGGAAGGTCGCTGCTTTCACCGCTCCAATCCGGCCCACCAACGAGAACCAGATCCAGGTGGCCAGAAGCCCCGGCGCGAGAACGGTATAGGTGAAAGCAAGACCCAGCTTCAGGCTTGGCGTAACCGTTGGCGTCTCAAAGATCAGCGCCGCAAGAAGCAATACCGCGGACCCTACAAACATCTGCAGCCCGACAATCATCATCAGATTGCCACCAGACGACGCTGTGCGGACCGAAAGCGTGGCCGCTGTCAAAGCAGCAGCGGCGATGAAACACATGATGACGCCTGTCAGATCGACACCACCGGACAAGCGCGACCCCATGATGAGGCTGACGCCGATAACACCTGCCACGAGACCCGCTACCGCCAAAGGGCGCAGCCTGTCCCCCAACACCGTCCAGCCAGCAAAAGCCACCATCAAGGGCATGGTAGAGGCGATGATCGCGGCCAGACCGGCTTCGATCCACTGCATGGCGACGAAATTCAGGCCCAGATAGAGCGCGTTTTGGCAAACGCCGAATATGATGACCGCCCGCCATTGGTTGCGGGTAAGGTTCCAGTTCTGTCCCAATGCGCGCGCAATGATGACGCCCAGCAGCCCCGATATGAAAAACCGCAGGGCTAGCGAATAAAGCGGCGCTGCGTCGGCCACAATGATGCGCGCAGAGGTGAAGGCCGAGCTCCAGATAAGCGCAAAGGCCAGCCCCATTAAGATTGCGCGAAAATCCATACTACCTCTGCCAAAAAGAAAAGGGCCGCCACTTGGGCGACCCTTTCCGAATTCATGTCCGGGAACAAGCCCCGACAGCACAAAGACTAGCCGTTAACGCTGTCTTTCAGTGCTTTTGCAATGGTCATTTTTACGACCTTGTCAGCATCCTTGTGGATCTGCTCGCCGGTGGCAGGGTTGCGCACCATGCGTGCGGGACGCTCACGGCAATAAATCTTGCCAACACCCGGAAGGGTCACTGCACCACCACCCGAAACTTCTTTGGTGATGATGTTGATGACACCGTCCAGCGCGCTCGACGCCGATTTCTTGTCCGAGCCCATTTCTTCGGCCAAAGCAGCGACCAGTTGGGTCTTCGTCATAGGTTTCGACATATAATACACTCCTCACATTTACCCATTTATTGGGCTTCATTGGGCGCATTTAACTGTATGTAGCTAGTCGACACAACAACTTGTTGTGCAGTTTTCCCCAATAAATAGCGCTTTTTTACGTGTTTTCCCCCAAATTTCCCTAAAGGAAAGCTGTCTCTTCGAAGCTTCGGAGCTTCCGACTGTGGATTCGTTCGATCGGCATATCGCGCAGGGTTTCCATGGCTTGAATGCCAATCAGCAGATGGCGAGAGACCTGAGATTTGTAAAAGTCAGACGCCATGCCGGGCAATTTCAGCTCTCCGTGCAGCGGTTTGTCAGACACACACAAAAGCGTTCCATAAGGAACCCGGAAGCGAAAACCATTGGCCGCAATCGTGGCACTTTCCATGTCCAGAGCAATCGCGCGGGATTGGCTAAGGCGTTGCACTGGTCCCGACTGGTCACGAAGTTCCCAGTTCCGATTGTCCAGCGACGCCACGGTGCCGGTCCGCATGATGCGTTTCAACTCATACCCTTCCAGCTCGGTCACCTTGGCCACGGCTTGTTCCAGCGCAATTTGAATTTCAGCAAGCGGTGGGATTGGCACCCAAAGCGGCAGATCATCGTCCAGAACTTTGTCTTCGCGGAGATAGGCATGTGCTAGGACGAAATCGCCCAAACGCTGGCTGTTTCGAAGCCCCGCGCAGTGGCCAACCATCAACCAGGCATGCGGACGTAAAACCGCAATGTGATCTGTCGCCGTTTTGGCGTTCGAGGGCCCCACCCCGATATTCACGAGCGTGATCCCTGAACCGTCTAAACGTTTCAGGTGATATGACGGCATTTGAGGTAACTTGTCTGGCGTCGGCAATGCCTGATCTGGCGTTGTGATCTGGTGGTATCCTGGCCCCACAAACGCCGTATATCCGCTGTCAGGATCGGCCAGCATTTGGCGGGCGTAGGCCTCGAATTCTTCGACATAGAACTGGTAGTTTGTGAACAGAACGTGATTTTGGAAGTCCGCTGGCTTGGTCGCGGTATAATGCGACAATCGAGCAAGCGAGTAGTCAACCCGTTGTGCCGTAAAGGGGGCAAGGGGTGCAGCGCCATCTTCGCCCCGCTGGGCGACACCATTTACGATGTCATCATTGGTGCTGGACAAATCGGGCACATCAAAGACATCGCGCAATGGAAAGCTCATCGCTCCTTCTTGCGGCACCGTGATGTCTGTTTCGTTTGCCACCGCAAAATGCACCGGGATCGGCGTGTCGGAATATCCGACCCAAACGGCAACCCCATGATGTTCCAACAACAGAGATATCTGTTGCGTCAGATAATTTTCAAACAAATCGGGGCGCGTGATCGTGGTGCTGTAAGTGCCCGGTGCGGACACATGGCCAAAGCTTAGTCGTGTGTCGATTTGCGCGTGACTGGTCGTGGTCAGGCTAATCTCAGGATAAAAAGCACGAAACCGCGTGTCGGGTTGATCACCAGACACCGATTGCTCGAACGTCTCGCACAGAAATTTACAGGCTTGCTGATAAAGCGCCTTCAATCGCTGAACGGCCGCTTTGGCATCCGTAAACGTTTCATGAGCGCCGCTGGGCGGCGTGATGACAGGGATAGAGTGTCCGCTGGAAGGCATTAATGTTCCTCAATCAAATTGGTCAGTTCAAATCGGGTCACATCAACAAGCCCCAGATCAGAAATGCGTAACTCCGGGATGACAACAAGCGCCAAAAGGGAATGTTGCATATAAGCGTTGTTCAGTGAGCAGCCACAAGCGGCCATAGCGTTAACCAGTGCATCTGCCTTCGCCGCGACGTCATGCGCGGGCGCGTCAGACATCAGGCCCGCCACCGGAAGTTCGACCAAGGCCAGCTCTTCGCTGTCCTTGAAAACGGTAATTCCACCGCCAACTTCGCCCAACCGGTTCGCAGCCAACGCCATGTCTTCGCGGCTTGTCCCGACGACAATCATGTGGTGGCTGTCATGCGCCACGGTCGAGGCGATCGCCATCCGCCCTGTATACCCGAACCCGGACACCAGACCGTTCACCACATCACCTGTGGCTCGGTGGCGTTCGACAAGGGCGATCTGGCACACATCTTGCGCCTCATCGGTTTGCACAAGGCCATCCACTACACCAAGGTCACGCGTAAGAGCCTTTGTCGGCGCTTGGTTTTCAACGACACCAATCACCTTGGCACGAACCGAATTCGCGCCGTCAGGCGCCGCGATCTCGAAATCGACATCCTCAAGCGTTTTGCCCAGATGCACTGTGTTACGCGCATATTCTGGCCAGCTCAAATGTGGGCAATCAACGGTGATTTGACCGCTTTCAGCAACAGTTTTCCCGCGTGCGATCACCCGGTTGATGGGCAAGCCAACCAGATCATCGGTCAGGATCAGATCCGCCCGGCGTCCCGGTGCGATAGAGCCTAACTCACGCTCCAAACCGAAATGGGTGGCCGTGTTGATGGTGGCCATTTGCAACGCCACCAGAGGGTCACATCCGCAGGCAATTGCGTGGCGCAAAACACGGTTCATATGGCCGTCATTCACCAATGTGCCAGAGTGGCAATCATCGGTGCATAGGATGAAGTTGCGCGGGTCCAACCCTTTTTCCGTGATCGCGGTGATTTGCGTTTCAACGTCATACCAAGCAGACCCAAGACGCATCATCGACCGCATCCCTTGACGCACGCGGGCGATGGCATCGGCCTCGCACGTACCTTCGTGATCATCCGCCGGCCCGCCCGCCACATACGCATGAAAGGCTGGACCCAGGTCCGGGCTCGCATAGTGCCCACCCACGGTCTTGCCCGCGTTCTGCGTCGCCGTAATCTCGGCCAGCATCTTCGGATCGCCGTTCACAACGCCGGGGAAATTCATCATCTCGCCCAGCCCGATGATACCCGGCCATTCCATCGCCTCGGCGACATCTTCCGCGGTAATTTCATAGCCGGTCGTCTCTAACCCTGGTGCGGACGGCGCGCAGGAGGGCATCTGGGTGAAAATATTGACGGGCTGCATCAGCGCCTCGTCATGCATCAGCTTCACGCCCTCAAGACCCAGTACATTCGCGATCTCATGCGGATCGGTGAACATGGTGGTCGTGCCATGCGGTATCACCGCGCGGGCGAACTCAGCCGGCGTCAGCATTCCGCTTTCGATATGCATATGGGCGTCGCACAAACCCGGGATCAGGTATTGACCGCCCGCTTCGATAACTTCTGTGGTGTCGCCAACACAATGGCTGGCGTCGGGGCCGACATAGGCAAACCGACCATCTGCAATCGCAACCTGCCAATCATCCAGCACCTCGCGCGTGTGCACATTCACCACGCGACCGCCGCGGATCACCAGATCAGCGGGTTCGCGTCCAGCCGCTACGGCGACCAGACGGGGCGCACATTCAGACCATGTTTTGAAAGTTGGATTTTCCATTGACCCATTGTTCAAATTTCCCATGTTAGCGCAACCCCCAAAAACACCATGACTTTTGCGCTTTTCAAACTTGTCGCCACGGCGATACTGCGCGCATGGACAAGACACTGTTTATTTTCGGCTTCGGATACTCTGCCCGTGCGCTCGCCGCACTGCTGCGCGACGATTTCACCATCATTGGCACCTCGCGAGAGCCGGGTGACGACGTGATCCGCTGGCCGGGCTCGGACATCACTGGGCCACTATCCAAAGCCACGCATCTACTGATCTCGGCGGGACCTGACACTGATGGGGACCCCGTTTTGCGGCAGGTTAGAGACGATATTGCCCGCATTGCGCCGCAACTTCAGTGGGCCGGCTATCTGTCTACAACAGGCGTGTATGGCGACCATAATGGGGGCTGGGTGTATGAAGAGACACCTCTTTCCCCCTCGACCAAACGGGGGCAACAACGGGTCGAGGCCGAGGCCGCCTGGCAAACCCTTGCCGCCGAAACAGGCCTGCCGCTGCACATCTTCAGGCTGGCAGGCATTTATGGCCCCGGTCGCGGTCCATTTGCGAAAGTGCGACGCGGCACGGCGCGGCGGATCATCAAGCAAAATCAGGTGTTTTCTCGTATCCACGTGGACGACATCGCGCAGGTTTTGGCCGCGTCCATAGCCAACCCAAATCCGGGGCGGGTCTATAACGTCTGCGATGATCTGGCCGCCCCACCAGAGGACGTGCTGGCCCACGCAGCAGATCTGCTTGGCTTACCCCACCCACCATCAGAAGATTTCGAGATGGCAGACATGACCCCCATGGCGCGGAGCTTCTATGCCGAAAGCAAACGAGTGCGCAACGACCGGATCAAGGACGAACTGGGCGTGAAGCTGCTCTTTCCGACCTATCAGGATGGGTTGGCTGCACTACTGGCAGCCGAGAGTTAGGCCCGCTTTTCGCCGATTTGCGCGATGCCCAGAACTTCAAGCACCTTCGCTTCGATGTCCTTGGCCGAAAGACCAGCCTCTTCATACATCCGCGCCGGATTGGCGTGATCGATGAACGTGTCTGGCAAAACCATAGAGCGGAATTTGAGGCCCGTGTCGAATACCGCCTCTTCCGCCAACAATTGTGCAACGTGACTGCCAAAGCCACCAACAGCGCCTTCTTCGATGGTGATCAAGGCTTCATGGTCCGCCGCCAATTTCATAATCAGATCACGATCCAACGGCTTGGCAAAGCGGGCATCGGCAATCGACGGACTGATACCACGTGCGGCCAAAGCCTCGGCGGCTTTCTCGACCTCGGACAGGCGCGTGCCAAACGACAGGATCGCCACACGTGACCCTTCGCGGATCATCCGACCTTTGCCGATTTCCAGAACCTCGCCCTGCTCGGGCAACTCGACTCCTACCCCTTCGCCACGCGGATAGCGGAAGGCGCAAGGACCATCATCGATGGAATGCGCGGTCGCGACCATGTGCATCAACTCGGCCTCGTCGGCGGCAGCCATTACGATCATTCCGGGCAGGTTAGACATGAAACCGATATCAAATGCGCCCGCATGGGTGGCCCCATCAGCGCCGACCAATCCGGCGCGGTCGATAGCAAAACGCACCGGAAGCCGCTGCACCGCCACGTCATGCACCACCTGATCATACCCGCGTTGCAGGAAGGTTGAATACATTGCGCAGAAGGGCTTCATACCACCAGCTGCCAGCGCCGCAGAGAACGTCACGCCATGCTGTTCGGCAATACCCACGTCAAAGCATCGCGACGGATACCGTTCCGCCATCAGGTTCAGTCCGGTGCCATCCGGCATTGCCGCCGTCACGGCGCAGACCTTGTCGTCTTTTCCTGCCAAGTCGACCAGCGTCTTCCCAAACACCGACGTGTAACTGGGCGCGTTTGACGGGGCCTTGTGTTGTTTGCCGCTGGCGACGTCGAATTTTGCAGTTGCATGACCACGATCACGCGCCGCCTCGGCGGGGGCATAACCTTTGCCTTTCTTGGTGATCACATGGATCAGCATCGGCCCGGTGGCCCGGTCATGTACTGTGCGCAAGATCGACAGTAAGCTTTCCATGTCATGCCCATCAATCGGCCCGACATAGGAAAAGCCCAGTTCTTCGAACAATGTGCCGCCAACAGTCATGGATTTGACCATCTCTTTTGCCCGGCGCGCGCCTTCCTGAAACGGCGTGGGCAGCAGGCTAACGGCCCCCTTCGCGGCAGCTTTCAGCTCCTGAAACGGCTCGCCTGCATAAAGTCGGCTAAGGTAACTGGACATCGCGCCAACGGGGGGCGCAATCGACATCTCGTTGTCATTCAGGATCACGAACAGGCGCCGTCCCAAATGACCAGCATTGTTCATTGCCTCAAACGCCATGCCCGCTGACATGGACCCGTCGCCAATGACGGCAATTGCATCACCGATGCCATGTTCCGGCGCACCACCCAGATCGCGTGCCACCGCAAAGCCCAATGCGGCAGAGATTGAGGTCGAACTGTGCCCGGCCCCGAACGGATCAAACGGGCTTTCCGACCGCTTTGTAAAGCCGGACAAGCCGCCTTCTGCCCGCAAGGTGCGAATACGGTCGCGGCGTCCTGTCAGGATTTTGTGTGGATAGCACTGGTGACCCACGTCCCAGATAATCCGGTCGCTTGGCGTGTCGAAGACAGCGTGCAGCGCCACGGTCAGTTCAACTACCCCAAGCCCTGCACCAAGATGCCCACCCGTCTCAGACACCGCCGAGATGGTTTCTGCCCGCACTTCTTTGGCCAACGCCAGAAGTTCGCGATCGGACAGAGTTTTCATGTCGGCTGGAACCGTCACGCGGTCAAGAATGGGTGTCTCGGGTGTATTGGCCATCTGCGCCCCGTTGCCTATCTGTCGCGCTGGATAACGAAACGGGCGGCTTCCCGCAAGGTATCGGCGCCCTTACCATACGGGGTTAAAGCGTCGCAGGCTTGTTCCATAAGCTCGCCTGCGCGAGTTTTTGCCGCCTGAAGACCCAACAGTGACACAAACGTCGCCTTGCCAGCATCGGCATCCTTGCCAACCGCTTTGCCGACGGCTTTTGCATCGCCTTCCACGTCCAGAATGTCATCGGCAATCTGAAAAGCCAGTCCCAGTGCTGTCGCATAGTCGCGCATTGGCGTGGGGTCCGCGTCTGCAAGCAATGCCCCAGCTTCAGCGGACCAGCAGATCAAAGCCCCGGTTTTTCCAGCCTGGAGTGCGATGATTTCATCCAGGTCCAAAGGTGCGGCGGCTGTTTCGGCTGCGATATCCAGCGCCTGCCCATGCACCATGCCAACTTGTCCCGATGCTTGCGCAAGAGATGCAATCAGGGCGACCCGTGCATCACCCACTGCTTCGTTGGTCAATAACTCAAAAGCGAGGGTCTGAAGTGCGTCGCCAACCAGAACTGCCGTCGCCTCGTCCCATTTTTTGTGAACCGTAGGCAAACCCCGACGCAGGTCGTCGTCATCCATGCAGGGCAAGTCGTCGTGCACCAGTGAATAGGCATGAATAGACTCTATTGCCGCAGCGGGCCAGACGGACCGTATGTCATCCACACCGTGCAGCCGCGCGCTTTCCATCACCAGAAACCCGCGCAATCCTTTACCGCCAGCCGTCGCATAGCGCATGGCGTTCGCTAGCGCGCCATCACCACGGATCGCGCCATGCAAACAAGCCCGCGCTTGCTCGCTTGTTTCCGTCAATCGTGATTGGAACATTTACAGCCCTTCGACCGGCGTCGCACCTGTTGGCGTGCCATTGGGATCAAGTGTGATCGCCGCAACCTTTTCTTCGGCCTCTTTCAGCTTTGTCTCGCAGCGCGCCTTCAGCTCGGCCCCGCGTTCGTAGAGCTTAATTGAATCCTCAAGCGCCACGTCGCCGCGCTCCAACTGGCCGACCACGGCTTCCAGCGCGCGCATGGCCTCTTCGAAACTCATTTCGCCTACGGGTTTGTCGCTCATGCGCCTCGCTCCATCATCACGTTTACATAGGCCCCGACGCTGTCGCCAAGTGCCTGAAGATCATAGCCGCCTTCAAGCGACGATACCACCCGGCCGTCGCAGCATTTGTCTGCCAGATCGCATATCCGGTGCGCCAACCATGCGAAGTCTTCGATTTCCCATTGAAGCCCTGCCAAAGGGTCGCGACGATGGGCGTCGAACCCTGCCGAAACAAGCACCAGTTGCGGCTCATATGGCTCTAACACAGCCGAAAACACGTTCTCCCATGCCTCTTGCATCACTTCGCCGCCCGTCGCTTCTTCAAGCGGTAGGTTGATGATCTGTCCGAATGCACCTTTCTGATGCAGCCCGCCAGATCCGGGATACAGCGGCATCTGGTGCGAAGACACAAAACGCACCCGCGATTCGTGCCACAACACATCCTGAGTGCCGTTGCCGTGATGCACGTCGAAATCCAAAACGGCGATACGGTCCATCCCGTGATGCTCTGCCGCATAGCGCGCGGCGATCGCGACCGTTGAGAACAGGCAAAAGCCCATCGGCGTTGCCTTCTCAGCGTGGTGACCGGGTGGACGGCAAGCAACGAACGCATTCTGCGCCTCGCCGGCCAAAACAGTGTCTATTGCCGCCACATTCGCCCCTATGGCGCGGAACGCAGCTTCAAGTGACCCGGGGGCCATGAACGTATCGCCGTCCAGCTGTGCCCAGCCTTCGACCGGGGCGGCGTTTTCAATTTTTTCGAAGTATTTCCGGGAATGCCCAAGGCGGACGTGATCGACCGTGCCCATCGGCGCTTCGCGGCGATCAAGCGCGGCAAATCCCGGCGTGGCCAACGCGGCTTCAATCGCCTCTAGTCGCGCGACTTGTTCGGGGTGGCCCGGCGGCGTCACATGCTCGTGGCAGACCGGGTGTGTATAAAGCAAAGTTGTCATGGCGCGACGCTAGGACAATACGAAGGGCACAACAAGGCGCTGAACAAATACTGGCGATCAATCCGGCGCAAGCATATATCCAGCGCCCCGTACCGTTTGCAGATACCGGGGTTGTTTAGGGTCGCTTTCCAGCTTGCGACGCAACCGGGTGATCTGAACATCTACGGCACGTTCCTGCGCTTGCCCCTGATCACGACCCAATTGTTCAACCAAAGACGCGCGACTGACCGCATCCCCCGGGGTGGTCGAGAAAATCTTCATCAATTGGGCTTCGGTCGCGGTCAGCCGGACAAGCTCTTCTCCGTGCCACAGCTCGCCCCGTTCGGTGTCATAGTGCTTTTCACCAAGATTGAGCACTTTCGGCGTAACCTCTTCGGTGACAATCGGCATACGACGAAGGATGGCATTTATCCGCAGCAGCAGTTCTTTTGGCTCAAACGGTTTCGCCAAATAGTCATCTGCCCCTGCCTCCAATCCCTTGATCCGATCCTCTGTGTCGCCTTTCGCCGTCAGCAGCAAAATGGGTGTGGTTAAACTGTCCCGCAAAGATCTGGTCAGGCTGATTCCATCCTCACCGGGCATCATGACGTCCATGACGATCAGGTCGAAATCCAAACCCTCAAGCAGCCGCCGCGCATGCGCCGCATCACGCGCTGCACTGACCCAAAACCCCTGACGGATCAGGTATTTTTGCAGGAGCCTGCGGATGCGCTCATCGTCATCAACGATCAGCAGGTGTGCTTCGGCCAGATCACTCATTGTGTTCATCCTTTGCCCGATTGAAATGGCGTCTTAATTCGGGGTCCATCATAGCTTCCAAAACGGCGCGAAAGCCCTGAACCGCTTCGGGGCCAGCCTCGCGATAGGCCTGCCGCATGCGTTCGCGTTGCGCGGTGGACAATTCTTGTTCCAACTCCACGCCACGTTCGGTCAGGAACAGATTTCGCTCGCGCTTGTCGCGTGTGCCAACACGACTTTCAACCAGATCATCTTCAACCAATGTGCGCAGGACACGGTTCAACGATTGTTTAGTAACACCCAAAATGGACAACAGGTTGTTCACAGTCGTGCCCGGTGCGCGGCTAATGAAATGCAGCGCCCTGTGGTGGGCTCGTCCCAACCTGTATTCGTCAAGAATCCGATCAGGGTCCGCGGTAAACCCGCGATAGGCAAAGAACATTGCCTCAATCCCTTTGCGCAACTGCTCATCCGTCAGAAAAAGCAGCGTCTGTCCGCCAGGTGCCTGCATATCCGCCATAGCTGACCTCATCACAATTCACGTTACAGGGTCTAGTTTTATGTCAGTGTTGTTGACTTTCCAAGAATCAATTGTTAGCGAAATGCTGATTTGACGTAATTTTATGTCCGCACCGGACCTAATTTGCGCAACATTCGAAAACAAGCCTACTGGCAACGAACTGGAAAGGACTGAGATATGAGCGGATATGATGACCGTGATGGCAAGATCTGGATGGACGGCCAGTTGGTCGATTGGCGCGATGCGAATGTTCATATTCTGACCCATGCGCTGCATTATGCGTCCTCCGTGTTCGAAGGCGAACGTCTGTATGACGGCAAGATTTTCCTGTCACGCAAACACTCTGAACGGTTGCTGAAGTCGGGCGAGATGATGGATATGCCCATCCCCTACACCGTCGACGAGATTGAGGCCGCGAAACAAGCCGTGGTCGAGGCGAACAACCTAACCAACGCATATGTGCGTGTGGTGGCATGGCGTGGCGTCGGCGAAGACATGGGTGTCTCATCCGCACGCAATCCGGTGCGCATGGCTGTCGCGGCTTGGGCTTGGGGTGACTATTACGGCGACGCAAAGATGCAAGGCGCAAAGCTGGACATCGCGAAGTGGAAACGTCCGTCACCGGAAACCATCCCGACAGCTGCCAAAGCCGCCGGCCTTTATATGATCTGCACCATGTCCAAACACGCCGCCGAGGCCAAAGGCTGCTCGGACGCATTGTTCATGGATTATCGCGGTTATGTGGCCGAAGCGACCGGGGCCAACGTCTTTTTTGTGAAAGATGGCGAGGTTCATACGCCGCTGCCCGATGCGATCCTGAATGGGCTGACCCGTCAAACGGTTATTGGCATGTTGAAAGACAAAGGCATCACCGTGCACGAGCGTTACATCATGCCAGAAGAACTGGAAGACTTTGAACAATGCTGGCTTACTGGTTCGGCAGCAGAGGTAACCCCCGTCGGCCAGATTGGCACGCACAAGTTTGAGGTCGGCGCGCTGACCCGCGACATAGCCGAAGCCTACGAAAAACTGGTGCGCAGCTAAGGCACATTAACATTTCGCGAACCTGCCTGCCCTATCCTGACGACAATCGGGGTAGGAGCAGAGCATGTTCGCGCAGCGCGGGGCCAGATTGCTGGCAATGATAATCGGCGTGGTCGCGCTGCCCAGCGCTGTGGCGTTGGGTTGGTATTCATATACCAAGGACCCAACACTTCGCCCGTTGAGCCTTACGAAAGCAGCGCTTACCGAACAGGCCATAGACAAACCGGCCGAGGTCGTCGCGTATGTTCAGTGGGACACCAAGGTCGAGCATCAGGCAGGTGATGCTTTCGCCCGGTCATTGGTGCAGGCCTTTGACATCAAAAATGTCGATCTGCGTGTGATCGTCACAGATGGTCCGGACCAAGGCACCTCGGTCGTTTATCAAGTTGGTGCGTCGCAGATTGGTCCGTTCCCAAAAGCCGCGGCAGTCAAAGGTGTGAACGCCGCAATCGGCGCGTTTCATATGCTGGAGGCCGGGCAGCCCGAGCCGGTCGCCGACTAGGCGCTGCTGGAAAGCTTCGTAACAGCCCAGCGTGCAGCATCTGACACAACAGCGTCCTCATGTTCGGTGTGTGCCTGTGCGTGCGAAAGCAGCGCCGGATCACCAGAGTTGCCAATCGCATAGAGCACATTGCGCAGAAATCGCGACAATCCGATCCGTTTGATCGGACTGCCCGAGAAATGCGCCCGGAACCCCGCATCATCAAATCCGGCCAATTCCGCCAACCGGGGGGCGATCAGATCGGCCCGCGCGGCGTATCGCATCTCGCTTGCCTCAGCCGCAAACTTGTTCCAGGGACAAGCCGCAAGGCAGTCATCGCACCCATAGATGCGATTGCCCAATTGCGATCTGAGCGGTTCATCAACCGGCCCTTTGTGTTCAATCGTCAGATAAGAAATGCACCGGCGCGCATCCAACTGAAAAGGGGCAGGGAAAGCATCGGTTGGGCAGGCCTCAAGGCACGCGGTGCAGCTGCCGCAGTTTTCGCGCGCCGGCAGATCAATGGGAAGGTCCAACGTGGTGAAGATCGCACCTAGGAAAAACCAACTGCCCAACTCACGTGACAAAAGGTTTGTATGCTTGCCCTGCCAGCCCAATCCAGCTGCTGCCGCAAGCGGCTTTTCCATCACGGGAGCCGTGTCGACAAACACTTTGATCTCACCACCAAAGCCTTCGATCATCCAACGGCCTACCCGCTTCAACCGCTTTTTCACGATGTCGTGGTAGTCGCGGTTTTGTGCATAAACGCTAATGGCGGCGCGATCAGGCTGTCCAATGACCTCCATAGGGTCATGTGACGGCGTATAAGGCTCGGCCAGCATGATGACCGTGCGCGCTTCAGGCCATAGAGCTGCGGGATTGCCCCGCCAATGCATCCGTTCAGCCATCCAGCCCATGTCGCCATGCCAACCGTTGCCTACATAGGTGGCTAGCCGCTCTGCAATATCGGGCACGCCATCCGGACGGCAGAATCCGACCTGCGCAAATCCCTCACTCAGGGCATTGTCGATGATGGCTTGCCGTATCTCGGCAGTCAAAAATCCAGGTCCGAATAGTGCGGCGGTTGTGGAAAGCCAGGGATCTGGTCAGCAAGGATAGACCGAAACGCCGGACGCGATTTGATCTTCGCATACCATTCGCGCACGTTCTCGTTCCGGTTCCAATCCACATCGTTAATATAGTCCAGCGATGACAGATGAGCGGCGGCAGCAAAATCGGCCAGTGTCATCGCGTTGCCTGCGAGCCAGCGGCGTTGCTCTAACAACCAGCCCATGTAGTCCAGATGATACTTGATCGCTTTCGCCCCGGCCTTGATGTTTCGGCTTTCTGGGTACCCTGCCCCCATCACCTTTTTGTTCACCCGCTCGTAAAGCAAGTTGGAAGTAACTTCGTTATGGAACTTGTCGTCGAACCAACTAACCAGACGGCGCACCTCGTACCGCCCTTCGGGATCGTCAGGCAGTAATGCAGGCGTCGGATAGCGCTCTTCGATATATTCGCAAATTGGTCCGCTTTCGGCCAGCAATTGACCGTCCATCTTCAGGATTGGCACTTTGCCCGCCGGGTTGCGCAGCAAAAAGTCTTTGCCACGCTCCCAATACCTTTCCTCGACCAGCTCGACCTCAATCTTCTTCTCGGCAAGGGACAGGCGCACCTTGCGGCAAAACGGCGATAGGGGGACGTGAAAAAGTCGGTTCATGGCGTGTATCAGAAATCTCTCTTTATCTCGTATTGCCGGTTTTGGGCCGAGGGATCAATCCTCGAAACACGAAGCACGCCCATCCGCGCGGATCGTAGCCGCCCCGTCCAAGATGGATTGCGCACGCTTGCGCACAAAAGGTGACGGTCGCGCGGCTGATCGTTCCTTGGGGTTGGGCAACAATGCCGCCAGCCGCGCAGCTTGAACAGCCGTCAAATTTTCCGGGCCGACGCCAAAATAATGTCGGGACGCGGCTTCGACGCCAAACACGCCTTCGTCAAACTCTGCGATGTTCAGATAGACCTCAACGATGCGGCGCTTCGACCAGAACAATTCGACAAAGGGTGTGATGCCGGCCTCTAGCGCCTTGCGCGGCCAAGACCGCCCATGCCAAAGATAGGCGTTCTTCACGACCTGCTGGGTTAGTGTCGATGCGCCGCGTGCCCCGCCTTCGTCAATCGCAGCCCGAATGGCGCGCATATCAAAGCCCCAATGCTGGCAAAAATTTGCATCCTCGGCGGCAACGACCGACCGCGCCATGACAGGGGCGACATCTTCCAGGTCGACCCATTGATGATCGGCCCAACCAAGTCGCAGTTTTTCGGCAATGATGTGGGGCGTGGTCGGCGGGTTGATAAACGCATACCCAACGATGCCCAGCGCGAAGAACGCCAAGATTGCCAGAAACACACGCTTTATCCAGAGCCTGACCCATTCGATAGGATGAAGCTTTATGCGCTTTTTCTTTGGCGCCTTCTTCTTGCCAACTGGCTTTTTTTTCGCTGCTCTTGCCACATGTCTTTCAGACCATGGGCGATGGGCAAAGGTCAAGATATGGATCAAAGCGCAGCCATCACTCCCGTGGTAAATTGGGAAAGGAGGATATCGATATGAAAACGAATTCACTTCCCTTCTATGACATGAGCGACAATCCAACTGGGTGTTGTCCCCGGTTCAAACCCGAAGGATGGGACGGCGTCGAACTGAAACTGCGTGACAAACCTTTTGTGCGCGCTGAGACATCATCCGTTCTTCATGTGCCACTGAATATGGGCAAGGTCATGTCGCGTGTGTTCGAGCATATGGAAGCGTCGGGTGCATATGACGAAACCGACTTCATCGTCATGAGCCGTGATTTATCGCCCTGGAAAGGCGAGCATTTATTCGCCGCCGGCAATCCCGTTGAAGATGAAGAGATGACGACCGTCTCAGGTGATTTCATCACCAAAGTGTTCGAAGGCAGTTACCGCGACGCAAAGCACTGGCACGACCAAATGCAGACCCTTGCTGCCGCGCGTGGTAACAAGGATGCCGAAGTTTGGTTCTTCTATACGACCTGCCCGAAATGCGCAAAAGCCTATGGCAAGAACTACGTCGTTGGACTGGCCAGACTCTGACGAAAAAGGGCGGCCTTGCGGGCCGCCCTGTCTGTTCTGGCTTTCCTCACTTACTCGGCAGGAATGGCTGCGTCTTCGATTGACAGTGGGGCAGGCAATCTTTCCAGCATTTCAATCGGGCAAACCTGAAGGAAGTTCCCCTTCTCCAGATCCCAATGACGCAGAATCTCTGTCGCCAGCTGACTTCCGGTCTCTTCGGCATGCCGTTCGACCAACGACAACAGCTGCGCTTCCCAATGGTCGACCGAAACCGGATTGGTCACAAGGCTTTCCATGTTCATATAGTTCTGCGCCACGCCATCCGGGTCATACAGATAGGCCATACCGCCGGTCATCCCTGCCCCGAAATTCGAGCCAATAGAACCAAGGATCACCGCGACACCGCCGGTCATGTATTCACACCCGTTCGAGCCACAGCCTTCGATCACTACATGCGCGCCAGAGTTGCGAACCGCGAACCGTTCGCCAGCGCGACCAGCGGCAAACAGGTAACCGTCCGTCGCTCCGTACAACACGGTGTTGCCGATGATCGTATTGTCACGCGCGACAAGCGGACTGGAAAGCGGCGGGCGCACAACGATCGTGCCCCCGGACAGACCTTTGCCAACATAATCGTTGGCGTCGCCTGACACCTCGATCTTCAGACCGGGTGCTGCAAATGCACCAAGGGACTGACCTGCCGAGCCTTGCAGCTTCACTGTCAGGTGGTCCGGCTGCAGGCTGTTGCGCATGCCAAAGCGTTTCACGATATGGCTGGAAATGCGCGTGCCGACCGTACGGTGCGTGTTCTGAACCGTATAGGACAGCTGCATTTTCTCGCCATCCTCAAGAAAACGGCTCGCATCGCGCACGATCTCGGCGTCCAGAGTATCGGGCACCGGATTCCGGTCGCGATTGCGGTCATAGACAATCTTGTCCGCGCCATCGACGACTAGAAGAAGCGGGTTCAGATCAAGATCATCCAAATGGGCGGACCCCCGGCTGACCTGGCTTAGCAGATCCGCACGGCCAATCACCTCGTCCAGCGACCGCGCCCCGATAGAGGCAAGTATCTCGCGCACTTCCTGCGCATAGAAGGTGATCAGGTTGACGACCTTGTCCGCGTTGCCAGTGAACTTCTTGCGCAGATCATCGTCCTGCGTGCAGACCCCAACTGGGCAGGTGTTCGACTGGCACTGACGCACCATGATGCAACCCATGGCGATCAGAGCCGCAGTGCCGATGCCGTATTCCTCGGCGCCCATCATTGCGGCCATGACGATGTCACGACCCGTGCGCAGACCGCCATCAGTGCGCAGCGTTACCCGGTCGCGCAGGTTGTTCATCGCCAGCACTTGGTGGGCTTCTGTCAGGCCCATCTCCCACGGCAGGCCTGCAAACTTGATCGAGGTTGCTGGCGACGCACCCGTGCCACCATTGTGGCCCGAAATCAGGATCACATCGGCCTTGGCCTTCGCCACACCGGCCGCAATCGTGCCGACACCCGACGCCGCAACCAGCTTCACCGTCACTTTACAGCGCGGGTTGATCTGCTTGAGGTCATAGATCAACTGGGCCAGATCCTCGATCGAGTAGATATCGTGGTGCGGCGGCGGTGAAATCAGCGTCACACCCTTGGTCGAGTGGCGCAGACGGGCAATAAGGTCCGTGACCTTCATGCCGGGCAACTGACCACCTTCGCCGGGTTTGGCACCTTGGGCGACCTTGATCTCTAGCTCTTCACACTGGTTCAGGTATTCGGCAGTAACGCCAAAACGACCCGAGGCCACCTGCTTGATCTTCGCCGACGGGTTGTCACCATTGGGTTCGGGGTGGAAATGCGCGGGGTCTTCGCCGCCTTCACCACTGTCCGACTTCGCACCGATCCGGTTCATTGCGACGTTCAAAGTTTTGTGTGCCTCGGGGCTCAATGCCCCCAGCGACATACCGGGCGTCACGAACCGCTTGCGGATTGCGTTGATGCTTTCCACCTCTTCGATCGGGACTTCTTTGCCCATCGGTTTGATGTCCAGCAAATCACGCAAGTGGATCGGTGGATTGGCGCGCATACGTGCCGAATACTGCTTCCACATCTGGAACGAGGCGCGATCACAGGCAGATTGCAGCAGGTGCATCGTCTGTGCTTCCCACGCATGTGTTTCGCCCGACTGGCGCGCTTTGTAAAACCCGCCAACTGGCAAAACCTTGTTCCCGCTGCCGAAGCCGGCTGCATGCACACCTTCCAGTTTTTTCTGGATACCGTTCACACCGATGCCCGAAATGCGTGATGTCATCCCAGGGAAATATTCGGCAACCATTGCGCGGCTCAGGCCAACGGCTTCGAAGTTCAAGCCACCCCGATAGGACGAGATAACTGATATCCCCATCTTGGCCATAATTTTCAGAAGACCCTGGTCGATGGCTTCACGATAGCGGTGCACGGCTTCCGAAAGCGTACAATCCAGCAACCCCCGTTCAATCCGGTCGGCCAGTGAATCCTCAGCCAGATAGGCGTTCACGGTCGTGGCACCGCAGCCAACGAGCACAGCGAAATAATGTGGGTCCAAACATTCTGCCGAACGTGTATTGATCGAACAGAATGTCCGCAGGCCCTTTTTCACCAACCAGCTATGGACGGCAGATGTCGCAAGGATCATGGGCATCGCGATACGGCTTTCGCCCTGATGCTGGTCTGTAAGGATAATATGTCCAGCGCCTGACCGCACGGCATCCTCGGCCTTCTCGCGGATTTCACCCAAGGCGATACGCAATGCGCCACCACCGCCGTCAACCGGGAAGGTGCAGTCAATTTCGACCATTTGGGCATTGAATATCTCGGTCATCTTCCCGAACTGCTGATTGCCGACAAATGGGCTTTCCAGCACGATAATCTCGGTCTGCGCGCTGCTTTCATCCAGCACGTTTTTCAGATTTCCAAAACGGGTTTTCAGCGACATGACGCGGAATTCGCGCAACGAGTCGATGGGCGGGTTTGTCACCTGGCTGAAGTTCTGACGGAAAAAGTGGCTCAGCGGGCGGTATTTTGTCGAAAGCACTGCCGACGGTGTGTCATCGCCCATCGAGGCCAGCGATTCCTTTCCGTCCTCAGCCATTGGCGCGAGGATCTGCTCCAGTTCCTCCAAGGTGTAACCAGCCGCCAACTGACGGCGACGCAACTCTTCGCCGCTATATAGCGGTTTTTCCTCGACCTCAGCAAAGCCTTCACCCAGATCATTGATCTTGCCAACCCATTCACCGAAGGGTCGGGAAACGGCCAGTTTGTCCTTAATTTCGGTGTCGTGGTACAATTTGCCTTCGACCGTATCGACAGCCAACAGCTGCCCCGGCCCCAGCGCACCTTTTTCCACGATGCTGGCTTCATCAATCGGCACCATACCAGCTTCCGAACCTGCGATCACAAGACCCTCGCCCGTCACCACATAACGCATCGGGCGCAAACCGTTACGATCAAGTCCTGCGCAGACCCAACGACCATCGGTCATGGCCAGTGCGGCAGGGCCGTCCCATGGCTCCATCACCGAGTTGCAATAGGAATACATGTCTTTCCATGCTTCGGGCAGTTCGATGGCCTGCTTAGACCAGCTTTCCGGCACTAGCATGGTTTTCGCCATCGGGGCAGAACGGCCTGCACGTACAAGCACCTCGAACACAGCATCCAAAGCGGCTGAGTCAGACGACCCGCCCGGAACGATAGGTTTAATGTCCTCCGCCAGATCGCCGAAGGCTGCGGACGCCATGCGGATCTCGTGGCTTTTCATCCAGTTCAGGTTGCCCTTCAGCGTGTTGATCTCGCCGTTATGCGCCAGCATGCGGAACGGTTGCGCCAGCCACCATTGGGGGAAGGTGTTGGTCGAATACCGCTGGTGATAAATCGCGAAGGTCGATTTGAACCGCTCGTCCATCAGGTCTGGGTAAAATTCCGCCACCTGCTCGGCCAGCATCATGCCTTTGTAGATAATCGACCGGCAGCTGAGCGACGCAATATAGAGCCCATTGATATGTGCGCTTGCCACGGCTTTTTCGATCCGGCGGCGGATCACATAAAGCTCGCGCTCGAAGGTGACTTCGTCCACACCTTTCGAGTTTGAAATCATGATCTGTTCGATCTCGGGCCGCGTCGCATTGGCCTTTTCGCCAAGGCAGGTGATGTCCACCGGCACGTGCCGCCATCCATAGATGTGGTATCCCATGCGCAAGATTTCAGACTCAACTATCGTCCGGCAGGCTTCCTGAGCGCCAAAATCAGTGCGCGGCAGGAAAACCTGACCGACTGCGATCAGCTGGTCTTCGCGCGGCTCGTGGCCGGTGCGACGGATTTGGTCATAGAAGAATGGAACCGGGATTTGCACGTGGATGCCGGCACCGTCGCCTGTCTTGCCGTCAGCGTCTACAGCGCCTCGGTGCCAAATGGCTTTCAGCGCAGCAATGCCTGCTTCGACGACCTCGCGTGACGCCTTTCCTTCAATCGAGACGACCAGCCCGACACCACACGAGCTGTGCTCGTCTTCTTCGCGATACAGGCTGTGTTCGCTCATAAATTTACGTTTGGCTTCCTCGCGGCGGACCCAATCGGCATCATATTTCGTCATGTCGGTTCTCCTCTCGGACGGGCGGGGGTGCAGTGACCCGGCTGGCCCGGAAAATTTGTTATTCGGCAGCAAGCGCGCGGGCGGCATTCAGCGCGGCAAGTATATCCGCGCCAGCTTCGCGCCCATCGCGGATCGCCCAGACCACCAATGATGCACCGCGCACGATGTCACCCACGGCCCAAATACCATCCAGATCGGTCCGGTGCGTCTCGAAAGTCGCCTTGATTGTGCCCCAGCGTGTGACCGTCAGGTCTTTTTCATCCCAGAGGGTGGGCAGGTTTTCCGGCTCAAACCCGAGCGCTTTGATCACCAGATCCGCATTCTCGGTGTATTCCGAACCCTCGATCACTTCAGGGCTACGACGGCCGGTTGCATCAGGCGCACCCAGGCGCATTTTCTGAACGATAACGCCTGTTACGGGATTGCCCGCGAAACCTTTTGGTGCGGACAACCAGACAAATTCGACGCCTTCTTCCTCGGCGTTCTGGGTTTCGCGCTGCGACCCGGGCATGTTCTCGCGATCGCGGCGATACAGGCACTTCACCGACGTTGCGCCTTGGCGAATGGCGGTACGTACGCAGTCCATCGCGGTATCGCCACCACCGATAACCACGACATTTTTGCCTTCTGCGTTCAGTTCTCCGTTGTCGAATGCGGGAACGCTATCGCCAAAGCTGAGCTTGTTGGAGCAGGTCAGATAATCCAGCGCTGGAACAATCCCCTTTGCGCCAGCCCCCGGCCCGGACAGATCGCGACCCTTATAGACACCGGTCGCCAGAAGAACGGCATCATGAATGGCGCGAATGTCCTGAAAGCTGATGTCTTTTCCGACATTGCAGTTCAGAACAAACTCGACCCCTGCATCTTCCAGCAGCTTCACGCGGCGCATCACCACATCTTTTTCAAGTTTGAAACCGGGAATACCATAGGTCATCAACCCGCCCGCACGGTCATGTCGATCATAGACGGTAACGTTCACACCAGCGCGCACCAAAACGTCCGCCGCAGCCAGTCCGCCTGGACCTGCCCCGATGATTGCGACGCTTTCATCGCGCTTGGTAGCGGGCGTAATCGGCTCAACCCAACCGTTGTCCCACGCTGTGTCTGTTATGTATTTCTCGACTGCGCCGATGGTGACGGTGCCATGGCCCGATTGTTCGATCACGCAATTGCCTTCGCAAAGACGATCCTGCGGGCAAATACGTCCACAGATCTCGGGGAAGGTGTTGGTTGCCTGACTCAGCTCATAGGCTTCTTTCAAGCGACCTGACGCGGTCATACGCAGCCAGTCAGGTATGTTGTTGTGCAACGGGCAATGTGACTGGCAATACGGCACGCCACACTGGCTACACCGGCTGGCTTGCTCGGCGGCCTTCTGGGCGGCATATTCGGCATAGATTTCGTGGAAGTCTTCGCGACGCGCCTCGGCGGCCCGTTTTTCGGGCATATCCCGCTCGACACTCACGAATTTCAACATCGGCTGCTTGGCCATCCTGGCTCTCCGTCAATATAGCTCGGACTTGAGCTTCTATAGGGGGTGTGGATAAAATAAAAGACAGCAATACTGACCTTTATACACTTTCTTTGGTGAATAATTGGGTTGCCATACGAAATATTCCTAAATTTAGGTCATAACTACTTCCATTTTATCGCTCTTCCCTTTCCGGACCGCTGGTTTAGCTTGCCAACACCCCATTCCAGAAGGCTCCCACATGACCCTTGCCCATCTCTTTCTCGTCGCTGTGATACAGGGAATCACCGAGTTTCTGCCGGTTTCTTCCTCTGGTCACCTCGCCTTGATTCCGCACCTGACGAGCTTGCCCGATCAGGGCCAGACGATTGACGTGGCCGTGCATCTGGGCACGTTGGGCGCCGTGGTTCTGTTCTTCTGGGCAGATGTTCGGATGGGGTTGGCTGGTGTTCCGCGGATGCTGACCGGGCGCATCGATACGCCGGGCTCAAGGCTCGCCTTCCTGTTGGCAATTGCAACCATCCCGGCCATAGCATTTGGACTTCTGATCAAGCTAACGGGACTGGACGATACCATGCGGTCGATCAAAGTCATCGCTTGGACCATGATCCTGTTCGGACTGGTGCTGTATTGGGTTGACCAAAAAGGATCGGCTGAGAAAAGAGCAGGTGACTGGACGTTGCGCGACGCGATCATCATGGGCCTTTGGCAGGCTCTGGCGCTGATCCCCGGCACGTCGCGGTCAGGGGCAACAATCTCGGGCGCGCGAGCGCTTGGATACGAACGCCCCGACGCCGCGAAACTGGCAATGCTCATGTCGATCCCGACAATTTTCGCTTCGGGCGTGCTGCTAGGAGCCGAAGTCGCCGCCACCTCCAACCTTCAGGTTGCCAAAGACGGGGCAATCGCGGCGGTATTGGCCTTTGTGTCAGCACTTCTTGCACTAAGCCTGATGATGCGCCTGCTGCGGTCTGTCAGCTTCACACCCTACGTGATCTATCGAATCGCGTTGGGTGTCGTTCTGTTGGGCATTGCTTACACATGAAAATGGCGCGGCCTGCGCCGCGCCTTTCATAATTCGCATCGCCTCTGGCTCAGCCGTCGGTGCGTAGGTTTTTCGCCGAGTTCTGAATGGCCGCGTACTGGCCATTGTGACGGAAGCGCCAGAGGTAATCCGGCAGGATTGCCTCCATCGCCGTCGGGGCGATACCCAAATCCGCAAAGCCCTGAGCGTCATCCGCAACTACGTTGTCATGTGCAAGCGACCGCACCTGATCGCGCGTCAGCGGCGCTTTGATCAGCCCACCCGAAATCCACTGGATGAAATCGAAGGCCGCCGCTTGAAGCTTCGCGACCCCGAAAGGCAAATTGATCACCGCGCGGCGGCGCTGCACGACGTCCAGCATCCGGTCAATCAGCTCGCGCAGAGTTTCGACATCCGGCCCGCCCAGCTCATAGATACCCGGCTTGGCCTGACCAAGAATTGCCTTCTCGGCAGCAGCGGCCACATCATCCACAAACACCGGCTGAAAGCGTGTGTTGCCACCAGTGATTGGCAGGATCGGCCCAAACCGCGTCATGCCAGCAAACCGGTTAAAGAACTCGTCCTCAGGACCAAAAATGACAGATGGGCGCAGGATCACTGCGCCGGGGAATGCGTCCTGAACGCCTGTCTCACCCTGTGCCTTGGTCTGCGCATATTCGCTGTCGCTGGCATTGTCTGCGCCAATGGCAGACAACTGAACCAGCTGTGCCACGCCCTGTTCTACTGCGATCCGAGCAACGCGTTCAGCCCCTTCATGGTGCACCGCGTCAAAGCTGTTCTTGCCGATCGAGTGTAAGACGCCGACGCAGTTGACCACAGCGTCCGCGCCCATCATTGCCTCACGCACCGACGCGTCATCACGGATGTTGCACAAAATCGGCTCAACCTGCCCGACAGCCCCATAGGGCTTTACGAACAAGGCTTCGTTCGGCCGACGCACGGCAACGCGCACACGCCACCCTTGCTTGGCCATGCGGCGCGCAATATAGCGCCCAACGAAGCCCGAACCGCCATAGATTGTGACAAGCTTGGACATGGTAGCACTCCTTGAAAACCTTGACGTTTTCATAGCTTTCAACGGCGCTCAGAGCAAGGCGCAAACCGAATTCGTGAAAACACCGCGAATCCGGTTGACAGTCTTGGCGGTCCACTTTACATCGCGGCCTCACCAACCGTGCCCAGATGGCGGAATTGGTAGACGCGCTAGCTTCAGGTGCTAGTGTCCGTATGGACGTGGAGGTTCGAGTCCTCTTCTGGGCACCATTTAAAATCATATTTATGATGAAAAACAGTGTGTTAGTAGAAGTTTGGGGCAGGCGGTCCCATCTTAAGCCCCACTATTGCAAGTTGATACCACGATGCACTACCTAGAGACGCATTTATGTAAACATGGGCGAGCTAGCGACAATATTTCTTCATTGGCACTGAGCGCGAGCGCCTAGTTTCATACTTCCGATATCTTCCACCGGAAAACCTAGGACAGTCCCGCGCCCAACCTGCGCTAATTACTGCAACGCTGATGTTTTCGCCTTTGCTTCCGAAACAAGTTCCAACCCAACGGTCATAGGTTTTCTTGCCAGTCAAAATACAGCGAACCAATCTACCAGAGTAGTTTTGCTTCATCCAATCCTTACCTTCCCAATACCCCGACTGCCCTTTGTCCGGGGCATCAACGCCATCAAGTCGGATTGGGATACCGCGCACTTCTATTGTATCCGCATCTCTTACATGAGTAACTTTGCCTTGAATTTCGTTGGCATTTGCAATCGAGGCAACGAACAGCCCAGCTAGAAATATCAGACAAGCCCTAGTGTTAGCCATGCCATTCTCCTCAAAAAATTTGATGCGCTACCAAGCGGTTTTAGCGTTAGAAATTCATAAAAATAGACACGCTTGCGAGCTTCCAGAATTATTGAACGAAGTAAAGTAGCACAAAACGGGCGCGTGGCTTTCAAATGTTAATAATTGTTAAGGTTGTTGGTAAATTTCATGAGCGAGGGGCTATCCTTCATACTGGAAAGATAGGGCTAATATGCGCATGAGGGTAAAGTCAGATTACTTAGTATTGTCTTTGACTTGTTATTCTAAATAACTCGGACAAGATGGGTAAAAGAAACACAAGAAAACGCAAATCAGGTTACTATCTGTGCTTCTGTGAACCATAGAACATAGAGTTATCGGACGCCGTAAAGCAACCAATACGCGCGCGCACGCGCGCGAGGCGGCTTCAGACAAAAAGATTGGCGATTGTATATTTGACAAACCCCATGCCATTTTTTAGCTACGGGCCGCTGGCATCTTCCGCGCTGCAAAATACCCACAGAAGTATCATTGCCGAAATGGGGTTGATGAAGACGGCAACAACTTGCCAAAGAAAGCGATCCTGACCGCGACGCTCGGCCATATCGCCCACCAGTGCGAACAATTGCCATATGAGCCATATTCCCCCGATCAGAATAAGAAGCGTGACGGTGAATTCAATCATCTGATGTAGTTTTCAGATTGCCCTTCGGCTTCTGCTTCACCAGTTTCTTCAACTTCTTCTCAAACCGTTCTTCGTCGTCGTCCGTCTCTAGCTGACGGGCGGCTTCTTTGAAGCGGTCAAGTTGGGTTTTGTTTTGCGTGTTCAAAAAACTCTCCATCAGTCGAACTGTCAGGATAGCAAATCGTCAACGCGCTTCCATTTCGGCAGTGGAACTTACCTGGCAAATGAAGCAGATCATCCTGATCGTAGGTGTGCATTGTTTCTAGATTCCACCGCAAAGCGGACGCCAGATGCACCGCATCTTGATATTTCGTCAATCCTGTAGTGTCCCGCCAAAGCTGGCGACCCATTTCAGCAATATCAACGGCCACTGGGATTGGCTTGATGTATTGCTGCCGAAAGATATCGGATATTCTCTTTCCGTTTTCTTCAGACATAGGTTTCTGCTTTGAAGACTCCTTGCCTATCCGGCGACACTCAATCATCGACAGCGTAGATGTCCAGATTTCGGCTTTGCCCTCTCTTGCCCATCCGTAGACGATTTCCAACTCTCGCTTCTTATCAGCCTCACCATTGAGTAGGCCGATAAAAGCGCACGTGTCCCAATAGAACTTCCGTGGTTTAGCCAATGGCTTCACCCCTCAATAGTTCTAGGTGTTCTTCCATAGACATATCCCCCAAGACATCAAATTTCTTGAGGTCATTGATCGTAACGTCCGTCCACGGAACGTCCTCAAAATCATCAATATCTGCCCGCTTTAAATCTCCGTCTGAATTGTAGTGCAGTGCACCTGTCAGGTTGACCCTCCGGCCCTCCCAAACTTCACTCCAGTTATGCGCCGGCCCTATCTTTTCAGACAATTCATCCGATAAAACACAAGTGAATTTCTTTTCCGACAAGCGCTCCATAACATCTAGAGCGGGCTTGCCATTCCATCTGGTGAGGCCAGCTATTTCGCCCTCTACTGTTCCATATTCAGTGCGCTGCCAATCAGGCTTACTTTCACGTTCAGATATTTCTGCGCGTTCAATTGCGGCTTTCGCCGTTTTGGCATTTTGTGGGCGAATGCTAAATGGTTCGCTGCCAGAGAACGTAATCTCGGTTCGCGTAATCGTGCTAGTGTTTCTGTCGATCACGCGCTTCAAGGCTGGCATTGCATCAATCACAACACCGCTGACGCGACCCTCTAGGAGCCCCCTAACATCGCTTTCTAAAAGGCCAGCTACGCGGTTAGCTTCTAACACAATCGAAAGGTCAGGCTTGGACGGGAATGGCTCTGCCATCAACGTGAATGGGGGGCTATTCGTGTGGGCCTTAGTCAGACGCCACACGATTTGCCGTTCGTTCGGATTGACAGCTTCGGAACGTTCAAGGGCTTCGATCATATCTAGCACCTGATTGAGAGCATCAGACACAGTTAGGAATTCCCCTCCTAAGGGGTCTGGATAGACTGTCACTGAGAACGTCTTAGCCATCCATTTCCTTCCTTGATCGCCTTACGCGACCACTGGTGAGCCCCGGTATGTCAACCGTTTGCCCTTAGCTGACACTAACAAGTTAAGACCTCGTTGTGAATCATCTACCCATTTTGCGACACGATTGTTGTAACGAAAGTCAAACTCTGCCGCATATTCGTCACCCATGCGGCCAAGTTCGCCTGTTGGGCTTGCTCAACGGCAAGCATCTTTAGGCCGGGATATCTAAAAGCCTGCTGGTCTTGAGTCGGGACCGGACGGCACAACGCATTTCATTTGCGGCCAAAATAAAGGTAAAAAACCGCTCTGTTAGGTTGGATGCTGAGCTGCATTGAATGCATCACCCTCGCCCGAAGAAAAGCACCAAGGCACATGGCAGATCTATATATGTCCTAATAACCAAGCATTGATTGACCGGATTATCTGCACAAACTGTCCTGTTTTTCGTGCCTTCGGAATCTAATAAACCCAAATTTTGGGACGCGTTGTCCCGATTAGTAGGACAAGAAAACCCCGTTTTTTACGCGGGGCTTTCAGTTTCAATCTGGATTCCAACTCATAAATTCTTTGGAGCAAGAGCAGCCGTTCAATGTTTCTTCTGTGAGCGCATAGCTTGCAGCTTGCCCAATGCCTGCGGGGCCAAGGCAATGACCACGCGTTAACCTAATAAAACCTTTATTCTGAAGTTCGGAAAAATAGCCACCAACCGTATTACGATTAACATTTAGCGCCTTTGCAGCATCCCTATGGCTCAAAAATATCTCGCCATTGTTGCGACCATTATAGCGGCGCTTCAGTTCGACGTAGAGCGCCCTCGGGCCGGGTTTGAGGCTCTGCCAGGCAGGTGTGGCTTGAACCCACTCAGGAAGCTGGACGTGACGCCCAGCCCCCTTCTTCTTTTGTTTATACCCCTTAACCATGCAGGCTTTTCCCGTAGACAAAGGGGCGCAATGCTTTGGCGTGTTGATAACTCACCCCAAGTTTGCGTTGAATGGATCTGATTTGACGTTGTTGTGCGCCGTTCATTTGGCACCACCAATCACACGCACATCATCATGCAAAACATACCGAGCATGCGTGCCCGGAAAAGCACCGCCATGCTTTTCGTGAATGGTTTCGATGTTCACACCAAATTTGCGTGCGTTGTGGACGTATGCACTCCAACGTGGCGCGGGGTTATTGATCGGTGTGCAGCCTCGCTTGCCTGCGTGGACTAGTTGAAGCATCGCCCATGCATTGCGGCCTTTGAGTGCCAGTCTATAAGGCTTCACGCCATTGATCGGTAAAACATAAAAGACAGTTCTGCCTGTCATCGCTATCTCCTTGAATAAAGGAGCGCGTCGCGTATCCTGCATCTTGCAAATGTGATTCAGAACACGACCCGCGCTTTTGGTTTGCGCCAAGGCGCGGGTTTTCTATTTTTCTGCGCTGGGCAGGTTTTCGAACCATTCCGACAAGACGCTTTCAGGCCATGCTACCGCACGTTTTGCGATACGCACGGGGCGGGGAAAGTCGCCACGGTTCATCATGTCATAGAGGGTTGTTGAGCTAAGACCCGTGAGGGCTTCAACCTCGGTGCGTCGGTAGAGTTTCTGTGTCATATCGTGACCCTTCGGCTTGCAATTAAACATGCTGAAAGGAACGACAAAGATTTGTAGCGTTCAACTCGGTCAAAATGGTCAAAACTGGTTTCGATTTTTTGACCCCATATTGACCAGAGCAAACACAATTTGTTCACTCCAATTTCAGGCCCCGTTTGAGTGTTTTCTCTGAAACCTCCAGTCCCACTTCATTGAGAATTTGGCGGCATGCAAGTTTCCATGAATTCGAATGACCGTTTGGATATAATTTACGATAGGCGCTTGCAGCCATTTCCTGCTTGCGCGGTCGGCCTGCTTTTGGAGCGTCTTGGTTAGTTAGAATTTCGCTTGCAGAGCGCCAATAAGCCTCTAACCCACTGACATGGTCACCACTTGGAAAGCAAATACTTGCTCCTTCAATACTCAAAAGTGCGCAAGCAGCATCGGCATAGTATTCTTTCCAGAACGCGTTCTTGCGAAGGTTCTTAAATGAGCAAAGCTCGCGCCAAAGTGATAAATTGACCCTCCAGAGTCGATCTATGAATAAGAACGGCTGGTATTTACCGGCTATGTAGGGAGATGTTTCCTTGGCGGCCACTGTTTCAGCGCTACTAATTAAATCCCACTGCAAATCTGAGATATTATCGCGGCCGATGTTCCAAAGTCCAATTGCACGCTGTCGATAGTCATTCTTTATTCGATCGCCTTCGGATTTCGGAAGTCCGACAACTTGGGCAAACCCAAACAACGCCTTTGTTTTCTTCGAAAAGCTATATTTTCCAAACGAGATTGATGGATCCGGTTTACGCATGTAGTTCAAATGTCCCAAAGGACCAAATGCAAAAAGTGTTTCTATGTCGGGGGAAATAATCCCCGAACGTTCATTCCAAAGGATTGAACCTGATGCTGCGTAGTCAATAATTCTTTCTACAATTACGTCAGCGGTAGACTGCATCGGATGCCAACCGGTTTTTTGATCGAGCGCATCCTGCGCGCCGAAACTAGCAACAGAATCTATGCTTAGTGCCAGTTTCTCAAGTGACATGAAGGGTGCGTATCCGTCTGGAGCAAGCACTACCCAATCCTCACAATCGTTGCGCTTTCAGCCGAGACAAAATCCGCCCAGCGCTGCATCAAGATACGTCTAGCGTCTAAATGGTCTGTGCGGCGGTAAGCGCGTTCCACTGTTCCCCCTACGGTATGGCCCAGCGACATTTCTGCAACCTCGTATGGCGTCTGCGTCTTTTCCTCGACCCAATCGCGGAAGCTGGACCTGAAACCATGTGGTCGGGCTTCCATGCCGCGTCGCTCCATCAACCGGGCCATTGTTGCATCTGACAGGACACCGCGACGCGGGCTAGGGAATAGAAAGCCCTCACGGGCACGCACAGCGGCGTCTGAGGCTATCTCTAAGGCTTGGCGGGGCAAAGGCACCCGAAAAGCGTCTGTGGCCCCTTTGCGCCCCTTCATGGACTCTGAGGGGATGGTCCAAGTGTCGCCTTCGATTTGGTCAAGGTGCATGTGGCGGATCGGATAAGACCTCACGCCGGTTAGAATGAGCATCCGCAACGCCAAATGGGTTGGTGTGGTTTCCTGAAGGCAGGAATAAAACGCCGGCACGTCTTGCCACGGCAAAGCTGGAATGTGTTTCTCGGTGTGGCGCTGTCTACCCAACAGGGCGCGGGCCTTGTCTGTGGCTTGCAGATCAACGTCTAAGCCCAGCGCGGCGGCATGTTGCAAACAAATGCCGAGTCGGTTCAGGGCTTTCTTGGCTGTGGCGGCTTTACTGTCCCAAATGGGTTTAAGCGTGTCGTGTATGTCGATCTGGTCCAAGTCTGACACGGGCACTTTGCCCAAACGTGGCAAAACATGCAGTTCCAAGGGGCTAAACCAACGACCTGCTTTCCCGTCGCCTTTTAGGTCTGCTTTACGGCTTTCAAATGCATCGCGCGCAATGTCCTGCAACAAGTGCATGTTGCGCTGGGCTGCACGGCGCTCGCGTTCCCGTTCTTTGATAGGGTCCTTGCCTGCACGAACCAAACCTCGCCAATAGCCGGCTTGTTCACGCGCGTCTTTCAGGGGCACGTCGTTTAGTGTGCCCAAACCCATTTCCCGGCGCTTGCCATGAATGGTCACTAGTAAAACCCACTTGCCACGGTCCTTATCTGCCTTGTGAAGCCAAAGCCCGCCCCCGTCGCCATACTTGCCCTTCGGGGCGTGTTTTATGAACGCGGCGCTAAGTTTGTTCAGTTCTCGCATTTACTGGTCCCACTTTCAGTCCCACCACAATATCTTGTATACTGCGGACCTTATCGGAACAAGTCGGAATGGCGAGCGTCGTTTAACCCACCAGAATAATAGAATTTTTTCTAAGACCGGCATTTATCGGAATGTTTCGAAAGGCGTGTTCGTTGCCTCTTCTGGGCACCACTGAACCCCTCCTTTGTTGCAATGCCTTGACTGAATTGACGCAGAATCAGTCGCATCCAATGGCCAACTATCTAGCCTTGATAGTGACATTGAGCAGCCAACGTTATCGACTATCGTTGTGCCAGTGAGCAATCTGATCATCACAGTTTCAGAATTATCATTGGGAACTGGGTGACCAATCGTCTGAGGAAAGGGTGACGGTATTGCCATCGCCTGCCGAATGCAGCCCGATATGTCGATTGGACAATGGGTTCGGGCCGCGTCCGTAGGATTGTGTTACTGGCCACCTAGAGAAACTTTCAGAGAATTGCTCACCATCTCGAAATGTCATCGCTTTCGCTTGTGTTAATAAGGCTAGCGGCCCAAAGCCGACATCCGAGAAACTGATAATTTACCCAACTGAAATGCCCAAGACCGGCCATTCATGCATGACGCGGCAATTCGATTGGCTCAGCGTCGGCCATACGGGCGAAGCGGTCTCTGACAAGTATCCGCCTTGGATAGAAACCAAGAGCTTTTGAACAAAATCTCAGCAGATTTTTATGGGTGAGGTATGATCAGCCAAGGCAGCATCTGCTGTAGTGTTGAGTCACTCGGGCAAAACAAAGTCAGGTTTGGTCCCCTTGGAAATGTGCACACTACGCTGCATCAGAACGCACGACATTGAGTATAGGCCATAAAGTTGGCCAAATAGTGATAGCTGAGGTGCAACATCAATCAATGAAATTTCGGAATGTTCGATTTGGTTATAAGGCTTTGTTTTTTTGTTATTTTTCTTTAGGGACTGGTAATCTCAGGGGGTAAGATTTCTCGGACTGGCGCTCCAATTATTCCCACTACTAATTTATTAGTTGACTGTTAGCGCTGTCTTTGCAAACGTAGTTTATCCGGCGGGAGGCCGGCTAATAATAAAACTGGGAGGACAAGATGCGGACGTATCTTATGTCCGCAGTTGCGGCGACTGCCGTGATTGCGGGAACGCACTCGCTTTATGCCGACGAAGCAGCCGCTTCGCGCTGGATTGAAAGCGAATTTCAGCCTTCATCGCTGAGCAAAGACGAACAAATGGCCGAGATGAACTGGTTCATCGAGGCGGCACAACCGTTTTCCGGCATGGAAATCAACGTGCTGTCTGAAGGCATCCCGACCCACGGCTATGAGGCCGAGGTTCTGACCAAAGCCTTTGAAGAAATCACCGGCATCAAGGTTAATCACCAGATTCTGGGTGAAGGAGAGGTCGTGCAGGCGGTTCAAACGCAGATGCAGACCCAACGGAACCTGTATGACGGCTATGTCAATGACAGTGACCTGATCGGGACACACTCGCGCCTGCAGCTGGCCTATAACCTGACCGATCAAATGGCAGGCGACTGGGCAGCGACGACTTCGCCGACACTGGACCTCGAAGACTTCATGGGCATCCAGTTCACAACCGGCCCTGATGGTAAGCTTTACCAGCTGCCCGATCAGCAATTCGCGAACCTGTATTGGTTCCGGAAAGACTGGTTTGATCGCGAAGACCTGCAAGCTGCGTTCAAAGAGAAATACGGCTATGATCTGGGTGTGCCCGTCAACTGGTCAGCCTATGAGGATATTGCCGAGTTCTTCTCGAAGGACGTCAAGAACATCGACGGTGTCGATATCTATGGCCACATGGACTACGGCAAGCGTGCGCCTGACCTTGGCTGGCGTATGACCGATGCCTGGTTGTCGATGGCTGGTGCTGGTTCAAAGGGCGAACCCAACGGTATCCCGATCGATGAATGGGGCATCCGCATGGAAGCCGGTTCGTGCAACCCGGCAGGTGCAAGCGTGACCCGTGGTGGTGAAGCAAATGGCCCGGCGTCGGTTTATGCGATCCGGAAATGGGATGAATGGCTGCGCAACTATGCCCCTCCGGGTGCCGCGAGCTATGACTTCTATCAGTCGCTTCCCGCTTTGGCCCAAGGCAACGTGGCCCAGCAAATATTCTGGTACACAGCTTTCACCGCCGATATGGTGAAGCCGAAATCTGAAGGCAACAACACTGTCGATGACGACGGCAACCCGCTGTGGCGCATGGCCCCCAGCCCGCACGGCCCCTATTGGGAAGAAGGTCAGAAGGTTGGCTATCAGGACGTTGGGTCCTGGACTTTCCTGAAATCGACCCCCGATGATCGTGCCCAGGCGGCTTGGCTTTATGCTCAGTTTGTCACATCGAAAACCGTGGACGTGAAAAAGTCGCATGTGGGTCTGACTTTCATCCGCGACAGCTCGGTTAATCACGAAAGCTTCACGGAACGTGCCGGGAAACTGGGTGGTCTGGTCGAATTCTATCGTTCGCCTGATCGTGTGGCATGGTCGCCCACAGGCATCAACGTGCCTGACTATCCGAAGCTGGCCCAAATCTGGTGGCAGCAGATCGGTGACGTGAACTCGGGTGCCTTTACCCCGCAGGAAGCGATGGACCGTCTGGCCGAGGAGATGGACATCACGATGGCTCGGATGCAGCGTGCGGATGAAGCCCAGAACGTCTATGGCGGCTGTGGCCCACGTCTGAACGAGGAAAAAGACGCGGAATGGTGGTATGCCAATGGCGGCGCCAAACCGAAGTTGGACAACGAGAAGCCGCAAGGTCAGACCGTCAACTATGACGACCTGGTCGCACGGTGGAGTTCCAACTAAGTTTTCTCCCATGTTGCGAGGCGCTGACCTCGTAACCTGAACAGGGCTGGGGCTGTTATGGCCCCGGCCTCCCTGCCCCAAACCTTCAAAACAAGGACGACCGATGGCACTTGTGCTGAATGAAATCACCAAGGTGGTGCAAGGGGTGACGCATATCAAACCCACCAGCCTGACTTTGGAAAAAGGGCACTTCAACGTGCTTCTGGGGGAAACCGGCGCCGGGAAAACGTCGCTGATCAAGATGATGGCCGGACTGGATCCGATCGCGTCCGGACAGGTCCTGATGGACGGGACCGACGTCACGACGCTGTCGACGCAAAAGCGAAAGATCAGCCTTGTTCACCAGTTTTTCGTCAACTACCCGCACATGACTGTCTACGACAACATCGCCTCGCCCTTGAAAGTGGCTGGAATGGCGAAGTCGGAAATTCAGGGACGGGTGGAAGAAGCCGCTGACATTCTGAAGCTGCGCCCGATGCTGAACCGGCGGCCACACGAACTGTCCGGCGGTCAGCAACAACGCTGTGCGTTGGCGCGTGCAATAGCCAAAGACAGTCAGGCGGTATTTCTGGACGAACCTCTGGCCAACCTTGACTACAAACTACGCGAAGAGCTGCGCGAGCTGTTGCCCGAGCTTTTCGCAGGCCGCGGCGCGGTCGTGGTCTATGCCACGTCTGAGCCCGAAGAAGCCTTGTTGCTAGGTGGTCAAACCGCCCTGATGGCAGATGGGCATGTCGCACAATTTGGCACAACTGCAGATATTTACCGCGCGCCCGCGACACTGGCCGCGGCGCGCATCTTCTCGGATCCGCCGATCAACTCTGCGCCGGTTGTCAAACGTGGGGCACAATTTGCCATGGGCAATATCACTTGGGACGCCGGGCCGGACACGACCGACTTGACCGATGGTCCCTATACGGTGGCCGTGCGCCCGCACCACATCCTGCCAAACCCGACGGTCACCGCCAGTGTGCCGCTTGAGGGGCGCATCTCGGTCACCGAGCTAAGCGGTTCCGAAAGCTCGGCGCATTTTGAATTTGATGACCATGGCTGGGTATCGCTGGCGCATGGCGCGCACCCGTACAAGGTTGGCGAAAATCACACATTCTTCTTGGATGCCGGCGCGTGCCTCTATTTCGCGCCCGATGGCAGCCGGGCCGCCTGAAGGGGTCAACATGGCAAAGATCACACTCAAAGACCTGCGGCATTCTTACATGAGCGACCCGAAAGGGCCGGAAGATTACGCATTGAAACATGTCGACATCGACTGGGAGGACGGCGGCGCCTATGCGTTGCTTGGCCCCTCAGGTTGCGGCAAATCCACCCTTTTGAACATTATTTCCGGGCTTTTGGTGCCGTCAGAAGGACAGGTCCTATTCGACGGGCAGGATATGACAACCCAACCGCCCGATGCCCGCAACATCGCGCAGGTGTTCCAGTTTCCGGTGATCTACGACACGATGACGGTTTACGACAACCTGGCTTTCCCACTTCGAAACCGGGGGCGGGACGAGGCGACCGTGCGCGAGCGGGTGCACGCAATTGCAGAGATGCTCGACGTGACAGACATGCTCGATCGCCGCGCGGCGGGCCTGTCGCCAGACAACAAGCAAAAGATCTCGATGGGGCGCGGACTGGTGCGCAACGACGTGAACGTGGTGATGTTCGACGAACCGCTGACCGTGATCGACCCGCATCTGAAATGGAAACTGCGATCAAAGCTGAAAGAGCTGCACCAGCGCGTCAAAGCGACGATGATCTACGTCACCCATGACCAGACCGAAGCTCTGACCTTCGCCGATCAGGTTGTGGTGATGGAAGAAGGCGAAGTGGTGCAGATCGGCACGCCCGTCGAACTGTTCGAACGCCCGGCACACACTTTTGTGGGCCACTTCATCGGATCGCCGGGGATGAACGTGCTGCCCGCCGAATTGCGAGACGGTGCTGCGTTTTTCCAAGGCCAGAAAGTGGCTCTGGAAGGTGCCGTGACACCCGGCACCACGGGCCGAATAGAAATCGGCGTGCGGCCGGAATTTGTGCATATCGGCGCGACCGGGATCGAAGCCCGCGTCAGCCGCGTCGCCGATGTTGGACGCCATAATGTGGTCGAGGCGATGGTCGGCGATCAGAAAGTCGCCGCTATTCTGAACGGCCCCGCCCCCGCCCAGGGTGACGTCGTGCACTTGCAATTCCAACAAAACCAGACCCGTGTTTATGCGGATGGTTGGATCGCCACCGACCCCGCCCTTGAGGAGGCCACAGCATGAAAACCGAAAACCAAAAGGCGTGGTTCTTTGTGCTGCCGGTGCTGATCCTTGTGGCCTTCAACGCGTTGATCCCGATGATGACCGTTGTGAATTACTCGGTGCAGGAAACCTTTGGTGACAACCTGTTCTTCTGGGAAGGGCTGACATGGTTTGAACAAATCCTGCGGTCCGAGAGGTTCCACGCCGCCCTTGGTCGACAGTTCCTGTTCACCTTTCTGATCCTGATCATCGAAGTGCCACTGGGCATCGCCATCGCGCTTTCGATGCCCCGCAACGGGTTCTGGGTGCCGGTCTGTCTGGTCTTGATGGCCCTGCCTATGCTGATCCCGTGGAACGTGGTCGGCGCGATGTGGAACATCTTTGCCCTGCCGGACATTGGGCTGCTGGGCTATTTCATTAACCACGTTTTGGGCATCAACTACGATATGACCCAAGACCCGGTTGCAGCTTGGATCACCATCGTCACGATGGATGTCTGGCACTGGACGTCTTTGGTTGTGCTGCTGTCTTATGCCGGGCTGGTTTCGATCCCCGACGCCTATTACCAGGCGGCCAAGATCGACGGCGCGTCAAACTGGTCGGTGTTTCGCTATATCCAGCTGCCAAAGATGAAGAACGTGCTGACCATCGCGATCCTTCTGCGCTTCATGGACAGTTTCAACATCTATACCGAACCCTTCGTTCTGACCGGCGGCGGGCCCGGCAACGCGACAACGCTTCTGTCCATCGACCTTGTGAAGATCGCCCTTGGGCAGTTTGACCTTGGCCCTGCCGCGGCGATGTCGCTGATCTATTTCGCAATCACGCTTTTGGTGTCGTGGGTGTTCTACACCGTGATGACCAAAGATGACCTGAACTGAGGACGCCCCGATGAAAAAACGATCCCTCGTCCCCATAATCTACATCCTGTTCCTGATGTTGCCGATCTATTGGCTGGTTGCGATGAGCTTCAAGACCACCAACGAAATCCTGTCCGGCTTCTCGCTGTTCCCGCAGACCTTCACGCTGGACGCCTATAAAACGATCTTCACCGATCCGACATGGTATTGGGGTTATATCAACTCGATTATCTATGTGTCGCTGAACACGGTGATCTCGATCGCGGTGGCGTTGCCTGCAGCCTATGCGTTTTCGCGGTATCGCTTTTTGGGCGACAAGCATCTGTTCTTCTGGCTTTTGACCAACCGGATGGCCCCGGCGGCCGTTTTCGCCTTACCCTTCTTTCAACTGTATTCGGCGGTCGGCATCTTCGACACCCATTTGGCGGTGGCGCTAGCGCATTGCCTGTTCAACATCCCGCTGGCCGTCTGGATATTGGAAGGCTTCATGGGCGGCGTCCCAAAAGAACTGGACGAAACCGCCTATGTCGACGGCTATTCCTTCCCACGGTTTTTCGTGTCGATATTCCTGCCCACGATTAAGGCGGGCGTCGGTGTGGCCGCGTTCTTCTGCTTCATGTTTTCATGGGTCGAGCTGTTGCTCGCGAAAACCCTGACGGCGGTCGAGGCCAAGCCGATTGCCGCCACCATGACCAAAACCGCGTCCAGCGCGGGGTATGAACTGGGTTTGCTGGCCGCCGCTGGCACCCTCACCATCATTCCGGGCGCGATTGTGATCTATTTCGTCCGCAACTACATCGCGAAAGGCTTCGCGATGGGAAGGGTTTGATATGCTCAGTTGGATGGCCTGGACTTGGCCCACAGCGTTCGTTTTCATCGGTATCTTTACCGGCATCGCAATCCTGACATTGGTCGAGATCAGATACCCCGGCGGAGCAGAGCGTCAGGGTATTCTTGGCCTGACCACGACGCGCGGCGACAGGTATTTCCTGAGCTTGCTGGGCACCAGCTTCATCTTTTTGATCTGGCTGGGCCTGATCGGAATGCCGCTTTGGGGTCCTCTGTTCATCTCTATCGCTTGGGGCTTTTTCTGTTTCTGGAAAGTGTGAACACCCCGGCCCTGCAACAAAAAAACGGCCCGGTGATCCGGGCCGTTTTCTATTTGTCACCTAAGGCGCGGCGTCACCAGGTGCGCTGCGCCATGGTGTTCAGCTGATTGAGCCGCTCAAGATTGGCAACCGTCGACAGCATGATCCGATCGTGGCTCCAGCCGGTGGGTTGCGCCAGCGATGTCGCGCCAACCAGCACGCAGGTTGTCATGACTACGGACATGACCACCCCGACGAAACGACGCTCTCGCGTGGGGTTTGCCTGATCATGGGCAATCTCAAGAATGCGATCTTTCAACATAGACCGGCGCCCGATCAGCGGGATCGTGCGCCCGACCAACGGCACACCAAACGCGCGCGGTTGTCCGCGTGCGTGCCGATTGCGGCGCGCGATGCTCAGAAGACGGGTCGAATACCCGTGGGCGTCGAACCGACGCCGCGCCAGATAGGCCCGATCACAAGCCAGTTCGCCCAGCCTGCGCAGGCGGCTGGACAGAAACCAAAACCCAGGGTTCAGCACCACAAGCGGCGAGATCAACGACAAGGCAACCTCGGCATCCACGTCGCCTTGGCGAATATGCTGCATCTCGTGACCGATTGACATTTGCATGGCGTCGCGGTCCTGACACAGGTTTTCGGGCAAGACGACGTAATAAAACCACAGTCCGCGTGTTGAAAAAGGTACGGTGATGGTGGGACTAAGCACGACGCGCACCCGACGACTTTGACGCATCACCTGACCAGAGCGAATGGCACGACGGATGCGCACCACATTGACGCCCAGATAAAAGGCGCGCGCCAGCAGCGCGGTCAGAAATGCCGCCACGACCACTTTGAACACCATCGACCCACCCGAGGTCACATGATCAATGATCTGCGTTTTCAGCGTCAAGAACCAGCTCATGTCGCTGGCCGTCACGGACAGGTTGCCTTTCAGATACTGCGCCACGATCGCATCGGTCGCATTGACCGAACTGGCGAAGGGCGCGGAGTGCAAATAGGGTTGAACAAAGGGCAAGACCGCCAGACTGACACATGCAGTCACCCCCAACCGGCGACGCGTCAGGTAACATCGCCGATGGCCACACAGCGCAAAAGCCGCTTCAAATGCGGCAAAGACCAAAGCGGCCAGAATAATCATGGATTGGATCCAGATCACCCCCCCTACGATTTGATCAATCGTCATCCTTTCTGATCCTTGTATCAATGATCTCTTTTATTTCCCGGATCATTTCGTCCGTCAGATCCTCGTTATCCACCAGGCGCGCCACAAGCGCTGTCGGTGTTCCTCCAAACAATGAATCTGACAAATTTTTGAGGGACCGCCCCTCGTATTCATCCTTCTGGATGGCGGGCACATACACCAGGCTTCTGGCCTGCCGCTCGGATGTCACATACCCTTTGTCATCCAGAATTTTCATGATGGTCGCCACCGAGGTGTAAGCCCGTTTCGTGCCGCCTTGTAGGGTGCTCATAATATCACGGACCGACCCGGAGCCGATGCTCCAAAGGGCGATCATGAATTCAAGCTCTACATCTGTAAGCAATTCGCTGCGTCGGCGCGCCACGGCTTCTCTCCGTCTTTGACAACTAGAGAATTAGTACATGAGAATCAGTTTTTTGCCTAGTTCAAACCTGGCCGCCGTATGAACAATCTGCATTTGCGCTTGGCATCTTTAAACTGTCAAAGATTGTATGAGTTCAAAGATGGCTTTGTCGCTTTATATACGGGTTCGGAAAACGGCACCTCTGCATCACGCTGTTCGACGCAGATGTTGATTGCCTGCATCGAAACACGTCGCGACACACAGCTACTGTTCAAAAAAATAACCAAATGACAGTAACTCTAGTACTCGAACGCTCATTGGAGTCACTCCCTCCACCGAACCATCAATAAAAGGCGGTGGAGGAGGCGTTGATCAATCAACTGGCGTCAACAGCGCGCTTGGTAAGAAGCTTGATCAGATTTGCACGGTATTCAGCGCTTCCATGCGTGTCAGACATCTGCCCGTCGCCATCAACACTTACGCTGTCTGCTACCGCTGCAGCCCAGTCAGCCGAAAGCGCGGCTTCTAGCTCGGCATGTTGAAAACTCCGCCTTCGCCTGCGCCTGTTACGACAACACGTGTGCCACACGCGCCATCAGCGACACACACGCCCACCAGAGCAAAAAGAGATGCTGGCCAGCGGAATTTGACGTAGGCCGTACGTTTTGGTGCGTTAACACGTACTGATGTGATAATGTCGTCATCATCAAGCGCTGTGGCAAACAGGCCGTCGAAGCAATCGTCCGAAGCGATCTCTCGCTTGTTGGCCACAATGGTCGCGTCCAACGCCAAAGCCCAGCTGGATAGTCTGCTGCCGGGTCATTGTTGGCGATGGATCCACCGATGGTGCCAGAATAACGAACTACCGGATCACCGATTCCGTCTGCAAGAAAGGCAATCGTCGGGTACAGGCGCTGCACATCGCATTTCCTGCCACTTCTGCGTGGGTGGTTGCAGCGCCGATCACCAAGGTATCCCCTTCCGTGGAAACCCCAGAGATGCAGTCAATTGCGCGCACATAAACATGGTCGCTTGTGTACGATCTATCGCTTTCGAAGCACCACTGCCATCTGTTCCAACTTGTCATAGTCGTCGACGACTTCTACAACTTCGAAGTTCTTGCCCCAGATCCGACGGACAAATTCTTCACCCACATAGGCATGGCCGTAATCGTAAAACCCGAAGGCCGGGTTCCTTGCGTAGAAAAGCATCTCTCCTAGTTCAAACATTCGTAAAAACTCAGATTTTCCGCCGGCATCGTTAATATCTTTTTGTTGGGTGATTTTGTTTGGCGGTAGTTCGCTGGGATCCGTGTCAGCAACATAATCCAAATGCCCACGGCCGTAGGTGGTAAGGATTATTGTCGCTCCCGAACGACAAATTCTGTCAAATTCATCTAACCAGCGCGTCGCTTGTATTGCACTAAAGTGCGAGAACACAGAATAGGCTGTAATTACGTCGACGGAATTGGATGGTATCTGAGTTTTGGGTCTCATTGGAATGTGAGTGAAATTGAATTCTGATGCAAAGTCTTCTTTACAGAAGTCTATGAACTCCTCAGTCACATCCGCCCCTGTCATATTCTGAGCTGGGAAATCTCGCATAAAAGTTTTGAAAATTCTTCCCACACCGCATCCGAAATCGAGGTAGTTTTTTTGCGGCCCGACACAATTGTCGAGGTGAGGCCGGGCGATCTTATAGAGCTTGAATGCTTCCTCAATCCCGGTGGCCAGATTTAGGCTGCCCAATCGTGCCAAGTGTCGAAAATTTGGGAAACTCGGGTCAGAGCTCTCGGCCGCTCGCAGCATTGCTCCTTGCCACTCTTCGATAGTGGAGCCGTGATGCTCATCAAAAATTTTTGTTCCAAGTTTTGACATCGGCGTCCCCAATCAAATGCGTTAATCTACTTCTAGTAGGTGCTTCTGGCAGAGCAATCTAATTTTCGCAATATCCTATATTGTGCAATGGAGCCGGCAGTTCGCAGGTTGTTAAAAAGAAAAAAACCGGCGTACCGCCTGCCTGCCATCCCCGCGAGTTGAGAAATCTATCACTAGGGCTAAGCGTTGTCTGGCATTTGTTGCAGAGTAAACCGCCGCTTGTCGCCGTCCACATTGCAGCTAGAAACCTTTTGGCGGGGTTGCTCCTGTTGTCCTTCTTAAATCCGTTTGTGATGAAAAGCTGCCCGGTGCCGGGAAACCCGAACAAGCATGGCTTGACGCCTTGGTTTCACACATCTTTGGGTTGGATCACAAAGTCGGATGCGCGCGAGTTATTCATAACAAACTCAACGTTACGCATGTCATTGCCCAGCGCACGTGCTTCGGCGTCGGCTTCAGACAGACCGTGGTCGAGCCAGCGTTTGATCAGACGGGTTTCCAATACATCCCGGTCGACGTCGATGGAGACTGTGAGGTCGAAAAGATCTGCTAGCTCTGACCATGGCGGGTTGTCGAGCAACAGATAGTTGCCTTCGACCACAACGACATTTGTCTGCTTGCCGATTTGGCCGCCACGCGGAACTGTGCTGTCGGCTTCGCGATCAAAGGTGGGGTAAAATAGGTCCTTATTGCTCCGCAATGCACGCACAAGGGCAACAAAGCCGCTTGCATCAAATGTTTCTGGCGCGCCCTTGCGGTCGAATAGGTCCATCTGCCGGAGCGTGGGATTGTCCAGATGAAATCCATCCATTGGCAGGACAGCCGCTGACGGGCCAAGCCGCTCTGCCAGGTTTTCCGCAAGGGTAGATTTTCCCGACCCCGGCGGGCCAGCAACGGCGACAAGAATGCGCTCATGTTCAATCGCGCGCTTTCTAACCTCACGAACAAGCGCATCTGTGGTGGTCAACTTGTTCATCGCCTTGCTCACAGCTCGTCAGCCCAAGGTGGGTTGGCTCCTGCGCGTGAAACGGTCACTGCAGCGACCTTGGCACCGAAGGAGAGAGCCTCCTGCACATCCTTGGGGCTTAGTGATGCGAGTTGATCTTTGGTTAACAGTCCTCGCGCAGACAGCTTAGCTATGACGCCCGCGTTAAAGGTGTCGCCAGCGCCGACTGTATCAACGATCTGGACACGTTCTGCAGGGACGTCGATTTTCTCGCTGCCCTTCAAATAGCCAGTTGCCCCTTCACCACCACGGGTAACGATGACAAGCGTCGGACCTTTGTCCAGAAGCGCTTTGGCCTTTTGCGCAAGCGACACTGGCGCTTGGTGAATCCAGTTCAGATCCTCATCCGATACTTTAAGGATATCGGTCCGAGAAATCATTTCCTCAAGCCGGGCACGATACCGTGCCTCGTCAGAAATGAACCCCGCGCGGATGTTCGGATCAAGGATAACGGCCCGCTCAGAGCCATCGCGTTTCACAAGCGAAAGATAGGCATCGGCGCCCGGTTCACAGGCAAGGCTGATCCCGCCGAAATACAAGGCGGATACATCAGCGGGCAGCGTGGGCATATCTTCTGGTTCAAGCATCCGCCCGGCTGAGTTCTCATCATAGAATGTATAGCTGGCATGTCCGTTAACCAGCTTCAAAAAGGCAAGTGTCGTTGGTCGATTGCTTGTCACAATAAGGCGTGTATCAACGTGGCTGCTAACCAGCGCATCGGTCAATTGGCGACCAAACATATCGTCTGAAAGCCCCGTCAGCATACCGGTTCGCACCCCAAGGCGCCCAAGCGCAATCGAGGTGTTGAACACCGCGCCCCCGCAATGGGGGACAAAGCCGTCTTGGCCTGACTGGGTTGGTTCGGGGATCATGTCGATCAAAGCCTCGCCGCAGCACAGGATCATCTGCATCTACCTTTTCGTTTTATCGTCTGTCTCATTGTGCTGACCTTATCGCAGGGAAAGCAGTTTTAAACCGATCATAAGCGCCATCAAACGCAGCGACCAGATTGGTCTGCGGGGGAATGATCTCGCTGTGCTCTGGAGGGCGCATCACCGCCTCCGGCACCGCGCCGGTCGCCGCGACCATCGCCAGCCGTGCTGCGCCAAGGGCTGCACCGAATTCACCACCTTTGGGCAATGAGACTGTCGTCCCCAGAACCGTCGCGATCATCTCAACCCAATACCGCGACGCGGTGCCACCCCCGATAACAGCCGGGGCTTCAATCTGAGCCCCTGTGGTTTTCATCGCCTCAGCACTATCGCGCAGGGCAAAAGCGACGCCTTCCAGAACCGCGCGGGTTAGATCAGCGAGCGATGTTTGGGTGTCCAGACCGATAAATGCACCTCGAACTTGTGCGTCATTATGGGGCGTGCGTTCTCCTGAAAGATACGGTAAAAACTGCACTGAGCCAGGGGGCTGGAGGCTGCCTCCAAGCGCGGCCGTCAATGCGGCAGGTGTGTGTCCGCAAATGCGCGATAACCAGTTCAAAGAATTCGTTGCCGACAGCATCACGCCCATCTGGTACCAGCGATGTGGAACCGCGTGGCAAAACGTATGTAATGCAGTGTCTGGTGCGGGATTGCAGTCGTCCCGGGCCAGCAGCAAAACTCCGGACGTACCAAGGGACACAAATCCCTGCCCTTCGGACAATGCCCCAATGCCGCACGCCGCAGCGGCGTTGTCGCCCGCACCGCCTGCCACGGTGACCGGACCAGACAGGCCCCAGTCGGACAGCAGTTCGCTGCGAAGGTGTCCGGCGGCGTCGCACCCTTCCACCAACCTTGGCATCTGGTCGATGCTCATATGACCGGTTTCGAGTAATGTGTCAGACCAGCGGCGTGCGCTGACATCCAGCCATCCGGTACCTGCGCTATCCGACACATCCGAAACAAAGTCGCCAGTCAGATACCAATTCAGATACCCGGCTGGCAGCAATACCTTCGAAATACGGGCGTGGTTTTCTGGTTCGTGACGGCGAACCCATTCAAGTTTTGGCGCGGTGAAACCGGGAAAAATGATGTTGCCTGAAATGGCACGCGATTCTGGTATGGCGTCAAGACGCGCAGCTTCATCGCTGCTCCGGGTATCGTTCCACATGATGCAAGGGCGGATTGGCGCAGCCGTGGCATCCAGCAAAACCGCCCCGTGCATATGACCTGATACACCGATCCCTTTAACATCTGAAAACGCGGGATAGGTTGCGCGCAATTCTTGCACCGCCGCGGTCAGAGCTTGGGTCCAGCCATGTGGATGCTGCTCTGACCACCCCGCGCGCAATTGGCTGGTTTTGTAACCCCGTTCCACAGACCCGATAGGCGACCCATCCGCATCGACAAGTAACGCGCGCAGCCCAGAGGTACCTAAGTCGATGCCTAGGAATACCATTTGATCAGCCTTCCAGATAGACGTCGATGGCAGTTTCCATACCGTCTGACCATATGAGGCGCAGCCACTTCGAGAATGCCGCAGAAAAACCGGGGTGATCGGCCAAGCCACCGTAAAACTGACGTTGCTCCAGCCAAACCAGAGGGTCTGATTTGGCCGCTTTGGCGGTTGTTTGAAGGTTCAGCCAGAAGGGGTCGTTCTGCTCGATTTGGCTACCGTCTTCCCGTGTGCCTTCGCACATGCGCGCCCACGCCGCTTCGGCCAGCGCCAGCCCGTCGATGGGTGTTCCCGCCTCGATCCCATCGCGAATGGTCGGGATCACAAACCCCGGGTGCCGCGACGATCCGTCGAAAGCGACCCGGCGCGTGGTGTCGATGATCCGCGGGTTCGCGAACCTGCGCGCGATCAGATCAACATAGGCCTCAGGCGTCGTGCCGGTGACGGGCTTCACATGCGGCACGATCTCATCAAGCGCAATCCGGTTGAAAAGTGCCCGGATTTTTTCGTGCGCCATACAATCGGCAATCGTGGCGACTGCCAAAACTTCGCCCGGATTGGCGATGATTTGGTGGCCGCCATTCAGGATGCGGAGTTTCATTGCCTCAAAGTCATGGACGTTGTCGGTGAATGTCGCGCCAACATTGTCCCAATCAGGGCGACCTGCGCAGAAATCGTCTTCCAGCACCCATTGGCGATAGTTCTCATGCGTGACCGGAGCTGCGTCATCAATGCCAAGCGATCTGGCCAGTTCGACTTCTTTCGGTCCGGTGGCAGGGACAATGCAATCCACCATCGAGCTCGGGAAGCTGCAGGTGTGTTCAATCCAATCGGCCAGAGCCGGATCAGAAAGGCGCGCCAGTGAAACAACAGTCTGCCGCAGGATCGCGCCATTGCCCTGAAGGTTGTCGCAGCTGAGGCCCGTGAACGATCCCACCCCATTATCGCGCCTGAGCTTCAACGCCGCGACCATCGCACCAAACGCTGTTGTCGGGCCGTCCGGGTTGGCGGCGTCATGCCGTATGTCGGGGTGATTTGTGTCAAAGCCTTTGGTGGTTGGATCGATGTAATACCCACCCTCGGTCACCGTCAGCGCCACAATCCGGATATCTGCCTGCGCCATACGTTCGATCAACGGACGGTTGCCCGGCTGCACTGGGACGTAATCGATCATCGAACCGATCACCTCGGCCGAGGTTCCTGCAGGGTCCAGTTCGACCAATGTCGTGAGGTAATCTTGCTCAGCAAGTTTCAGGCGCTGATTTTCGTCATAGGCACGAACTCCTGCGCCGACGATTGCCCAATCCAGCGCAGCACCGGTTTGCATCAGTCGGTGCAGATACCAAGCTTGGTGCGCGCGGTGGAAATTGCCCAAACCAATATGAACGATCCCCGGCGTCAGCGCGGCCCGATCATAGGTCGGGCACGACACAGCAGAGGGCAAGTCTGCAAGCGTGTCGGTTCTCAGTGGCACTATGGCTGGTTTAAAGGTGGGATCGGTCATCAGCTCATCCAGTTTCCGCCATCAACGCCAAAGGTCTGAGCCACGACATAATCGGCTTCTTTCGTGGCCAGAAACACCGCCATGCCGGTCAAATCCGCGGCAACTCCCATGCGGCCAAAGGGGACAGCTTCGCCCACCTCTTTCTTTTTCTGACCCAAGGGTTTGCTTTCGTACTTCGCGAAGAACGCATCGACACCGTCCCAGTGCTCGCCATCCACCACGCCGGGGGCAATGGCATTCACGTTGATACCGTGCTGAATTAGGTTCAACCCCGCCGACTGGGTCAGGCTAATCACGGCCGCCTTCGACGCACAGTAAACCGCGACCAAAGCCTCGCCACGTCGCCCTGCCTGACTGGCCATGTTGATGATCTTGCCGCCCTGCCCGCGCGCAATCATGTGCTGTGCCACCGCCTGCATGGTGAACAACACACCAGAGACGTTGATTGAAAAAACTGCGTCGAAATCCTTGCGCGCGATCTCGGTTATAGGGGCCGCGGAAAAAATAGCGGCGTTGTTGATCAGGATGTCGATCCCGCCCAGCTGTTCTATGACAGCTGCAACACCAGCATCGATGCTGTCTTGTTGGGTCACGTCCATTTTGACAGCAATCGCGGAGCCGCCCAGCTCATCGGCGGCAGCTTGGGCGCGGGCCATATCGATATCGGCAATAGCAACCTGTGCGCCTTCAGCGACATAAGCCCTTGCAAACTCGAAGCCGATGCCACGCGCTGCACCCGTGATAAGGGCCGTTTTACCGCCAAGCCGTTTCATTCCAAACGCAACCCCTTATCATCGAAACGATGCAAATGTGCCGGGTCGGGCGTCAGGTAGACCCGCGCGCCATAGGACAGCTGCAGTTCCCCGCCCGCGCGCACTGTCAGTGGCTCGGGGAAGGCATCGCATTTCACGTGCAAGAACGTATCCGAACCGAGATGTTCCGACACACCAACGGTGCCCGCCCAATCGCCTTCTGTCTCAGAAATCGAGATGTGTTCCGGGCGCGTTCCGATCGTGTGCGCATTATGCTTTGACGCTTCTGGTCCATCCAGAAGGTTCATCTTGGGCGACCCGATGAAACCCGCGACAAAGGTGTTGCGAGGTGCGCGGTAAAGTTCGAGCGGCGATCCGACCTGTTCGATGACACCCGCATGAAGCACGACGATCTTGTCCGCCATAGTCATGGCCTCGACCTGATCATGGGTGACATAAACCATCGTGGTCTGCAGCCGCTTATGAAGCTCCGAGATTTCCAGACGCATCCCAACACGCAAGGCCGCATCAAGGTTCGACAGCGGTTCGTCAAACAAGAAGGCTGCCGGCTCGCGCACAATGGCCCGCCCAATGGCAACGCGTTGACGTTGCCCACCCGACAATTGTCCGGGGCGGCGATCAAGATAATCGGTCAGGTTCAGCACGTCGGCAGCACCTTCGACCCGCTTGTCGATCTCGGTCTGGTCAAGCTTTGCCATACGCAGGGGAAACGCGATGTTCTTGCGCACCGACATGTGCGGATACAGCGCGTAGGACTGGAACACCATTGCCAGCCCACGCTTGGCAGGTGGCACGTTGGTGGCGTCTTCGCGGTCGATGCGGATATGCCCGCTTGTTGTGTCCTCAAGCCCGGCAATCAATCGCAGAAGCGTGGATTTTCCGCAGCCCGAGGGTCCGACAAAGACCGTGAATTCACCATCTTCGATGGTCAGGTCTAGCGGCGGAATGACTTCCACTTCGCCGAAGCTTTTGGATACTTGATCGAGTACAATACGTCCCATGATCTTTCCTTATTTCACTGCGCCGAAGGTCAAGCCGCGGACAAGTTGTTTCTGGCTGAACCAGCCAAGGATCAGGATTGGCGCGATGGCCATGGTCGAGGCCGCGCTGAGTTTCGCATAAAATAAACCTTCCGGGCTGGAGTAGCTTGCAATGAATGCTGTCAGAGGTGCTGCCTTTGCCGCTGTCAGGTTGAGCGTCCAGAACGCCTCGTTCCAGGCCAGGATGAAGTTCAGAAGAAGCGTTGACGCGATGCCCGGAATGGCCATGGGCGTCAGGACATACAGGATCTCTTCTTTTAGGGTGGCGCCATCCATGCGCGCGGCTTCCAGAATTTCGCCCGGGATTTCGCGGAAATATGTGTAAAGCATCCAGACAATGATCGGCAAATTGATCAACATTAAGACGATGACCAGTCCGGCGCGGTTATCCAAAAGGCCCATTTTGATGAACAGAAGATAGATCGGATACAGAACCCCAACCGCAGGCAGCATCTTGGTGGACAGCATCCACAACAGAATGTCCTTAGTGCGTTTGGATGGCACAAAGGCCATGGACCATGCCGCGGGAATGGCGATGATCGTACCCAGGATGGTCGACCCACCGGCGATGATTACCGAATTCCACAAGAACCGCATGTAGTTCGACCGCTCCTGAACCACCGCATAGTTTTCCAGCGTCCAGTCAAAGTTCAGGAAAACCGGCGGGCTGGAAATCGCCTGCGCCTCGGTTTTGAAGCTGGTCAGGATCGTCCACAGGATCGGGAAGAAGATCAGCAGTCCTACAGCCCATGCAAGGGCCGTGTTCAGAGCTTTGCGTTGTGACGTTGCTGCGCGTGCCATGTCGTATCCCTCCTATGCGTCCAGATTTTTGCCAACGATGCGCATCAGGAAGATGGCAACGATGTTGGCCAGAATGATTGCGTAGACACCACCGGCGGACCCAAGCCCGACGTTCTGGCTTTCCAACACGCGCTGGAAGATCAGATAGGACAGCGTCTTGGTGCCGAACGCCCCGCCCGTAGTCACGAAAATCTCAGCGAAAATCGCCAGAAGAAAGATGGTCTGTATCAAAATCACGATGGTGATCGCGCGTGACAGATGCGGCAAGACGATGAACCAGAAGCGTTTCAGAACCGGTGCGCCATCCATTTCGGCGGCCTCTAACTGTTCGCTGTCCAGCGACTGAATGGCCGTCAGCAAGATGAGTGTCGCAAAGGGCAACCATTGCCACGACACAATCAGGATCAAGGATGGCAGTGACGCTTGGCTTAGCCATTGGATGGGTTCAGCGCCGAAGGCTTTCCAAAGATGCGCAAGAAGGCCATTCACCGGATCCATGAACATGTTCTTCCAAACAAGCGCCGACACAGTTGGCATGACAAAGAACGGGGCGATGACAAGAATGCGCACGATGCCCTGTCCCCACATGGGTTGATCTAAAAGGATCGCCAGCAGCACGCCCAGAACGATAGTGATGGCAAGGACGCCACCAACAATGATCAACGTGGCTTGGACGCTGGGCCAGAAGGAACTGGAGCTGACGAACCGCACGTAGTTGTCGAAGCCAACCCAGTCCAACCCGTTGGCCATCGAGTCGCCACGCAGCGGCAGGTATTTCTTGAATGAAAAGAACAGCGTCATGATCAACGGAACCAGCATCCATCCGAGAAGCAGGATTACTGCAGGGGCCATCATCAATCTGGCGGCTGATCTAGAGTGCTGGGTAGCCATGACACATCTCCTTCGTTGACGGACCATGCCGCCTGAAACGAGGTAAAGCTATTGAGGATTGTTCGGTGGGTCGAGGGGCGGATTATTCCGCCGCCCCTCGGTGTTTTTGCCAGACAGGCTTAGCGGTAGCCCGCCGCCTCCATGGCGTCATTTGTGATCGCCTGAGCTTTTGCCAAAGCCTCTTCGACGCTTTGCTGACCTGCATAGGCCGCCGAGAACTCTTGGCTCACTTCAGTTGCAATACCCGCAAATTCAGGGATCGCGACAAACTGGATGCCAACATAAGGCACCGGCTTGACGGTCGGGTTCGTCGGATCAGAGGCAAGGATTGAATCCAGCGTCATCTTTGCAAACGGAACATCTTGATAGTTGGGGTTCTCATACAGCGATGTCCGTGCGCCCGGAGGAACGTTGGCCCATCCCTCTTTGGCAGCGACCAGCTCGATATAGTCTTTCGAGGTTGCCCATTCGATGAACTGCTTGGCAGCATCGGCCTTTTGCGTGCCTGCCGGAACGGCCAAGGCCCAAGCCCACAACCAATTTGCACGCTTTTCAACGCCTTCGCTGTTGGGTGCCAGTGCGAAACCGACCTTGTCAGCAACAGTTGAATCGGCCGGGTTGGTGACGAACGATGCGGCGACAGTCGCGTCGATCCACATACCGCATTTACCTTGCTGGAACAGCGACAGGTTTTCGTTAAAGCCGTTGGTCGCATAGCCCGGAGGGCCCGATTCTTCCATCATACCGACATAGAAGTTGAGCGCCTCGGCCCATTCCGGCTGATCGAACTGGGCGTTCCAGTCTTCATCAAACCAGCGTGCGCCGAACGAGTTGCCCGTAACTGTGATGAACGCGCCGCCTTCACCCCAGCCTGCTTTACCGCGCAGACAGATGCCGTTGACCTCGTTGTCCCGATCGGTCATCGCAGCCGCGGCTTCACGAATGAACTGCCACGTCGGCGCATCTGGCATTTCCATGCCCGCCGCTTCCATCAAGTCCGTGCGATACATGATCATCGAGCTATCGCCATAGAACGGCGCAGCATAAAGCGTTCCGTCATTGCTTAGACCGGCACGCATCGCGGGCAGGATGTCATCGACATCATACTCGGCTGACAAGTCATCAAGCGGAACAAGCCACCCGTTGGCCCCCCAGATCGGCGTCTCGTACATACCGATGGTCATGATATCGAAGGCACCACCTTTCGTGGTGATATCTGTGGTCACGCGCTGACGCAGAACGTTTTCTTCCAGCGTCACCCACTCGACGTCGTGCCCGGTTTTGGCCGTGAAGTCGTCAGTATAGCCCTGCATCCGGATCATGTCGCCGTTGTTCACGGTCGCGATGGTTAGTGTGTCAGCAAACGAAGCGCCGGTCGAAATGACCGACATCGCTGTTGCCGCACGAAGTACATTTGCGAGTTTCATTCTTATCCTCCCAAGGAATGAAAGTTACTTCATGACCATACGGGTCAGACTTCCGCTTCGTCAATCTTCAACTTAACGCGCGTAAAATTATAAATGGTATCGCGAAAATTCAATAACTTAGGCTGAGGCTCGCATGATCAATTCGCCATCAAACAGGGTCGATTTGCGTTCCGGCGCACGGACTCCAGATTCGATCAGGGACATAATCGTCTCGACACTCCTGGCCGCGATGGCGGTGTAGTTGTGAGAAACCGTCGTCAGGGTTGGGCAGGTAAAGCGGGAAAAAGGATGGTTATCATGGCCAGCCACACGCAACGCGCAATCCTCGCCCAAGCCAACGCGCAGGCCTGATTCATACGCCGCCGCCAGAAACCCAATGGCAAGCCGGTCGTTACTACAAAACACCGTCCGCGAAGGAAGATCACGTGCAGAAAGCGCACGCTTTCCTTCGCGATAGCCGATCTCTTCAATTTCCCAGCCTTCGCCTTCGGCTTGAATGATATGCGGCGTGTGTCCCATACGCTCCATCGTTTCGATATATGCTATACGGCGTTTGTTGGCATTTGGGTTTGGGGGGGTCTTCATTTCGAAGAATGCAGGCGGCTCGCCCGTTCGAGTTAGGTATTCCAGCATTGTTTCTGTGGCCTGCGCGTTATTGTGTCCGACAAAGGCCTCGCCAGCGCCATCAATATTTGCGTCAAAATTCACCGTCGGCACGTCATCGCAAAAACGTTTGATCGCAGCCTTGTCTGAAGCCCTGCCCAAAGGTGCCAACAGAACACCAGCGGGTTTGATGGACCGCAAAGAATCCAGATTTTCAACCTCAAGCTTTTGGTCACCGTGTGAACTTAATAGGATCGGGCGAAACCCAGCCTCGATTACCAATGATTCAATGCGGCGTGCGATTTCCGCAAAAAACGGGTCGGCCAGATACGGCACGACAATACCCAAATTCTTGGTCAGTTTCCGGTTTTGGTTCATCGCAAAGATGTTGGGGCGGTAGTCATGTTCTTTCAGCGCTGTCTCGATCTTTTCACGGGTCGATTGGCGTACGCTGTCAGGGTCATTGAAATACTTCGATACTGTCGGTCGCGAGATACCGCTGATCGCCGCAAACTCTTCCATATTGCGGATCTTCCGGTTGCTCATTCTTCAAACCCTCACAAAACTTTCCAGAATTTTACAATTTCTTATCGCGCGGGAAAAATCAATTCCATTGTTGGGCAAGCGCTGAACGCTGAAGGTCCACGGAACCGATAATTCTCATTCAAATTGCCAAACGAGCGCCAGCGGGGGTCACTTATCGGGCAAGCGAGCCCAATTGACTTCCCGAGCGAACTGCTAGGCCGCTGGTGATCACTTGGCTAAAAATGTGACATCCTATTGCCTTTTGCGAACCCAATGCGGTTCAATGTAGGTTAGCAAACCCTTTGGATTCGGAGATCGCGTGTCACTCTTTATCATTGTTGCCTTTCCGTTTCTTGGCGCGTTGCTTCCCGGCCTTATGAATGCCGCGGGCCGCTCTGCGTGTGCCGGTGTCACATTTATGGTCTCGCTGGCCGCTTTCGTTGGGTTGTTGACCAATCTTCCAGCCGTGATGGCGGGCGAGGTTGTGACAGCGCGGGTCGATTGGATGCCTTCGCTTGGCTTGAATTTCACACTCATGCTTGACGCGCTGGGCTTTTTCTTTGCCCTTTTGATCCTTGGCATTGGCTTGTTGATCATCGCCTATGCGCGGCACTATCTAAGCCGCTCTGACCATATGGGCGAGTTTTTCACCTATCTTCTGTTGTTTCAGGGCGCGATGGTCGGCATTGTGCTGAGCGATAACATACTGCTTTTGCTGATCTTCTGGGAGCTCACATCACTATCCTCCTTTTTGCTAATCGGGTATTGGAAGCACCTACCCGAAGGTCGGCAGGGTGCGCGGATGGCCTTGTTGGTAACCGGCATGGGTGGATTGGCGATGATCGGTGGAATGCTGATCCTGGGTCAGATTGTCGGCAGCTATGATCTGAGCGTCATTCTGCAGAACCGCGATCTCATTCAAGCCGATCCGTTATACGTACCAGCCCTTATCCTGATCCTCTTGGGCTGCTTCACAAAATCTGCGCAGTTTCCGTTTCATTTTTGGTTGCCGCACGCGATGGCCGCGCCCACGCCAGTTTCCGCCTATCTGCACTCTGCCACGATGGTTAAGGCCGGCATTTTCCTTATGGCGCGCATGTGGCCCGTCCTGTCTGGCACCCCTGAATGGTTCATGATCGTGACCACCGCCGGATTGGTGACAATGGTGCTTGGCGCCGTGATTGCGCTGTTCAAGCATGACCTTAAGGCGCTTTTGGCATTTTCCACTGTCAGCCATCTGGGTCTGATCACCATGCTTCTTGGCACGGGCACAGCCTTTGGGGCGATGGCTGCAGTGTTCCACATCCTGAACCACGCCACGTTCAAGGCAGCACTTTTTATGTCTGCCGGGATTATCGATCACGAGGCACACACACGCGATATTCGTCAGCTGGGCGGGCTTCGCAAACTTATGCCCGTGACATTTGTAATCGCGACGCTGGCAGCCTTGTCCATGGCAGGAATACCCTTGCTGAACGGCTTCCTGTCCAAAGAGATGATGCTGGAAGAAGCCGCGCACACCACACTGTTCGGCTCGTCTTGGTTGATGCCAGCATTGGCGGTTTTCGGTTCGCTGTTTTCGGCTGCGTATTGTTTTCGCCTCATCGGGCATGTGTTCCTTGGGCCGGTCCGTGACGACTATCCGGCAAAGCCGCACGACCCGGGCGTCGGTCTGTGGTTCCCGCCTGCGACGCTGGTCGTGTTGGTGGTTGTAATCGGCGTCGCGCCGTTCCTCGCAGAACCATTTGTTAAACTCGTCACGGCCGCGGTGCTGGGTGTTGGAGCCGAAGTTCCGACCGCCCATTTCAAAATATGGCACGGTCTGGTTCCGGCACTGTTCATGTCCATCGCAGCGGTGGTCGGCGGTTTGCTGATGTTAGCTGTGTACAAACCCGCGCTTCACCTTTGGGAGACCACACCACGACCCGAAGCCAAGGTGATATTCGAGGCCATTGTCGAAGCAACCGCCCGCTTGGCCCAAAGGCTGATCTTGCCGTTGCACAATGGCGCGTTCACCCGTTACGCGGTGATTGGCACCCTCGCAATTATTGCCGCGGGCCTGCACGCTTGGACCACTGGTACGGTTGGCGCGCCGACGCGAACGATGCAGGCGGCAGGTCCGGTGTCTATTGCAGGTTGGTTGATGTTGGTCGCGGCGACATGCGGGATGGTGTTCTTGCATCGCAACCGCTTCATGTCACTGATCCTGATCGGCATTATCGGCCTGATGGTCTCGATCGGGTTTGCCTTCTTTAGCGCGCCAGATCTGGCGATGACGCAATTCACCGTCGAAGTGGTGACGATCATCCTGATGTTGCTGGCGCTCAACTTTTTGCCGAACCGCACGCCAGTGGAAAGCTCGGTATTGCGCCGGGTGCGGGATGCCGGCGTGGCCGTATTGGGCGGGCTGGCAACTTTCGCGCTGTCCTTCCACTATATGTTGCGTGATCCGGCCAGCACGCCGATCTCAGAGTTCCACCTCGCCAATTCCTATAAAGGTGGTGGCGGCACCAACGTGGTGAACGTTATTCTTGTCGATTTCCGTGGTTTTGACACTTATGGCGAGATCATCGTGCTGGGGATCGCAGCCCTGCTGATCTATGCGCTGACCGAGACCCTGTTGGGCGGGCCGGTGCGTGCGCGGCTTTTGAACCGCACGCCAGATCAACCGCGGGCAGGCGACATGCACCCGATGATGATGGTTGTGTTGACCCGGGTCATTATGCCGGTTGTGTTGATGGTCGGGTTTTACATCTTCCTGCGCGGCCACAACGAACCTGGCGGTGGGTTTATCGCCGGCCTTGTCGTTTCGATCGCCGTGGTGATGCAGTATATGGCCAGTGGGTTTTCGTGGACCTCGACCCGCCTGAAATACCCGTATCACGGGGTCATCGGTGCCGGAGTTCTGGTCGCTGGATTCACCGGCATCGGATCGTGGTTCGTAAGCAAACCCTTCCTGACATCTGATTTCACCTATGTCCGCATCCCGCCTTTCGAGAAGTTCGAGTTGGCCACCGCCGCGCTTTTCGATGTGGGCGTGTTCCTTGCTGTTGTCGGCGCCGTGATGCTGTCGCTGGAAAGCTTCTCGCGTCTGGCGCGCCGCGCGCACATGTCCGACAGCGAATACCCGATGGATATCGACCCGTCCCGCGATGATCCGCCACCGGTCCAAGATTTAGCCACAAAGGAGGGGGTGTAACATGGAGTTTCTCGTCGCCTCTTCCATCGGTATCCTGACCGCCGGCGGGTTGTACCTTGTCCTGCGACTACGGTCTTTCCCGGTGATCTTGGGCATTTCACTGCTGACTTATGCTGTGAATGTATTTCTGTTTGCCTCTGGGCGACTGACCGTCGGCGCGCCGCCAGTTCTGCGCGATGGCATGACAACCTACACCGATCCGCTGCCACAGGCTTTGGTATTGACGGCCATCGTGATCTCGTTCGGCATGACCGCTGTTGTGGTGATGATCGGCCTTGGGGCGTTTCTAGGGTCGAACGATGACCATGTGGATGACCAGCCCGACACCCCCAAAGACGAAGGGGAGGGCACAGCATGACCCATTGGATTATTGCACCGGTCATTCTGCCCGCGTTGCTTGCCCCGTTTATCGTCCTGGCCGCGCGTTTTCACATCGGCATTCAACGTGTCTATTCCGTTGTCGGTGTGGTGGCATTGATTGGCATTTCGGCCGGGCTGGCTTGGACTGCATCCGACGGCACCATAATTCTTTACCAGCTCAGCGATTGGGCGGCGCCTTTCGGTATTGTTCTTGTGGGCGACAGATTGTCGACAATGATGATTTTGCTGACGGCGGTTCTGGCGCTGTTTGTGTTGCTTTACGCCATAGGCTCTGGCTGGGACGACCGCGGTCGGCATTTCCACGCCCTGTTCCAATTCCAGCTGATGGGGATCATGGGCGCATTTCTGACCGGTGATCTGTTCAACTTGTTCGTCTTTTTCGAAGTGCTGCTGATCGCATCTTATGGGTTGATGATCCACGCGGGTGGTAATGCCCGGCTTCAGGCAGGCCTGCAATATGTGCTTTTCAATCTCATCGGCTCTACGCTTTTCCTTTTTGCGCTGGGGTCAATCTATGCCGAGACTGGCACGCTGAATATGGCGGATCTGGCCCAACGCGTCGCACTGATCGGGCCTGAAGAAACGGTGGGCATTCGTATCGCCGCAGTTCTTTTGCTTCTGGTCTTCGCGATCAAGGCGGCGGTTGTTCCACTACATTTCTGGCTGCCGTCAAGCTACGCCGAAGCGCCCGCGCCGGTCGCAGCCTTGTTTGCCATCATGACAAAAGTCGGGGCTTACGCAATCATCCGCGTCTATACCCTGATCTTCCCGCCGGACCTCGACGTGACGATGGGCCTGCATGATCTTTGGCTACTGCCTGCGGCACTGGTGTCTCTGGCCATCGGGATGATTGGCGTGTTGGCCGCAAAGCAGCTGGATCGCCTGATTGCCTTTTCCGTGATCGGCTCGATGGGAATGGTGATGGTGTCCATTTCGCTGTTCAGTGCGGCAGGGATTGCCGCTGCGCTTTACTACATCGTGCACTCGACACTTGCTGGGGCCGCTTTGTTCTTGATCGCTGATCTGGTGCGCACAGGCCGGGCGAACCTGGACCTGACACCACAGCCACCTGTCGCAGGCAATGCTTTGACCGCGGGAATGTTTTTTGCAGGCGCCATTGCCATGGCAGGCTTGCCACCCTTGTCGGGTTTCCTTGGCAAGCTCCTTGTGCTGGACGCCGCCTATGGGACGGACCTTGTTGTCTGGATCTGGGTAATTGTGCTCGGCGCCAGCCTGATCAGCATTCTGGGGTTTGCCCGCGCGGGCAGCATTTTGTTTTGGAAAGCCCATAGCGATGAGACGACCGGTGAAACGACCGAGGCCTTTGAGGCACAGGCCCCAACACCGCTGGCGTATGTTGCTGTAGGTGGGTTGATCGCGCTTCTGGCCGCATACACCATCTTTGCCGGGCAAATGCACAGCTATGCGACGACCATGGCAAGCCAACTGTTCGCGCCAGAGCCCTATATATCCACTGTGATCAACACACCCGGCAAACTCAGCAAGCCAAAGGAGGATCACTGACATGATGCGCGCATTCCTATGGCTGATACCACACCCATTTCTTACGCTTCTGTTAACGGTGGTCTGGACACTACTGCAGAACGAGGTTTCTGCCGGGATGGTCGTCTTCGGCTTTATCCTTGGGATTATCATCCCATGGGGTACGTCGGTTTGGTGGCCGGACACGCCGAAAAGCTTTCGTTTGAGCAAAATGATCATCTATGGCTTCATCGTGATCTGGGATATTGTCGTTGCCAATGTGCAGGTTGCCTGGATCGTCCTGACAGTTCCGAACGCGAAGCTCAGACCCGCTTGGATAGTTGTCCCGCTGGACCTGCTGCAACCCGAGGCTATCACGATACTTGCCGGAACCATCACGCTAACACCCGGCACTGTCTCTGCCGACTTGTCTGACGAAGGGCACAGCCTTTTAGTCCATGTTTTGCATACGGACGACCCCGACGCCGTGCGCGATGAAATCAAAACCCGCTATGAACGCCGCTTGAAGGAGATTTTTTCATGACAGCCGCTTTAAGTTTTCTGAACATTGCGCTGGCCATAGCGTTTGTAACACTGGCACTCGGTCAAATTCTGTCAATGGTTCGGCTGGTGTTGGGGCCAACTCCCGGAGACCGGATATTGGCGCTTGATACAATGGTCATTAATGCGCTGGGATTGGTCATCGTGTTGGGCATTCATCAGGGCGTGCAGATCTATTTCGAGGTATCGCTGTTGATCGCCATGCTGGGGTTTGTCTCTACCGTCGCTTTGGCGCGATTCATTCTGCGGGGGGACATCATCGAATGACGCCAGAAATAATCGGAAATTTTGCCACGGCGCTCTGCCTGTTGATTGGGTCGGGTTTTGTCGCGGTGGGTGTCATTGGGCTGCTAAAATTCAACGACCCAATGACGCGCCTTCATGCTCCGACAAAAGTTGGGACTGTTGGCATTGGCATGTTGCTGATGGCATCGCTTATCCATTCGTTTGTGTTAGGTGATACCTCGCTCCACGAATTACTGACCATGGCGTTTCTGTTTGTAACAGCACCGATCTCTGCAAACTTCATCGCCAAAGTGAACATCCACCTTCGCACGTGTGAAACACCGCCGCCGCCACCCCGCGACGACACGTGGTCAACGCTGAATTCGCCGGAGCCAGAAAAGGTGACCGAAGGTACGTAAAAGAACCAGCACCCCGAACTGCAGGGGCTGTGCTGGCCGCGACCAAGATCATTTCCAAGCTTATCTCACGCGTGACATCTTTGTCTTGCGCAAGGGTGATTTTTTCCCGGAGACCGCGATAAGGGCTCTGGTCATGATCTGCATCATTATTTTCCAACGCATAGCGCCTGATAATTGAAGGGAATGGGTCGCCATGTGGCCCACGACCAAGAAAGCAGGGAAAATGGCAGACCATCATACCAGATCGCTTAAAGATGTCTTGGAAGAGCTAGACAGCTCAACCGACGGTCTGACAACGGATGAGGCGAAAGACCGGCTGGAGCGTTTTGGCACCAACGAGTTGAAGGTCTCGAAAGACACGCCCGAAATCGTCAAGTTTCTTCTGCAGTTCAAGAATTTCTTTGCCATTCTGCTTATCGCTGGCGGCGCACTGGCGATGACGGCCGAGCGCTTGGATCCCGGCAATGGCAATCTCTACATCGCCATTGCGTTGATTGCTGTCGTGTTCCTGAACGCGGCGTTCACCTACTTTCAAGAACACCAGAGTGAACGCATCATGGACAGCTTCAAAAACATGCTGCCTTCGATGATCACGGCCTTGCGCGACGGCAATCCGCAAGAGGTTCCCGTGGGAGAGTTGGTGCCCGGTGACGTGATTGTGTTGAACGAGGGTGACAAGGTCCCTGCCGACGGGCGGTTGATAGAAGCCAAAGAGCTGAAGGTCGACAATTCAAGCCTGACCGGTGAAAGCGAACCGCAATTGCTGGACCAAGGCAAGTCAGCCGAGGCGTTGCTGGAAAGCCCTAATATGATCTTCTCTGGCAGCCTCGTACAAAACGGCGAGGGAAAAGTACTACTGGTTGAAACTGGCATGAACACACAGATCGGTGGCATCGTGGCGCTGACCAAGGCCACAGAGGCGACAGAGACGCCCATCCACCAGGAACTGAAATACTTCATCAAAGTCATCAGTTTCATCGCAATCTTTCTCGGGGTGAGTTTCTTTGGCGTGTCTGTCGCCATCGGCAACAATGTGATCGGCAGCCTGATCTTTGCGATCGGCATCATTGTGGCAAATGTGCCCGAAGGTCTGCTGCCCACTGTTACCCTTAGCCTGACGATGGCCAGCCGCCGCATGGCGCAGAAGAACGCGTTGATCAAGAACCTTGAAAGCGTCGAAACCCTTGGATCGACCACTGTCATCTGCACAGACAAGACGGGCACCCTGACGCAAAACCGACTTGGAGTGAACACTGTTGTCGTCGGTGGGGCCGCCTACGCCGTCGACGACAGGCGTGTGAAAGAGACGACGGCCTTTGATCGGCTGCTTCGGGTCATGTGCGTCTGCAACAATGCCTATCTGACCGACGATGGCTACGCGGGTGACGCGACAGAGGGCGCCCTGCTGCTTTATGCGCGTAACTATACCGACCCCGCTGCCCTGCGGCGCATAGAAGAGATCGCCGAACAACCTTTCAATTCAACCAGCAAAAGGATGATCACGGTCACCGATGACGGCACTGGGCCGCAAGCCTACCTTAAAGGAGCGCCAGAAGTGGTGCTGGCCATGTGCGACAAGGTTGCGCTGAATGGCGAAGAGTTCGCGCTGACCCCGGACCGCGTTGGCGACATCGTGGATGCGTATCACAAACTGGCCGGTCGGGGCGAACGTGGGCTCGGTTTTGCCGCGCGGGCATGTGATCGCGACGATGTGCCCGAGGAAGGATACGTTTTCCTAGGGCTGACGGGGATGATCGATCCGCCCCGCCCCGAAGTGCCCATCGCGCTGGAGCGCTGCGTTTCAGCCGGCATCCGGGTCATCATGCTGACAGGAGATTTCGGCCTGACCGCAAAGACCATTGCCCAGCAGATCGGGATGATGGGCCCGCATGGCCGGGTTGTGCAGGGGGACGAGCTGACACAGATGACCGACGCCGAGTTGCAGGCGGTCTTACGGGACGAGGCAGAGATCATTTTTGCCCGCATCGCGCCAGCCCAAAAATTGCAGGTCGTTAAGGCGCTGCAAGCCAGTGGCGAGATTGTGACAGTCACAGGCGACGGCGTGAACGATGCACCCGCGCTGAAGAACGCCGACATGGGTGTTGCCATGGGCGTAATGGGCACAGACGTCGCCAAGGAAGCCAGCGACATGGTTCTAATGGACGACAACTTTGCCACCATCGTTGCGGCCGTTGAAGAAGGCCGCACCATTTTCGACAACATCAAAAAATTCATCGCCTATATCCTGACCTCCAACATCCCCGAAATCCTTCCTTTCATCGCATTTGTGCTGCTGGATATTCCCTTGCCGCTGACTGTGATCCTGATCCTCAGCATCGATCTGGGTACGGATATCCTGCCCGCGCTGGGTCTTGGGGCGGAAAAACCGGAGACCGACGTGATGAAACGCAAACCCCGACAACGGGGGGAACGGTTGCTAAGCCGCAACCTGCTGCTGATGAGCTATGGAATCATCGGAATGCTGCAGGCGGCAGCTGGGTTTTTTACCTATTTCACCATCCTCTACACTGGGGGCTGGGAATGGGGGCAAGATTTGGCCAGCTCGGACGTATTATATCGGACGGCAATCACAGGGTTCTTTGCATCGATCATTATTTGCCAAGTCGCGGATGTGATCATCTGTCGAACTCGGACGCAAAGCCTTCTTACCGTCGGACTTTTGTCGAACCGGCTGGTTTTGGTGGGGATCGCATGTGAATTGCTGCTGTTGGCTTGCATCAGCTACATCCCAGCCTTCAACACTTTTTTTGGCACGGCACCACTTGAGCTTTGGCACCTGATGCTTTCCGTTCCTTTCGCCCTTTTGATTTTGCTTGGGGACGAACTGCGCAGGGTCTTTGTGCGCCGAGGCAACCGGTTCGTGTTGCGCTGGCTGACCTGGTAGGGGTCCACCAAGACCAAAAAGTAGCGGTGGAACCGTGAAGTAGAAATCATCCGGTTGCCCATTTTCGACAAGAGCGCGCTACAAAGATCGCCACTTTCCGGGCATCAAGAAGCCGGTGCCGCTGTATGCGATACCACGACGATATTCGTCCAACCGGGCGGACCGCTTTCGGGTCTGTCGGCTTCGCGCCGGGCAATGCCCGATTGATATGTATCACAACCCCCCTATCCAACTAGTGCTTTCATAAATGCGATGGATTCACAGGAGATTTGACATGTCGATATTTACCAAGGGCTTGCTCGCGCCCATCGCAGTTACTGCGCTAACCGTCACGATGTCGTTTGCCGCTGATTTCACCGTCTGTCAGGTGACGGATACCGGCGGCATTGACGACAACAGTTTCAATCAGACCGCATGGAAAGGTGTTCAGGACGCACAGGAAAAGTTGGGGGTTGAGGGTCGTTTCCTTGAAAGCCAGGCTGAAACAGATTTCTCGGCCAACATCAACTCACTGCTGGGTGGTGATTGCGATTTAATCGTAACCGTCGGTTTTCTGTTGGGCGAAGCGACCCAAGAGGCAGCAACCGCGAACCCCGAGCAAAAATTCTCGATCGTCGATTTCGCTTATGATCCGGATATCCCGAACGTGCTTGGCCAACTTTATGCAACGGACGAGGCCGCGTTTCTAGCGGGCTACTTGGCAGCTGGCATAACCAAAACCGGCATTCTCGGCACATTCGGCGGGATCAACATTCCACCCGTGACAATCTTTATGGATGGCTTTGTGCGTGGGGTGAACCACCATAATGCGCAGAAAGGTACCTCGGTCACAGTGCTGGGCTGGAATGTCGACACACGTGAAGGGTTGTTCACCAACAACTTCGAATCCCTTGATGACGGGCGAGCCTTTGCGCAAAACCTCTATGACGAAGGGGCGGATATCGTTTTACCTGTGGCCGGTCCGGTCGGTCTGGGTTCTGCGGCTCTTGCTGACGAGCTTGGGGTTGATGCCCTGAAGGTTATTGGCGTGGATGCCGATCTTTACGAAACCGACCCGGAAAACCGCCACGTTTATCTGACATCTATCACCAAACGAATGGACGCCACGGTTTATCAGGTGATTGAATCTGCGATGGGTGGCAATTTCGTCGGCGGGTCTTTGACTGGCACGCTTGAAAACGGCGGAGTTGGCCTTGCCCCCTTCCACGATCTGGACGCTGCGGTGCCGGAAGAGCTGAAACAAGAGCTGATCCAACTGCGCGAAGCCATCATCGCCGGAACCATTGCCGTAAGCAGCTAAACAACTCGCTTCGACCGCCGAGGCAGAGCCGAGGCGGTCGATTCATCGAAGGAGGGGAACAGATGGACGTCGAGTTGCGCGGCATTACCAAACGCTTTGGTCCCGTGGTCGCAAACGAAAGTGTAGACCTCTCGATCCGCGCGGGTGAAGTCCTGGGACTTCTTGGTGAAAACGGCGCGGGAAAATCCACGCTGATGAATGTGCTTTGTGGTCTGTACGCGGCTGATGAGGGAGAGATCGTCATTAATGGCACGCCGGTGCATTTTGATGGCCCGGGTGACTCGATCCGCGCAGGCATCGGCATGGTGCACCAGCATTTCATGCTGATCCCTGTATTCACCGTCGCAGAAAACGTTGTTTTAGGCGTCGAGCCCGTGGGCCGCTTCGATCATCTGGATCGCGCGACAGCAAGGGTGCAGGTTCGCGAGATCAACGACAAATACGGCCTGCAGGTCGATCCCGATGCGTTGATCGAAACCCTGCCCGTCGGCCTTCAGCAACGGGTTGAGATCATCAAAGTTCTGTTTCGTTCAGCCGATGTCGTGATTTTTGACGAGCCTACTGCCGTTTTGACCCCGCAAGAGGTCGAGGAGTTCTTCGAGATCGTCAAAACCTTGCGCGAAGCAGGAAAAGCGATTGTTTTTATCACGCATAAACTGAACGAGATCCTGCAGATAGCCGACAGAATTTCCGTTTTGCGCGCAGGAAAAATTGTCGGCGAAGGCGATCCGAAGACAGCCTCCGAAGCCGATCTGGCTGAGATGATGGTGGGGCGTCCGGTTAGCTTTGACGTCGAAAAAGCACCCTTCCAACCTGGCGAGGTGCTTTTGGACATCCAGAACTTGGTCGTCCTGCGCAGCAATGATGAAATCGCCGTCGATCATGTCGATCTGCACGTATGCTCAGGTGAGGTCGTTGGCATCGCAGGTGTTCAGGGGAACGGTCAATCTGCACTGGTCGAAGCGTTGACTGGCCTGACTCGCGTCGCTGCCGGATCAGTAAGCTTCATGGGCCGCAACATCACCCATGCGTCAACGCGGGCACGTCACCGGATGGGGATCGCCCATATTCCCGAAGACCGCCAGCGTACAGGATTGATACCGGCATTTAACGTGGCCGAAAATATGGTGCTCGACAGCTATTACAGTGATGAATTCTCGACCGGACCACAGATGCGATGGACAGATATCCACCGCAGCGCCGCTCAGGCAGTCATCGATTTCGACGTGCGTACGACTTCGGTGTTCGACAAGGTCGGCAATCTGTCGGGCGGAAACCAGCAAAAAGTTGTCGTGGCACGGGAAATGGCCCGCGATACGAAGTTCTTGATTGCGGCGCAACCAACCCGTGGGTTGGATGTCGGGTCGATCGAATACATTCACGCTCGTATCGCCCAAGCTCGTGATGAGGGCGACGGCGTACTGATCATTTCGTCAGAATTAGACGAGATCATAGCCTTGTCAGATCGAATTCTGGTTATGTTCAAAGGTCGCGTCGTCGCCGAGTTTCAGGCTGGAGAAGCTGGAACCACAAAGAGTGCTATCGGTCTTGCTATGGCCGGGGCAACGCAAGGAACCGCAGCATGAACGATCTAAGTGAAAAGCTTTTGGCCCGCGCCGCGCCAGCCCGCACAGAGTTTGAAAATCTTGTGATCGTGCCGCTATTTGCGGTGGTGGTGGCGCTGATCCTTGGGGCGCTGACCATGCTGGCAACCAATGTGGATCTGCCGACCATCGGGCGCAGCTATATCGCGCTGCTTGAGGGTTCGGTTGGGTCGCTTAACGCTATTTCAGAAACACTGACCGCGGCGGCTCCGTTGACGCTTGCCGGATTGGGGTTGGCGTTGGGATTTCGCACCGGTCTGTTCAACATCGGGGCCGAGGGGCAGCTGCTCATGGGTGGCATGGCAGCAGTGATTGCCGGGTTCAGCCTGTCAGGCCTACCTTTCGCCATCCACTTGCCGCTGGCATTGCTGGCCGGTGCGCTTGCGGGCGGGCTATATGCGTCGATCGCAGGGTGGCTCAGGGCAGCAACCGGTGCGCACGAGGTCATCCTTACGATCATGCTCAACCTGATCTCTTATCGGTTGCTCGACTATATGCTGCGTCTGCCCTTTATCCAGCGCGAAGGGCGGGAGGATCCAATTTCACGCTCTGTACCCGAAAGTGCCGAGCTGCCACGACTACTGGCCACAATTGATCCCAACCTCAGGGTTCATGCAGGTGTGTTCCTAATGTTGATAGCGGTCGTGGTGGTCTGGTGGATCCTGTTCAAAACCCGCCTTGGGTTTGAGTTCCGCGCGAGCGGTGAAAGCCCCGAAGCTGCGCGCTATGCCGGGATGCGCGCCGGGCTGATCATTGTCATCGTGATGGGATTATCAGGCGCACTGGCTGGGCTGGCCGGCGCAAATCAGGTGCTGGGTGTGTTGGGCCGTGCCACACCGGGGTTTTCAGCTGGTATCGGTTTTGACGCCATTGCGGTTGCACTTCTTGGTCGCTCGCATCCTTTCGGTGTTCTGTTGGCGGGCTTGCTTTTTGGCGCTTTAGAAGCCGGCGGCCGCCAGATGCAGGTCGATGCAGGTGTCAGCCTAGATCTGATCGGCATCATTCAGGCGCTGATCATCATCTTCATCGCGGCACCACTTCTGGTCCGCGCGATCTTCCCATGGGGATTTCAGAAAGCGAAGGGCTGAACCATGACGATCACTTCGAACATGCAGGCCGGGTCAGATGAAAAGCTGAACACCGGCAAAGCGCGGCAAGCCCGGATCGCCGGGACCATCCTTTTGGGCCTGTCGGTGTTGGTTGCGTTGGTGTTCGGAGCAGACAGTGCAGGCGATGCGACCTTCCGCCTGTCACGTCCGAACGACCCGTGGGCTTTGCCAAACCTCGCCGTGCCTGCTGCCCAGTTCAACTATGTTGCTGCAGGGCTGCTGGCCTTTCTGGGGGCACGGCAATTTTCGCGCGCTGGATTAAGCCGCCCGAACTTTTGGCTTGGCATCGGTCTTTTCCTCGCGGTTGCAGGGTTTCTGGTCTGGGCGACGGCTGGCAAGTCGCTTTCGCTGACAGGTATGCTATCTGCAACAGTCGTTCGCGCGGTACCCATCGCACTTGGCGGGCTGGCTGGCGTGCTGTCCGAGCGCGTCGCGGTCGTCAATATCGCCATCGAAGGGATGCTGCTGGCAGGTGCCTTTACGGGCGCGCTGATGGGATCGCTTCTTGGCGGATTCGGTGGGCTGGCCGCTGCCGTAGCAGTCGGCGGTCTGTTCGGCTTCTTGCTTGCCGCCCTGGTCGTCACCTATCGTATGGATCAGATCATCGCTGGCGTGGTGATCAATCTGCTTGTCCTTGGCGTAACCAGCTACGTCAGCTCGCAAGTCTTCGCGGAATACCGATCGCTGAACAACGCGCCCATTTTCAGAGCAATGAAGATACCCGTACTTGGAGATATTCCGGTCATCGGGCCTGTGCTGTTCGACCAGAACATTTTTGTCTATGGGGCAATCCTTCTTGTGGCAGTTGCCACCTATTACTTGTTCCACACCCGGCACGGTTTGCGCGCTCGCGCGGTCGGAGAACATCCCAAAGCTGCCGATACACTTGGCATCAACGTTTATCGCACCCGCTATATCAACGTGACGATGGCCGGAATGGTCGCCGGCTTCGGCGGTGCTTGGTTCACGTTGGGGTCTGTCGGGCGTTTCGACGAAAACATGACGGGGGGGCGTGGTTACATCGGCCTTGCCGCAATGATCTTCGGTCGCTGGCACCCGGCAGGCGCTATGGCGGCGGCATTGGTCTTCGGTTTCGCAGACTCGCTGCAACAGAAGCTTGCACTGTTGAACACACCGATCCCGTCTGAATTTCTTGCCATGTCACCCTATATCGCGACAATTATCCTTGTTGCGGGCCTGATCGGACGGGCCAAAGCACCCGCTGCCGATGGTCAAGCTTACGAGAAGGAATAGCACTCCCGCTAGTCACCGGTTGCGCCAAACCATCAGGGTTTTGACCAGCTCCGGCACCACCACCAAGGGCGCGGCAAGGGCCAGAATAACACCCCAAAGCTCGAACCCCAGTGGAACGGTGTGCAGCAGTTGCTGCAATGGCGGCCAGTACACCGCCGCCACTTGCAGCGAGATGGTGACAGACAGCGCCAGCAGCAAAAGCGGATTTCCAAACCATCCGATCCGCCAACAGGGTGCGTTGAAAGACCGGAATGCAAAGACCGATAGTTTCTCAAACAGCACCATAGCACTGAAGGCGGCAGTGCGAGCGACATCGGGTCCAAGTGGCAGAAGGTGATAAAACACCCATAGACTGGCTGCTCCAGTGTAGCTGCCAAAAAGAACGATCATCGCAAAGCCACCACGCTCAAGTATCCGTTCCGATTTTTTGCGCGGAGGTTGGCGCATCTGATCAGGCTCGGCTTTCTCAAGCCCCAATGCCACGGCGGTCAACCCGTCAGTCACTAGGTTCATCCACAGGATTTGTGTGGCTAAGAAAATCAGGGGGCCGCCAATTATGATATTGGCAAGGATGGCCACCACTTCGCCCGCATTTGATGACAGCAGGTAACGCACAAACTTTCGTACATTGTCGAACTGCCGGCGCCCTTCCGCAATCGCACGAACGATGGTGGCGAAATTGTCATCCAATAACACAAGATCCGAGGCCATCTTGGCCACGTCCGTACCGCGCTGTCCCATCGAAACACCAATATCCGCCTGCTTAAGCGCTGGGGCATCGTTCACGCCGTCGCCAGTCATCGCCACGATCTGATTGTCTTGCTGCAAAGCCCGGACGATCCGCATTTTGTGACCTGCCTTGGTGCGGGCAAACAGCACATTCTTCTGCAATGCTGCCGCAAGTGCGTCGTCCGACATGTCCTCGAGTGTGTCGCCGTGAATGGCTTCTGTGGCGGTCAAACCCAGCTGCCCGGCGATGGCCTGCGCTGTGACCAAGCTGTCGCCGGTGATCATTATGACACGAATACCTGCGCGCTCGGCTCCGGCGATCGCTGCTTTAACTTCGCGTCGGGGCGGGTCGATGATGCCCACAAGGCCGTGGAACTCCATTTCCTGCTCGGCAAGATCACCAGGTTTTGCTGGCCGGGATGCCAGCGCGATCACACGAAGCCCGCGTTCTGCCATATCCGCTTCGGCGGCAAGGATCGCAGCGCGGTCGCTCACCGTTATCGCACGCGACTTATCATCTGTAGAAACAGCGGTCACTGCCGCCAGAACCTGCTCGGTCGCTCCTTTGGTGAACAGGCGCACGCCATCCGCGTGGCGTGCCAGAACGCTCATACGTTTGCGGTCGCTGTTGAAGGGCACCTCGCCAAGCACGTCTCTGGTGTTCGGAATTTGGGACCACCCCTTGTAGGCAAGCACGACAAGTGCCAACTCTGTCGGCTCCCCAACGTTGCGCCATCCGCTACCATCATGCGAAATCTTTGCATGACTGCAGGTGATCGCAGTGTCGAGCAGGCGGGTAAGTTGTACATCGTCCACCGCCCTGAGCCGTCGGCCATCGCGCGCAATATGCCCTGTCGGATCATAGCCCGCACCCGTCACCGAACACGCGCCACCCAACATCCAGATATGTGTGGCGGTCATCTTGTTCTCGGTCAGCGTGCCGGTTTTGTCAGTGCAGATGACCGACGCCGCCCCCAGCGTTTCCACCGCCTGCAAACGACGCGCCAGTGCTTTCTGCCGTACCATTGCCCCAGCCCCCAAGGCCAAGGTGATCGTCACAACCGCTGGCAACCCCTCGGGAACGATTGCCACGGCCAGTGACAATGCTGTCATGAACATCTCGAACGTATCACGACCAAAAGCGATGCCAGCGGCCAGAATGGCAGCGGCGATCAGCAACGCTGCGCCGCCAAGCTGGCGCGCCAACAAGCCCAACTGCGTTTGAAGATGTGTCGATTTCTCGGCGACTGATCCGGTTAGCCCCGCAATCTTGCCAAACGAAGTATGTGCGCCGATGGCCGTAACAAGGCCTTCGGCGCGACCACTGACAACCGAAGTGCCAGCGAACAACTCGGACCCCGCGCTATCCTTTGTGACGGGCACGGATTCACCCGTCAAAGCGCTTTCATCGGCCTGCAACTGAATGGCCGCGTGCAGCTTCATATCGGCAGGCACGCTATCGCCCGCTTCAACAATCACGATGTCACCCGGTACGAGTTCGCGCGCGTCAACCAGTGCTTCGATCCCGTCCCGCAAAACATGCGCTTGCGGAGACAGCATGGCCCGAAGTGCGTCTACGGCTTTTTCAACCTTCCATTCCTGCGCAAAACCAAGCCCAGCATTCAACAAAACAACCAGACTGATTGCCAAGGCATCGATCTTTTCGCCCAGCGCGTAAGCGATCCCGGCGGCTATGATCAGGATAACGACCAATAGGCTGGTAAATTGTCGCGATAACACCTGCCACCACGTCAACCGCACGCCGCGAGGCAGCTCGTTCAGCCCATGCTGTTCGCGTCGTCTGCTGACCTCATCTGATGTCAGTCCTGATTGGACGTCTTGAGGCGTTAATTCAGTCACAGTCAACTCTCCCGTTCATAGACCATGAATACAGCGCTCAGTCTCCTGCGGGATTGAGCGACATCAAAGCCATGCACCACGGTGAACGGCGTATCATTTTGATCAATATCAATCGTCCATCTTCGGAATGACGCATAGTCATCACATCACAACTGAAGGAGTCCATCATGCCAGCCAGACCCCCTTTCGTACTGCGCTTTGAAGACGTGTCGCGCGGAGATGTTGTGCAAGTTGGTGGCAAGAACGCTTCGCTTGGCGAAATGGTACGCGAACTCGGAAAGAAAGGCGTCAAAGTCCCCCCCGGGTTTGCAACCACAGCCGACGCTTTTCGCGTCTACTTGGCCGAGAACGACCTTGGCCAAACACTGTCAACACAGTTGGGCCTTTTGGAAACAGGGCGTAGTACGCTGGCCGAGACAGGTTCCGCAATTCGCAAGGCGATTTTGTCGGGCGCTTGGCCGGTCAAGATAGAAGCCGAGATCCGCGCCGGATATCAGGCGCTTGCCAAGCAGGCGGGCATTGCCGACCTACCGGTAGCAGTGCGTTCTTCGGCGACTGCTGAGGATTTGCCGGATGCCAGCTTCGCCGGGCAGCAAGAGACCTTTCTGAACGTACGCGGTGAGGTGGCGCTGTTAGACGCCTGCCGTCGTTGCTATGCCTCTCTGTTTACCGACCGGGCGATCGCATACCGGCAAGTGCAGGGCTTTGACCACATGGAGGTCGCGTTGTCAGTGGGTATTCAGCAAATGGTGCGCGCCGATACGGGCGGCTCTGGCGTGATGTTCTCGATCGATACCGAAAACGGCTTTGACCGCGTGGTGATGATCTCGGCGGCATGGGGGTTGGGCGAAAATGTTGTGCAGGGGGCGGTGAACCCGGATGAATATCAGGTGTTCAAGCCGTTCTTGGACAACGACGCGTTGAAGCCGATCCTGGAAAAACGCCTTGGCGCGAAAGAGAAAAAGATGATTTATGCCGACCGCACGGGCGGCGAGACCCGCAATGTGCCGACCTCGCGGGCCGAGCAAGCCGCTTTTGTGCTTGAAGATCACGAGATTTTGGCGCTGGCAAAACACGCGGTCACGATCGAAGAACATTACGGCCTGCCAATGGATATGGAATGGGCGCGTGACGGGGACAGCAAAGAGTTGTTTATCGTTCAAGCCCGGCCCGAAACAGTGCAGTCGCGCACCACCGCAAGCATGCTGCACAGCTATGATGTTTCAGACAAGGGCGACTTGTTGCTGACCGGATTAAGTGTCGGCGACGCCGCCGTGACGGGGCGGGTTTGCCTGATCGAACACGTGCGCGACATCGACAAATTTGTGGACGGCGCGATCCTTGTTACGTCGACGACCGATCCGGACTGGGTGCCGGTGATGAAACGCGCCCGCGCGATTGTGACAGATCACGGTGGGCGAACCTCTCATGCGGCGATTGTCAGCCGCGAGCTTGGCCTGCCCGCAGTTGTGGGGTGCAGCAACGCCACCCACGTGTTGCATGACCAACAAGATGTGACTGTTTCCTGCGCCGAAGGTGAAGACGGGTTCATCTATGACGGGTTGGCAACCGTTTCGGTTGAAGACATCTCTCTTGATGTCATCCCCAAAACGGACACCAGCGTGATGTTGAATCTCGCCAACCCTGCTGCAGCCTTTCGCTGGTGGCGTTTGCCCGCCGACGGTGTCGGGCTTGCGCGGATGGAATTTGTTGTCAACTCGGCGGTTGGCGTGCACCCCATGGCGCTGGTCCGTTATGATACCTTGCGGGATCATGAGGCCCGCCAACAAATTGCCGCGCTGACCAAGGGCTATGCAGATCGGACCGACTTTTTCGTCGAAAACCTTTCACGCGGCCTGTCGCGTATTGCCGCCGTGCACTACCCCAAACCGGTAATCGTACGGATGAGTGACTTTAAGACCAACGAATATGCGGACTTGCTGGGCGGCAAGCAGTTCGAGCCTGCTGAAGAAAACCCAATGATCGGTTTTCGCGGAGCGTCCCGTTATTACTCCGACCATTACCGCGAAGGGTTTGCGCTGGAATGTCGCGCTATCCGTCTGTTGCGTGAAGAAATGGGCTTTGACAACGTGATCGTTATGATCCCCTTCTGCCGCTCGCCGGAGGAGGCCGACAAGGTGCTGTCGGTTATGGCTGACAATGGACTAACCCGTGGCAGCAATGGGCTTCAGGTCTATGTGATGGCTGAAATCCCATCGAATATCATCGAGGCAGAAGCCTTTGCTGAAAAGTTCGATGGCTTTTCGATCGGTTCAAATGACCTGACCCAGCTTACCCTTGGAATAGATCGGGATTCGGAAGAGCTTGCACCACTGTTTCGCGAAAGCAGCCCTTCGGTTCTGTGGATGATCGAGACACTGATCACCAAAGCCCATGCGGTTGGCGCCAAGGTCGGTCTTTGTGGACAGGCACCCAGCAACGACCCCTCGTTCGCCCGTCATCTGGTGGATTTTGGGATTGATACCATATCGGTCACGCCAGACAGCTTTCTGAAAGTAAAAGAAATCGTAGCGGAAGCCGAAAACCAAGCTAACTAGGCCACGATCAGCTGGTCCATCAGGGCGTGCTGTTTTGTGCCACTTTCTTGGCGTTGCTGGGATCGTCAGACCTCGCGCGGCCGTCCGTCGATTACCTTGAGAAGTGCTGCCAGCAATGCGTGCGCCAAAACGGCTGACTGGCCGATGCCGATCACCTCATCATTGTCGCGCACCTCGGACTGGCGCAGGGTGCAAACCCAATGGCCATTAATATTGCTGGCACGCCCCGTCAGTTTAATCGACCATTCCGGCAATGCTTCGTCGATTAGGTGAATGACCTCATCTGTTGAAAACAATCCGCCATCCGCAGGTAAGGTCAAATCTCCCGCACCAATTGGACAGACGGCATTATGCACTGCTGCAGCTAGCGCTGCATCAAGTGAGGATGCGGCTTCCAAATGCTTGATCAATGAATGGATGTCTTGCGTTTCCACGTTGGCCTCCTCTTCTGAACAGTAGAGATAGCGTATCGAAACGCTGCGAAATGGAAATGATCAGGGTCAAATGCTTGCCGACGCCGCAAACGAAGCGACGTGCTAATCCATCTCTGCAAGTTCTAGCAACTGTTCACGATCCAGCAGCACGACCCGCTTGATCTGGTTGATTGCGATAATTTTGCGCTTTCGAAACTGGGTGAATATCCGGCTGACCGTTTCAGGCGATACACAGAGAAAATCGGCAATATCAGATCGGCACATCGGCAGATCAAATTCAAGGTTACCAGACAGCGGCTCACCAACCCGATCACCGAGTACCAAAAGAAACGAAGCAAGCTTTTCCGTAACAGATTTGCGTCCTAGCGTCATGAAATGGTCCTGCATGGCGCTGATCTCTCGCATTGCTGCTTTCAGCAGTTTCTTGTGAAGTTCGGGCTGAAGCCGAGCGTCATCCAAAACAGCATGGCCATGCACCAGCACGCTTACCTCGGTGATCGCATCGCAGTCGGCGTGATGGTTGTCGCCATCGGGAAAGCCGATAATATCTCCTGGATACCCGAAGGCAATGACCTGCCGGCGTCCGTTCGCCAGCACGCGCGTCAGTCGCAAAACACCGCTTTGCACCTCAAATAAGTTCTGCGCTTTGTCACCTTCGCGAAACAAAAAGTTCCCGACTGCGATATCGCGAACCTTCTGTGGTTGAATTTGTTGATGTTTGGCCAGCGAAAGGGCTGCGGTATCTGCGTGGCGAAAATCGATTGGGTTGGTGACATACATGATGAAACACTCCGATGTGATCACCGGAACCATGCACGTGCTATGTCGCAGTTTGCCCGTTGCGTATGTATCGTTATGTAACCGATTGTAAGTCCGCCGTGCCCCCACTTCTCTGGAGAGGTGTAGGTATTGCTGTATTAACTTACATATATATTATTTAATGTGTTGTTATGAGCCAAACCCGTGTCCTTATCGTCGATGACGACCCAAAGATTCGCAATGTACTGAGAATGTGCCTTGAAACAGAGGGTTATGAGATCGCAGAAGCAGGCGACGCCGCAGAGACTTTGTCTCTTGTCGCCAAGCTGCCATTTGACCTGATTACACTGGACATTAACCTTGGCACCATAAGTGGTTTTGATGTCGCACGCGAGATCCGGCAAAGCTCTGACGTTCCAATCATCATGGTGACTGGCAAAGGCGATATCATCGATCGGGTTGTCGGGCTGGAAATCGGTGCAGACGACTATATCGTCAAACCCTTCCACCTGCGCGAAGTACTGGCACGTGTCCAAACCGTCTTGCGCCGCGCCAAGGCGAACGCCAAACCAGCGATTTCTGAATCGACCTCTGCCCCCGACAAAGTTTCCCGGTTGGTGTTTGATGGGATGACGGCCCATCTTGAACATTTCGAGCTACTCAATCGCCAAGGCGTGCCGTGCGAGTTGACCAGTGGCGATTTCAAACTTCTGAGCGTATTTTTGAACAACCCAAAGCGCCCTTTGACCCGCGAAACTTTGTTGGATCTAATTGGGGGGATCGAATGGACGCCGCTTGATCGGACAATCGACAATCAAGTCGCGCGCTTGCGTAAGAAAATCGAACGCGACCCTTCCCATCCTAAACTGATTAAAACCGTGCGCGGTATTGGCTATGTGTTCGCTGCAGATGTCGAAACCATCTAGCGTGCTGGGAAAAGCGCCTGCAGATGGGTGGCCAGATCAGACTGGCGATAAGGCTTGCGCAGCAACGGAAATTCCAGCCTTTGCCTTGCATCGTGCAACAACTCGCCCGCATATCCAGAGGTAAGCAGAATTTTCATATCGGGCAGGTCGTGCCTGACCCGTTGTGCCAATTCGTATCCTGACATTGCACCCGGCATCAGGATGTCCGTGAAAACTAATGCAATGTCCGGTGTCGTCTGTAGCAGATCATAAGCTTGTTGCGCGCTTGTCGCTTCGATCACGCGAAATCCCAGATTCTGAATGCGTTCGCACGTCAGCCGCCGGACGCGGTCGTCGTCTTCAACCACCATCACCAACTCACCGTGTCCGATGCTTGGGCTTGGACCCGGCATCGCCTCGGCGTCGTCGGCCCTTTCGGGTAATGCAGGGAAATAAAGCGTTACAGTCGAGCCACGATCAGACTCGCTGTTGATCGTAATATGGCCGCCGGATTGTTTGACAAAACCATAGATCATCGACATGCCCAGACCAACGCCTTTACCTCTCGGCTTGGTGGTGAAAAAAGGATCAAATACCTGCCTTTGCACCTCGTTCGGCATACCGTTTCCAGCATCCGTCACAGACAACGCGACATACCGCCCCGGTTTCAGATCAACATCCTGCGCGGCTTGGGCCGCATCGATCTCCACATTGCGTGTTTCGATGTTGACAGTTCCACCATCGGGCATCGCATCACGTGCGTTTTCAATAAGATTTTGCACAGCAGTCTGAAGCTGTGTGACATCGACCGCGATCTTCCAGACCTCGAGCTGTAGCTTCGAAACCAGCTTATGACGTGGGCCTAGAGAACCGGTCAGGTCTTTAAGGGCCTTCAAGTTCAAGGCCTTGTTTATGTTAATTGATTCAGGCGTCAGCACCGCCCGACGCGCGAATGCCAACAGCCGCGAAGTTACCTCGGCACCCACTTCGGCTGCTTCAAGTGCATCGGCAATCAACTCCTGATGTGCGTCGCCTTCCAACCGCATCTCAAGCAGTTCAAGGTTGCCAACTATGACCGTCAGAAGATTATTGAAATCGTGTGAAAGGCCACCCGTCAGTTGGCCGAATGCCTCCATACGCTGAGCACGAGCCAAAGCCTCTTGTGCTTCAATCCGTTTGGTCAGGTCGTGTAGAATGGCGACAAATGTAGGCTTACCTTCGACCTCGAGTTCACCAATCGAAAGATAAAGCGGAAAAACGCTTCCATCTGCGCGCTTGCCCTGAACTTCGCGACCGCTTCCGATAACGCGTCGCTCATGTGTTTCCAAATAACGCGCCATATAGTCATCATGGCGAACGGCCTCTGATTCCGGCATCAGCATAGTGACGTTCTGACCAAGCATTTCCTCGGTGGAATAGCCAAACACCTGGCTGGACGCCGCATTTGCACTTGTGATGATCCCCGCCTGATCCGCCACGATTATCGCATCAACGGCGGCATCAAAGACGGCCTGCAACAAGGCAGTATTTTTTGTATCGGCGGGCATCAATCCTCACTCATTACAAACTGATTACCCGCATTATGCGTGTGACTTAGTGATACAAGTCAATTCTTCTCTCGATCAATTGTTGAAAAGCGTTCCGACAAAATAGGCAATTGAAGCGGCCACACCTCCGATCAAAAGGGTTTCAAGCCCCGAACGCCACCACGGCGCTAATGACCAACGGCTTTTCATCGTTCCAATGGCAAAAAACACCAAGGCCGTGCCAACTGCCGATATTTCGAACGCACGGTCCATGCCGAAAATGAAGGGCAACAAAGGCACGCTTCCGGCAACAAGAAACGCGAGGAACGTCGCAACTGCTGCTTGTTTGGGTTCGGGATTCACAGGCGACAAGCCGTATTCGTCAACCATCATCATATCAATCCAGGTCGAACGCCGTGCCGTGATCGCATCAGTGGCCTGCTCTAGCACATCCCCCTCAAGCCCTTTCATTTGCAGGATCTGACGCAGTTCCTCTCGTTCTCCTTCCGGTGCCAAATCAATGTGACGTTCTTCGACAGCCCGCAGGCGCTTCTGGTCATCCAAATCCGCCTTGGTACCGGCAAAATTGCCCGCCGCCATCGAAAATCCATCAGCCAAAACATTTGCTATCCCCAATGCGACAATCACCTTAGGCGACAATCCAGCGCCCTCGACTCCGGCAACAATGGCGAAAGTCGTCACGGCACCATCAATGCCGCCATAGATCATGTCGCGCAGGTGTGTTGTCCGAACAGAACCGGCAAGCCGGTCTGCGATAGCCTCGCGGCTGTGGTCGTGTTCAAGAGGCAAATCAGTATCCTTTTTTTTCATTATTCCTGTTTGCCCCGGGCTTGCCCTGAGCCAGATCAAATCACGCAGGCCATCAGTCGACGTCGTGATCTGGGATTGACGCAGATCACTCTGATCCCGGATCAACCATCTAAGGTGTCAGTGATGTTCCGTTTATCCATATTGAATGAATGAGACGCATCAGCAGAAAAGCCGGAGGATAACCCATGAAATTCAAAACAATTTCCTTTCCAATTCTTTTCGCGATGGGCATCGTCGCAACCCCTGCGGCCTTTGCCGATGATGCAGGGAAAACCGATTACGTGCAGCTATGCTCTAGCTGCCACGGCGCAGACGCCACCGGTAATGGTGAAGTGGCTGAGTTGTTGACTATTGACGTACCGGACCTGACATTGCTTTCTCAGGGAAATGATGGAGAATTCCCGATGCTCAATGTCATCCATGCGATCGACGGCCGCACAGGTTTGCGACCACACGGAACGATGATGCCGATCTGGGGGATGCGCTTCAAAGATAGTACAATTGATATTGCTGGAGAATATGGCGCAGAGGTCTTGGTCCGGGGTCGCGTGCTTTCGATTGCCTACTATCTTGAATCGATTCAAAAATAGCAGACTTAAGAGGGGTGTCGTGATGCAGTGGCCTACAGTGGTCCGGTGGGCACCCCTCACCTTCGCTGTTGGCGCCTTGATGGCAGCCGACCAGCCTGCATGGGCAGAAACGGTGCCCGCGCCGGCTTTGCCTCAGCACGAGTTTTGCCTTGCTACAATTGATGCAACAGCCGTAACAGCGGCGCAAATCAAGCTTGAAGCCATCCTCAAGCGTGCGCAGGCTGGGCAAAGCCCTTTGTTCAAAATCGCCCGTGAACAGGTCGTCTCGGTCTGTATTGATCCGCACGAGGGTCTTGCCCGTGGCTTTTTTGAACCCGCGCGTAACATGATCGCCCTGCGTGACACGCTCAGCACTTCGGAAGCGATAGTGATCTTGCTGCATGAATTGCGCCACCTCGACCAGTTCAGCCGGGGCCATTGCGCCTCTATCCGATTTGACGTGCGAGAAGAGGTCCGCTTTGCATTCATGGTCGAAGCTGACGCAATGGCTATTACCGCCGATGCTGTCTGGACGCTCAAACAGCGCGGCGATCACGGGCCCTGGGATACATTTGTTGATCTGGAAGACTATGGTGACATTGCTGAAGCCTATGCAGCGGTCAAAGCCGTCGGCGGAACCCGCGACGCGGCGTTAACTGCCGCTTTCACCCAATGGTTCCAATCTGATTGGCGGCGCGAGTCCTATGACCGCGCAGCATGCATGGCCTACTATGACCAACTTGATCAGTCCAAGAAACTTCAACGCTATGAATTGCGTAGCGACGAGGCTTTGCGAGCGGTTTGTACCCTGCCAGACGGCGGCACTTATGAATGTGCTTTGCCAGACAACTTGCAACATTGACCGGGGTGCTACCGGGCGTGTTGGTCCAAGTAAGTCACCATGGCGTCGAAACTGCTCATCTCGTCATAATCTGCCTCGGGCATCTCAAGACCAAGCGCTGTAGACAAGGCGGTCACAAGGTTTAGGAAATCCATTGAGTCAATGTCGAACTCCTCACGCAAATCGCCGGACGGGTCGATCTCTGCAATTTCAATTTCCGGAGCAATCCGACCAAGTTCGCGGATAAGAACTGCTTTAGCACTGGTTTCTGTCATAACGTCTCCGGTTCTTGCAATGATGCGTTTATTTTGTTCAGGAAAAGCGCGCCTCGGTGACCATCGCTGGTGCGGTGATCAGCAGCCAGAGTGATGGTGGCAGACAACCGTGGCTCTATCCCGCGCGCAGTGCAGACGGCGCGGGGCGCGGGGGTGCCGATGCCGATGATCGCCACTTGCGGCGGAAAAATCACACCGAAAAGCGTATCGACACCTCGGTCCCCAAGGCTGGTCAGCGTAATCGTCGGCGCCGACATTTCACGTGCGCGAAAACTGCCCGACTTTACGCGCTGAATCAGGTCGCGGATCGACGCCATAAGATCATCAAGATCGCGGGTTTCTGCGTCAAAAATCGCGGGCGCCACCAATCCGCCACCACGCAGATTGATCGCCAGCCCAAGATGCACCGCCTCAGAGGTGACAAATTTTCCATCCTCGAAATGCCCGTTGAATTCTGGGTATTTCTTCAAAGCTCGCGCGATTGCTTTAGCAAACAGTGCGACGATCAAAAACCGATCTTGCGGCGGACGTTCAGCATTCAGCGCGGTCAGAAAATCCTGCGCCGCCTGCAAATCCAGCGTCTGGGCCAAATAGTAATGCGGTATCTCTCGTTTAGACCGAGACATGGCTGCCGAGATTGCCGCACGCATCGGCGACAAATTGGAACCTGAGCTGGCTTCGCTTTGCTTTACATCAGTCTGCACCACCACATCTGCCAACGTCACGATATGCCCCCCGACAGGCTGAATTGTCGACAGGTCAATTCCAGCCTGCGCCGCTTTGCGACGTGCTGCTGGCGAAACTTTGCGGCGTTGTTCAAGTTCGGGCAGATCGGGTGTTGGGGCTGGCTCTTCGGGTATTGCGGGGATGGGCAAAGGCTCTGCTGGCTGTGGCACTTCAGGTGTTAAGGGCGGTGGCACGGGATCCGTGGGCTGCGGCACTTCCGGCGTCGGATCGGGGACATCCGACAACATCTTTGCCGACCCATTGATCACCGCCATCGGCGTGCCTACGGGCACTTTGGTCCCCGTTTCGATCAGCCATTCCGACAGCGTGCCGTCTTCGAACACCTCGATCTCGATCGCGCCTTTCTGGGTTTCGACGACAGCGATGATATCGCCACGATGCACTTTCTCACCTGCGGGAATGAGCTGTTCAACCAAGATTCCAGCCTCCATATCTGCACCAAGCGAGGGCATAAGAAACTGGCTCATGCCCCCTGCTCCATCATCTTTTTGACGGCATCGACGATCTTGTCCACCTGTGGAATCGCCGCCTGTTCAAGGTGATGTGCATAGGGGATCGGCACCTCTTCGCTGCACACGCGACCAAGGGGCGCATCAAGATCGTACAGGCTGTCCTCCGCCAACTGCATTCCGATTTCAGCAGCAAGGCTTCCGGTCTTCCAGCCTTCATCCACGATCAAGGCGCGATGGGTGCGGGCGACCGAAGCTTTCACGGTTTCCATGTCCAGAGGCCGCAGGGATCGCAGGTCGATCACCTCGGCAGAAACCCCGGCGCTTTCCAAAACCTCGGCGGCTTCCAGTGTTTTGAAAAGCGAACCGCCATAAGTGATCAGCGAGATATCACGGCCCTTCCGACGGATGACGGCGCGGTCGATATCCACTGGCCCTGCGTTCTCGGCCAGTTCCCCTTCGCGATTATACAACATCACGTTTTCAAAAATCAGGACCGGGTCTGGATCTTCAAGAGCTGTCCAGAGCATCCCGCGCGCGTCCTCTAACGTGGCAGGTGCAAGCACACGCAAACCCGGAATATGGGCGTACCAGCCCTCCAGACTGTGCGAGTGTTGGGCTGCCAGTTGTTTACCTGCTCCCGTCGCCATACGGATCACCACCGGCACGCCAAACTGGTTGTTTGACATGTGGCGGAACGTTGCCGCCGTGTTCAGAATTTGATCCAGCGCCAGCAATGAAAAATTGACCGTCATGACCTCTACTATGGGCTTCATGCCTGCAATTGCCGCGCCAATACCTGCCCCCGTAAAACCGGATTCCGACAAGGGGGTATCGCGGATGCGATCCGGACCAAACTGATCCAACAACCCTTTGCTCACTGCATAGCAGCCTCCATATTGGCCAACATCCTCACCCATCAGGAACACGTGATCATCGCGGGTCATGGCGTCAACGATCGCCTCTTTCACCGCGTCGCGATAGGTCATTGGGCGCATGTTCACAGGTGGCTGCGGTTCTGGTGGCGTGGGGCGATCGGGGGACATCACGAAATCGGTCAGACGGCTAACCGGCTCGTCTGTGCCTGCCTCCGCAAAGGACACAGCGTCCGCCACTTCTTCGTCCACCGCCACAACGAGCTTCGAAACTTCGTCAGCATGCAACAGGCCGTTTTCATCAAGCCATTTCTGAAAGCGTAGGATCGGACCCTTTTCGCGCCATTCTGCGATCTCATCTTTGGATCTGTAAAGCTGGGCATCAAACATTGAATGCGCCCGGAACCTGTAGGTGCGACATTCTAGGAAGTAGGGCTTTCCGGTGTCCGCAATGGATTTCAATGCACGCCGCGCTGCGACTTCGACAGCGACCACATCCATACCATCGACGGTCTCGGCCTCGACGGCGTAGCTTCTGGCTTTTTCGCTGATATCCGTTTCGGCTTCAGACCGGCCAAGCGCGGTGCCCATGGCATAGCCATTGTTCTCACAGACAAACAGCACGGGCAAATCCCAAAGCGCGGCAAGGTTCATTGCTTCGTGAAACTCGCCCTCGGCCACCGCGCCTTCACCAAAGAAACAGACTGTCACAGCGGCATTGCCCTGCATCCGATCGGCAAGCGCTAATCCCGCCGCCAAAGGCAAACCCCCTCCGACAATCGCATTGCCGCCATAGAAATTATGGTCGCGGCTGAACAGATGCATGGACCCGCCACGCCCGCCCGCACACCCTTCGGATTTGCCATACATCTCGGCCAACACGGCGCCCATAGGGACCCCACGCGCCAAAGCGTGACCATGTTCGCGGTAGGTGGCGACCACGCGATCTTCTTGGCCAAGCAGTGGAATGATCCCGGCGGCGATGGCCTCTTCTCCGTCATAAAGATGAAGAAAGCCGCGAATTTTCTGCTGCGTGTATAGCTCGGCACATTTGTCTTCAAACCGGCGAATACGGATCATTGCGTGCAACAGGTCACGCACGTGGTCGTGATCGAGACGGGGTTTCAGGGTGTCCACTTTCATCTTTCATCACTCTCCAATGTCGAGATGTCGCCTTCTGGCAGGCCAAGTTCGCGGGCCTTCAACAGCCGACGCATGATCTTGCCTGATCTGGTTTTGGGAAGGTTTTCACGAAAAACGATGTCTTTCGGTGCAACCGCTGGGCCAAGGTGTTTACGGGCATGGCCGATCAGCTCCAGCCGCAGGTCATCACCGGGATTGAACCCCGGGTTAAGCGCAACATAAGCTTTGATGATCTGGCCCACGGTATCGTCCGGCACACCGATCACACCAGCTTCGGCGACGGCGGGATGTTCAACCAGCGCGCTTTCAACCTCGAACGGTCCAACGAAGTGACCTGCGCTTTTAATCAAGTCATCGCCACGACCAACAAACCAGAAATACCCATCCGCATCCCGCATTGCCAAATCACCGGACAGATACCAACCATCGCGGAAACACTTCTGATACCGCGCTTCCTCGTGCAGATAACCACGCATCATCGACGGCCAGCCGGGGCGCAGGGCCAACTCTCCCATGGCCAAAGGGTCGGTCAGCTCGCGGGCGCCGTCATCAGTTACTTCAACAATTCCAGCTTTGATACCCGGCAGCGGCTTGCCCATCGACCCAGGCTTTACGTCCATTGACGCATAGTTCGCGATCATGATGCCGCCGGTTTCGGTCTGCCACCAATTGTCGTGGAACGGCATGCCGAACGCCTCAACGCCCCACCAAACGGCCTCGGGGTTCAGCGGCTCGCCCACACTGGCCATGAAACGCAGGGCCGGGAACTCGCGCCCAGCCAGCGCTTCGTCACCCGTTTTCATTAACATGCGGATCGCGGTTGGCGCGGTATACCAGACATTGACCCGCTCGGCTTCAAGAGTGTCATACCAGCGCAGCGCGTCGAATTCAGCCTCGTCCACGATCATGCTGGCGCGGTTCGTCAAAGGCGCAATGATGCCATAGCTTGTGCCAGTCACCCAACCGGGATCGGCGGTGCACCAGTAAATGTCGCCGGGTCTAAGATCGAGCGCAAATCGCCCCGTCATGTGGTGCGCAACTACGGCTTGGTGTACATGCACAACGCCTTTCGGTTTGCCTGTCGTACCCGAGGTAAAATGCAACAACGCGGTGTCTTCAGGGTCCATCTGGACGCATTCAAACTTGTCCGATGCCGCCTCTATCATCGGCCCCATTTGTCGCGTTTCCGCGATGTCCTGCGCCATGTCGTCAATCAACAGCACTTCGCGCAGCGCAGGCAGCGTGTCACGTATCTGCTTCACCTTCCGCTTGTACAGCCGCGCTGAGGTCACAAGCACATTGGCCTCGCCGATATGCATCCGCGACTGGATCGGCTCGGGGCCGAAGGCAGAAAACAGCGGGCAGAAAACGGCCCCTGCCTTCATCGTGCCAAGCGCGGCGATGTAAAGCTCGGGCTCGCGGCCCAGCAGGGAATAGACACGGTCACCACGGCTGATCCCCAGATCAAGCAGCATATTGGCAAATCTGTTGGTCTGAGCTTGAAGCTCGGCATAGATGAAGTCCCGCCGTGCGCCGGACTTGGATATCCAACGAAGCGCGAGTTGATCGCCATGCCCTGCAGCCACATGGCGGTCAATCGCCTCGTGCACAATGTTCAGTTTACCCCCGTCGAACCCGTCCAACAGCGCACGGGCGTCGGTCCAGTCAAACGAAGAAGAAAACGCGGCGTAATCTGGCAAATTTGCCGATTTACGTTGGCGATCAGTCTTGTTGATACTTTCTTGTTTCATAAGACCTCCGGTTCTTCATTTCCCAGCAGCAAAGCGGTATCGCTGTGCGGTTTAGCCCGGCCACAAGCTGCGTATCGCCTCGGGCAGAGCACCACGAACGTCCTTGACTTCGCCGTCTGAAATCCGGGCATTCAACAGCTTGAAAACGGTCGTGATATCCTCGGGGCCCCGGTACTCGGTGGACGCGCCAAAGGTCGTCTCGATCCGACTGATGAAATGATCAACATTACGGTCGCGCATTGGGGTCTGAGCGGGCTGCCAACCTTCGAAAAACATGCCACGGATCAGCAAGGGCATCTGCGCGGAAAGCTGCGCGGCCTCTTCATGGCTGATGTGGTCGCGCACTGCGGTCAACGTGGCCCGCATCAAACGCAAAGCATCATGCGCGCTGGTCCAATCCAACCGCTCAGTCAGCTCGTTGATCCATTCATGGGTCAGATGCACGGTGCGATCTATGACTTCGAGACCTTGGGCAGACATAAGCTTACCTCCTGTACCAAATCTCATCCGTGGGGTTCAGGGTCATCCTAGACAATCACGGCCCGCATCGATTGATCCGGATCAATTCACTTTTGCTGGCGGCGGATACCTTTGCCCAAGACCGCGCCGGGTCACAAAAAGCTGAAACGCAATTAAGGGGAAGCCGTGCCTTCGGATGTCATCAGCCGATATGAGCGCCAGTCGGAGCATGTAGAACTATGACCCCGTTCTTGCTGGGTACCATCGGAAGCTTTTGCGCCGGTATGATGACCGCGATCGGCGCATTGCCGGTGCTGGCAGGCCGCCGCGTTTCGGCTCGAACGAACGACATCTTGCTGGGGTTTGCTGCTGGCGTCATGCTTTCCGCTGCGTTCTTTTCCCTGATCTTGCCCGGGCTTGATCGGTTAGAGCAAACCTATAACAGTGCGTGGGTGCCAGCCTCGGTCGCGGTGGTGGGAATCTTGCTGGGGGCGGCCGCTGTCTTTGGCATGGACAAGGCGATTCCACACCGACATTTTGTCACCGGGCATGAAGGTCCCATGACCGATGCTTTGCGTCGGATCTGGCTATTCGTCATCGCGATCACAATCCACAATATTCCTGAAGGCCTGGCCGTCGGAATCGGCTTCGGTTCCGGAGATCTTGCGGCTGGCACGTCACTTGCCATTGGGATCGGCCTGCAAAATGCGCCCGAGGGGCTTGCCGTCGCCGTCGCGTTGCTAAGCGAGGGTTACCGACGCAAGACGGCGTTCCTTATTGCGGCTGCTACAGGGATGGTCGAACCCTTGGCTGGTGTGATTGGCGCTGCCGCCATTACCTACTTTCAGGTCATCCTACCTTGGGGGCTGATGTTTGCTGCTGGTGCGATGATCTTTGTCATAAGCCACGAGATCATCCCAGAAACACACCGCCGAGGTCATCACCAAGCTGCAACCGCTGGGCTGATGATCGGATTAGTCGTAATGCTGTTTCTCGATGTATCCTTGGGCTAGGGCACCAAGGCGCAGACAAGCCACTTGACGCAGGTCAAAGGTGCGCGCGCGTCATGCTTTACCTTAGTATCCGTGCCGTTTGCAGTCGGAACACGAATGTGGATCGCTGCAGCTCTGACAACCAGAACATCTGTGCGACAGGAGGGTTTAGTTACATGGCGACTTTGCAAATCGCATCGACCGGTCACCGCTCCTATCTGATCCTATCAACAATCGCCACTGCCTGCGCCTTGGTCTTTCAACTCAGCGACATCGCATCCATGCCCGTTCTTGGCGCGGCATCACTTTTGCCAGTTGTTCTGGTCTGCGCGATTGCGGGATATCCCTTACTATTGGTGCTTCGATCCCGCGCGATCGGTGGGTTCGGCAGACTGCAAGTCAACTGGCGCAGCTTGGCGCAATTGGTTGCACTTGGTGCTGCATTGGCTGTGCCGCCGGTAGTCATTGATCTGTTGATCCCATTCCCGCGTGACATGAACATTGCGCCTCCTTGGGCGTTGGCGTTCTATCCAGCCATAGGGTTTGTTGCCGAAGTGCTGTTCCACCTAGTCCCGATTGCGGTTTTCGCAATCATCTTACCCCGGCGCATACCGGTCATTTGGTTGCTGCTGCCTGCAGTGTTCACCGAACCAGTATTTCAAGCCTACTACAGTCCGGGTGCCACTATGCAATCTTGGCTGGTGATCGGAAATGTAACGCTGGTTAGCAGCGTGCAACTTTGGCTGTTTCAGCGTCACGGTTTCACCGCGATGATCGGTCTGAGGATCGTGTTTTACCTGTTTTGGCATATCATCTGGGGCAGCACGCGACTGGCGGTGCTGTTTTGAAAGCGGCACCCCATCGCTTCTCGGCGGTCTATCCGACGGGAGCTAAGCAAAAGGGAACGGTCCGATGACCGAACAAATAGCCATCGTTCTGTCTTTGCTGGCAACGGCAATGGTCTTGCTGGCAACAGAGCTGATACCGGCAGAACTGGTCGCACTTTTACTTGTCGCCGCTCTTGTCATTTCCGGCATCCACGAACCGGAAATCGCATTTCAAGGCTTTTCAAGTGAGACAGTGGTAATGTTGGCCTGCGTTATGGTGCTGTCCCGACGTCTTGCCGAGTCCGGGTTAATGTCGTTGGCAGTCCGCAAGATCGTGCGCCGCCCGCACGTGGGTCCCCGACGGACCACGGCGGCATTGATGGCGGTGTCCTCGTTGCTTTCGACAGTCTTCACCAACACAAGCACGACTGCCGTTCTGATCCCGGTCGTAACGGATATTGCGAAACGTACCGGGCTATCACCAAAACGCTTGCTGATGCCGGTGGCTTTCGCCTCGATGATGGGGGGATCGGCGACCTTGATCGGCACCTCAACTAACCTCGCCACAAGTGGTGCGCTGGTTCGATCTGGGCACCCCCCTTTTGCAATGTTCGAATTTGCCGTTGTGGGCATCATCATTAGCCTTGCAGGCATCTTGTTCATGGCGGTCTGGGGCGCGCAGATGTTGCCGGAAACTTCAAAGAACCAAAAGGAAACCGACGCGCCCACGGTTCACTACCATGCACAGCTAGTGGTCCCGGAAAAATCAACGGCCATCGGACAACGTGTCCGCGATCTTGACTTCGATGCTTTTGCGTTAACCTCGCTCGCTGTCAGTCGAGATCGCGAACGTATGGCAGCACATCCCATGCGCAAACTGGAGGCCGGTGACAGAATCTTTGTTCACGGCAGTCGTGACGCCATCATGCACATATCGACAGACAAACGGTTCGCCAGCAAGACAGGCTGGCAGCATAAGCAAGCCTCTGATCAGGTTTTCGCCGAAGCCGTCCTGATGCCGGGCGCGCGCTGGCTTGGCCAAACCCTGCACAAGATGCGGCAAGAATTCGCGCCCGCGCTACACATTCACGCCCTTCACCGGCGGGGACAGACTGAAGCAGTGTCTATTGACCGAATGCGTCTCAAAACCGCAGATCGTTTGTTGCTGTCCGGCGCGTCAGAAGACCTGGAAAAGCTCACAACCGACCCTGATCTGGCGTTGCTAATGACCCCGGAACCGGCGCCACCATCCCGCACAGAAGGATGGGTTACATTATGCGTGTTTGCGCTTGCCATTGCTGCCGGAACAGTCGGTCTGGTGCCGCACTCCGTCGCGCTTCTGGTGGCGGTACTGGCACTGATCCTAAGCGGACGGATGTCGCTGCCGGATGCCTTCGGCAAGATCAGTTGGCGTATCCTGATCCTGATTGGCGGAATGTCGAGCTTTGGGATTGCAATGTTGCATACTGGTACCGCCGCCTGGGTGGCAGACATCATGCTGGACTGGCTCAGCCCTTTTGGGCCGCGCGCCGTCCTGCTTGGGATTTCGCTGGCAACGATCCTTCTGACCCAGCCAATGTCAAATGCAGCAGCAGCTTTGACTGTGCTGCCCATCGGTTTGGAAATGGCAGAGGCGCTTCAGGTTGATCCGCGCCCATTTGCGGTGACGATCGCACTGTCAGCATCGTTGTCATTTATCGCACCTTTTGAGCCCGCGCTGCTGCTGGTTTATGCACCGGGAAACTACAGATTGCGCGACTTCCCACGGGCTGGATTGCCGTTAACGATACTGACAGTCGGCTTACTGTTGCTGATCGTCCCGGTTCTTTGGCCACTTACGTCAGCCTCGCCGTGACTGTTCCCCCTTCCTGATCCGGAATGAGATAGATCAATTGACCATCGCCCGACCCCGTTAAGCTGCTGTTGGTAGTAAGCAGGTGCTTTGGCAATAAGACACGGGGCTTGGGTTGCCGGTTGATCATAAGGTCAAGCATTGCCCATGCCTTCGGGGACGAGGTCATGTCTCGCCGGGGCATCCTGTCTCATTTCACCGCCCGAACCCAACTCCTAGGTCTGGGCGAACCTGCGACACGTCTTTGCCGGCGTATGGCGCGCACGTGACGCCGTAAGAAAGAAAGAGATCCATGGCAAAATCGAGCCCTTCCGAACTCCCTCTCCCAGCAGGTTTACCGGCAGAAGCGTTAAGGGAAGAGTTTGACCCTGAGGGGTTCGGATTTGAAACAACTGACGACCTTGTCCCGCTCGATGGATTATTCGGTCAAAACCGAGCCATGGATGCGATCCGGTTATCGGCGCAGATCGAGCACTATGATTTCAACTTGTTCGTGCTGGGTCGCGAAGGGTCGGGAAGACACCGGTTGGTCGACCGTATCCTGAACGAAGAAAAACGCGTGCGACCGACGCCGTTTGACTGGGTCTATGTCAACAACTTCGAAGCCCCGCACAAGCCACAGGCGCTCCGCCTGCCGTCCGGCACCGCCCCTGACTTGCGCCGCGCGATGCAGGAACTTGTTGACGATTTGGCCAATGAAATTCCTGCACTTTTTGAATCCGAGGAATACCAGACACAAAGACGCGCGTTAGAGCAAGAATACGGCGCGCGCCACGAAACCGCGTTGACGGAATTTGCCAAACGCGCCCATGCCGAGGATGTCGCCCTGCTGCGTACACCGATGGGTTTCATGCTGGCGGGCATTGTTGATGGAAACGTTGTCAAACCGGATGAATACGAGAAGCTCAGCAAAGAGATGCGGACCAAGATCGGCAAGAAGGTCGAGCGGCTCCAGCAAGAACTTGCCGGGATCATGAAAGAGGCTCCAAAGCTCGAAAAAGAACACCGCGCGCGGCTGACCCAACTTCACGCCGCCATGGCCGAGAAGGCAGTGTCAGCGCGTGTGCGCGAGGTTGCAAGCACCCTGCCAAGCGAAACCGCAATCACCAAATATCTTAAAGCGGTGCGCGCAGATATCGTTGCCAATGCGGAACTGTTTCTTGCGGCGGCATCGGGCGGTCACAACGGTGCCTTCCCTGAGGAAATCAAGAAATACCATCGCGAGCCGGAATTTGACCGGTACGCGGTCAACATCATGGTAACTCATGCCAACGATCCCGATCACAGCGTTCCCGTGGTGACCGAAGATCTGCCCACCGCCGGACACCTGACCGGACGGATCGAGCATGTGGCGCAAATGGGTGCTCTTGTTACCAATTTCACATTGATCAAACCCGGCGCGCTTCACTTTGCCAACGGTGGCTACCTTGTCATCGATGCGCGTCGCATCCTGTCCGAGCCCTATGCATGGGATGCATTGAAACGTTGCTTGCAAAGCCGCTCCATCACCATCTCATCTATGGCCGATCGGCTTGGCCTTGCCTCGACCGTTTCATTAGAGCCAGACCCGATTCCGCTTGACCTGCGGGTTATCCTCATTGGTGACCGCCTGTTGCATGCGTTACTGGCGATGCTCGACCCAGATTTCGGGCAGCTATTCAAAATTCAGGCGGATTTCGATGACCACCTGCCACGCTCTAAGCGGAACGCGACACAGTTTGCGCGTCTTTTGGCGGGATATGTGAAAAGCCATGGGCTGCGCCCCCTAACCAGGTGCGGCGTTGCCCGGCTGCTGGACGAAGCGTCGCGGTTGGCTGGCGATACCAAAAAGCTCTCTTTGCACCTGGGCCAACTGGACGACTTGATCCGCGAGGCTGACCATTATGCGGGCAAGGCGAAACGAAAGGCTATTGCTTCAGACGACATTGCACGCGCCGTAAACGAGGCTGACCGCCGCGCCGCGCGCGCGCGCGAACTGACGCAAGAAGCAATGACACGCAAAACGATCCTGATCAGCACCACAGGAACTGCGGTCGGGCAAATCAACGGGTTGTCGGTGGTTGGGTTTGGCACAACAAACTTTGGGCGTCCGTCTCGGATTACGGCACGGGTGCGAATGGGTGCAGGCAAGTTTGTGGACATCGAACGCGAGGTGGAGCTTGGCGGCCCGCTCCATTCCAAGGGGGTGCTGATCCTGTCGGGCTATTTGACGTCGACCTTTGCGCTTGACGTGCCGATGTCGCTGCACGCCAGCATCGTGTTCGAACAAAGCTATGGTGGTGTCGATGGCGACAGCGCATCCTCGGCGGAACTTTATGCCTTAATGTCAGCCCTTTCTGACACACCAATACGGCAGGGGCTGGCTGTGACAGGGTCGGTCAATCAGGCTGGCGAAGTCCAGGCCATCGGCGGTGTGAACGAGAAGATCGAAGGCTTTTTTGACATCTGCAAGGCGCGGCGCCTGACCGGGCAGCAGGGCGTGCTGATCCCCCATTCCAACGTGGACCACTTGATGCTGCGCCCAGACGTGGTGAACGCGGTGCGCGACGGAAAGTTCCACGTCATTCCGGTGGCGACGATCAATGAGGGGATCGAGGCTTTGACCGGGCACCCCGCCGGCAAACGTAACCGGAGCGGACGTTTTCCCGACGACACGATTAACGCGCGTATCGAAGAAAAACTTCTTCAGTTTGCCCACAGACGACAGCAATTCGGCGCCTATCAATCTCGGGACGCGAGCGAGACAACGACATGACCCAAAGGTCCCACAAACGTATCCTGATCGGTGCGGCAAGTTGTGCCGATGCAGACAGCGCGCTGCGGCTTGCCCGTATCCTTGCCACCACTGGCACAGTCGATCTTGGTGGGTTGTTCGTCAGCGAAAGGACGCTCGAAGCTCGCGCCGCCATGCCAGGTCAACGGATCATCACCACAAGCGGTTCGATGATCCTTGCGCCCGACAAAAACCAAATCCGGACCTTGTTACAAAGCGAACAGCGCGCCTTTCACGAAAACCTATCGAGATTTGCACAGTCAGTCTCGGCGGTGTGGAACTTCGAAAGCCGGAGTGGCGATCTGATACAAGAGGTCTCTGGCGCAGCGCGAAGTTGGGACATCTTACTACTGGGCTACCGCGCCACCCATCGGCGACGTGGTTCGGTGGTTGTGATTGAGCCGCCTGCTGGCGCTCCCAACCTACGTGAGTTGGGCTCTGCGCTTGCCACGGCGCTCGACACCGATGCTGTCGTTCTGTCCATTGGTGTGGACCCGTCGCCTAACCACCAAACCTTTTCATCCAGTTCCGCCCTTTTGGATCATCTTTCGCGGCTCCACGCAGCTGCGGTGGTTGTTGACCTTTCCGCCAGTGTGTTTCGCAGTTTTCAAGACTTGCGCGCGCTGATGGACATAGCCCGCTGCCCCATTATCATCACGAAACCGGCCGAGGGCGAACTACGCCTCGAACACACTGCGCATATTCCACCAGTTCCGACTTGAAACCCACCAAGGCAGCGCTGGTGCCGTGGATGCCCATCAATCGTGATCAACTCGGAACGCCGCAAGAGCGCCGCCTTTGCCCGCAGGTATTCTGGCGTTTCAACCCGACAGAAGTGTTGTCGCAGAAGACAGAACCAGGTCAGCAAAAAAGAATATGAACCACACCATTTGATCAGCATTGACGTGGCTCAACGATGATCCTGTCCATTTGCTTCATACTACATTGAAACAGAGAAGGCTTTGCTATGCCCGATGGGAACTCTCGCCCGCCCGACCAACGCCCGCCGGCGCCAAGTTGGCTTTTGCCAGCCCTGTTCGTAATGATGGCGGTGTCGTTACTGGGTGTGTTGGGGAACTTAACCCCACAATCATCACAAACCACCGTGCCCTATAGCACCATCAAATCGATGATCGTTTCGGGTGACGTGACCTCAGCAGTGCTGAAGGAGCACGCAATCATAGTATCCAACAACGCACAACCGGCAGAGCAATTCCACGCAGTCGTACCAACACAAAGCGATCCATCGTTGCTGGATCTGCTGGAACAGCACGAGGTGCAAATCACAGCGGAGGCCCCGACCGGCACCTCTGTTCTAACCTTTTTGTTGCCGTGGTTGCTGATCCTTGGGTTTTACTTCTGGATGCAGCGCCGGATGATGGGAAACTTGCCCGGTGGGTTTGGCGGCGGTGCCTCTGGTGGACTGTTGGGCGGTCGGTTCGCAAAACCAAGCGAAACCCGGCAAAAGGTGACGTTTGACGACGTCGCCGGACAGGAGCAAGCCAAACGCGAAGTGGCTGAACTGGTCGAATTTCTGCGGAACCCCGAACAGTTTCAACAGGTTGGCGCCGAAGTGCCGCACGGTGTCTTGTTGGTTGGGCCGCCTGGCACCGGTAAAACGCTGCTTGCAAAGGCGTTGGCCGGCGAGGCAGAGGTGCCATTCTTTTCTACATCCGGCTCAGAGTTCATTGAGATTTTCGTCGGTGTCGGCGCGGGTCGGGTGCGAAAAATGTTCGAGAACGCCCGCAAGGCTGCACCGGCGATTATTTTCATCGACGAACTGGACAGCATCGGACGCACCCGTGGCACCGGATTGGGTGGCGGCCACGACGAACGAGAACAGACATTGAACCAAATTCTGGCGGAGCTTGACGGTTTTGCAGATCGCGAAGCTGTTGTGGTTCTGGCAGCGACCAACCGGCCCGACGTGCTTGACCCGGCACTGCTAAGACCCGGGCGGTTTGATCGCCACGTCACCCTTAACCTTCCCGACAAGACCGCTCGCCGCGCTATCTTGGACATTCACGCGCGCAACCTCCCTTTGCAGGACACTGGTGATCTGGACTCGATGGCGGCAGGGACCCCCGGCTTTTCTGGCGCTGATCTCAAGAACCTATTGAACGAAGCAGCGATTACTGCAGCGCGCCGTCACGGGTCGCTGATCACGCGCGATGACTTGGACGAGGCGCGCGACAAGGTAATGATGGGCACCGTGCGCACGCTCGCAATACGACCCGATGAGAAACACCGCCTTGCGGTTCATGAAGCTGGGCACACGGCTGCAGCATTCTATACACCCAAAGTCGATCCCCTGTATAAAGTTACAATTATTCCGCGCGGTCAGGCACTTGGCGGTACACATATGCTGGCCGAAACCGAACGGCACACCTTGGACGAGGACTTTCTGCGGGGTCAGTTGATCACTCTTCTGGCCGGACGTGCCGCAGAAAAACTGTTGCTGGGAACTGTCAGTTCCGGCGCTGATGACGACATTCGGCGGGCGACGGACATGGCACGGTCGATGGTGGCACGTTGGGGGATGACTGACGAACTCGGCCCCGTCAATCTACGTGAAAGCGAAGACCACCCCTTCCTCGGGCAGTCCATTGCCCAGCCACGCGGTCACGCTGATGCAACCGCCGCGCATGTCGATGAGGCCGTGATTGCTTTGCTAAAAAACGCCGAAGCTCAGGCGACAGACGTGCTGCGGAAACACAAGGACCAGATCAGCCACCTGATCGAGCGTCTCGAGGTCGAAGAAACGCTGGACTTCGACGGAATCCGACAGTGCCTTGATCCCGACAGCAAAGTGACCCAGCTGACGCGTGGTCTTGACAGAATCCCACCCGTAAAGTGATGCAGCCTGTTGCAGCAGCGGTCGACAGCTTGGCTCTCTGTTTGCTTCCGTCGGTGTTGCCGCCGTCAGGCAGGTCTTTCAGCCTGACCAACTTCGTCCTGCAGCCGAAGCAACGCAATGACCTCTTTATCGGATACTTGCGGAAAATTTGTGTAAGCGGCCCCTACTGCGCCATATGGAAGATGCGGGGCTGGGCAAATGATCTGGTCGACCATAGCGCGGAGTTCAGCCAGCACATCTTCACTTGCAACTGGCACAGCAAGGATGATCCGGTCGGGTTGACGCGCCTTGACCGCTTTCAGCGCCGCCAACGCGGTGGCTCCCGTTGCAATCCCGTCATCCACCACGATTGCCGTTCTGCCGATCAGAGACACAGGCGCCTTACCCCCAAGATAAAGGTCGCGACGGCGGTCGATTTCTTCAACCTGGGTTGCCGCAAGATTTTGCACATCTTGAGGCGTCAGACCAAGCATGCGACGGACGCGATCATTCACTGTAAGCTCGTGTGCGCCTGTCACCGCACCAAGCGCAAGCTCTGGATTTTGTGGTGACGGGACCTTGCGGACGAGGATCAGATCAAGCGGTGCGTTCAGGGCCTTGGCAATGACATCACCAATTGGCACCCCACCGCGCGGCAGGGCCAAGATAACAGCCTTGCCCGGCTCGATCTCTGGCAGCGTGGCAAGTAATTTGTGAGCGGCATCAACGCGGTCTTGGTAAAGCGCCATGGTATTCCTCCATTATCGCTTCGGCTCTTTCAACAGACTGTGCAACGCTTCGGCAAGGTCTCGAATACCATACGGTTTGCGCAGCACTATCGGCTTCATTCCTGATGTTCCTATCGGTGTCGTCTCGGCCCCTCGGCCATATCCAGTTGCCAATAGAACCTTTAAATTTGGATTGATCCGCAGCGCTTGATCGCAAACCTCAGGGCCGGTCATGCCACCCGGCATAACCACATCCGACAGCAGAAGCTCAATTCCCGCAGTCGACTTGATTATGTCGATCGCGCTCGGTCCATCCTCGGCAGTCAGCACCTGATACCCCAGCTTTTCCAGACGATTGGCGGTCAATCTGCGCACGCGAGCATCGTCTTCAACCACAAGCACAGTCTCTTGATTGGCCGCGCTAGGAGCAAGGACGTCAGGTTCAGTTTGCTTATCTGTCGCACGCGTGGACGCTGGTAAATAGAGGGTGAGCGTCGTCCCCCTACCTTCTTCGCTGTAAACCGTGACATGCCCTTCAGATTGCTTGACGAAACCATAGACCATGCTCAACCCCAGCCCAGAACCTGCGCTTGGGCCTTTCGTTGTGAAAAATGGCTCGAACACATGCTCGACTACTTCCGGAGGCATTCCAGCACCTGAGTCAGTGACCAAAAGCGCCACATAAGCCCCGGCCGTTACATCCACCTCTGCGGCAGCATAATCTTTGTCCAGGTTAACATTTGCCGTCTCAATGGTTAGCTTGCCGCCATCTGGCATTGCGTCGCGGGCATTGATCGTCAGGTTCAGCAGCGCGCTTTCGATCTGACCGGGATCGGCCAGCGTCAGATCAAGGTCCTCTGCCAGGTTTAAGTCGATGTCGATGTGTTCGCCCAGGGTGCGCTTCAGCAAGGGGTACATGCTGTCTACAAGATCATTCAAGGACACATATTCCGGTTCCAGCGCCTGACTTTTTGAAAACGCCAACAACTTGCTGGTCAACGTCGCACCCAAGGTTGACGCCTCCAATGCTTCGTTCAAAAGCGAGCGGCGTTTCTTATCGGTCAGCTGCAACTCCAGAAGCTCCAGATTGCCAATCACCACCGTCAACAGGTTGTTAAAATCATGCGCCAAACCGCCGGTCAGCTGACCGACAGCCTCCATCTTCTGGGCGCGTTCCAGCTCGCTGCGACGTTTCCGTTCTTCTGACAGGTCATGCAAAATTCCAAGGAAATTGCGTTCCCCACCCATTTCCATTTCTGACACGCTCAGGCGGAGCGGCACGATCGAGCCATCCTTGCGTTTGCCGTTAACTTCGCGGTTAGTGCCGATGATGCGCTGCACCCCGGTTTCCAGGTATCGCGCGATATAAGTGTCATGCCGATCCTGGTCAGGGCTCGGCATCAATAGTTTGACATTCTCGCCGATCACCTCTGCCGCGCTATAGCCGAACAACCTCTCTGCTGACGGGCTGAAGCGACGCACCTTTCCGGTCTGGTCAATCGTGATAATGGCCTCAGGTACCGCGTTGACAATAGCGCTCAAACGGGACTCCCGGAACTGAAGCTCCCGCTGCGTCTGGTTTTGATCTGTCACATCCTCCATTGCCAACAGTACAAGGGTCTTGCCGCCAACAGTCTGGCGAAGTTTTCGTGCTTGAATATCAAGATCGCGGCTTTTTTTGCCTGCCGTATTCACCCTAGCCGTCACCCTATCAAGTGTGGCGTCTTGTGTTAGAACCCCGTCGATCAAAGAGCGAAGCGCCGGAACGTCCCACTGCCCACCTTGCACCTTGAAAAAATTCTCCCCGATCAGCTCGTCGGCTGAGATCGAGAAAACTTCTCGATAGGACCGACTGACCCGGACGATCCGCATGTCCTCCCCGATCACAAGCAATGGCGCACGCACAGTGTCGATGATGTCGTCGGCAAACGTCTGTGCCTCTTGATTGTGTTGCTGCAGTTTCTTGAGGTCGGTTACATCCGAATACGTGACAACGACGCCGTTGAACTCGCCGTCTTGCGTGCGATAGGGCAGAATGCGCCGGATGAACCATCGACCTTCCCTGCTTTGGACTTCCAGATCGAGCGCCACCTGTGTTTCAAGTACGCTTGCGGCATCGCTGGCGAAATTCTGATCGTCGATTTTTCCGGCGATGTCGCTGAACGGGCGGCCGACATCGCTGTTGATCAGGTTGAACAACGCGCGCGTGGCAGGCGTAAACCGTAATATGTTCAACTGGCGGTCAAGAAACACTGTCGCAATGCCAGAACTGGACAACAGATTGTTCAGGTCGTCCGAAGCACGGCGTTCGTCCTCGATCTTCTGCTGCAGTTGCGTTTTAAGCGCCGTCAACTTCTCCTTCGACGCCTCCATCTCTTCGTTGGCGGCTTCGCGCATACGCGCACTGCCGCTGGTTCCATCGCTGCCGGTGCCCGACAGTATGACCGCAATGCCTGGATGGGTTCCATCCTGCGCCAGCGATTCCAAAAAGCAATCAATCGGCAACCGTAACCTCTGTTCGTCAGTCGGGTCCGTCAGTTTCAGCTTGCCGTCATTGATCTGTAAAAACCGGTTCGGAGGAATCACGTAAACCTGATCCGGCTTTAGCTTTTCCTGATCCCGCACCAAGAACACAGGCATGTCAGTGTGTTCCTGCAACAGATCAGCCATCAGGCTTTCGTGGTCGGGATCGCCATGATGAACCAGTACGAACGACATGCCGCTGTCTGATGGCATCGCGTCAAGGAACTCGGAATATGCTTTCAACCCACCGGCCGCAGCCCCAAGGCAAACCACCGGAAACGCACCACGAACAGGTGTCGTGCGTCGCGTTGGCTTGACCCTGCCATTGTTACCTGGCTCGGCAGACTTCGAACCGGTATTGCCCCATTGTCGGGCCTTAGGTGCCGTCGGTTTTTTAACCATAAACTTCCATTTTCTCACTTAAAAACGGTCCGCTTTCACGGCCTGCTTTTGCCAAGCGAACCACTTAGCATCGTAACGCAATTTTTCGGTAGGGGTCTTGACCTCGCTCAAAATCCGGCGACGGGTCGGATTTCCTCAACATCCTATAAACGCTTTCTTTAATGAACAGGCGCCGCCCTTGCATGCCCAGACCAACTGGGAATAGCTTGGACCCGGCGGCCTGGGCGAGCAGCAGAACCTGGATGTGATGCTAAGCGGCGGACAAATCTGAAATGATGGCGCACACCACCAGCCCTGTTTCCACCCAGATTGCCATAGGAGTACAAACACACATAATACCTGTGGCAAATTGAGCATTGATCCTTGCTGTCATCTTTCGCAGATACAAAAGTGGCATGAATCGCAGTGCTTGCAAAATTCGTGAAGCATTTCGCTGCGAGGATCGCCCAAACGCTTCGGAACCGGAAAGGCGCGGGACATGTCCAAAGATTTCTTCAAGCTGCTAGAGGCTATGAACAAAAACGACCGCTCCGCCTTTGCGGATTGGGCCAATACCATGCTCAAATACCAAAGCGACATGGCGAAACTTTGGATGGGCACCGCGCTGCACGGCGAGGCCGCCGCACCAGAAACCCGCGATCGCCGTTTCGGGGCCGAGGCATGGGGCGAAGGGATTTTCCCTATTCTGCGCCATTCCTATGAACTGACCGCGAAAGCCATGGTCGACATGGCGGACAAAGCTGGTTTGCCTGATCAAGAACAAGAGAAGCTTAGCTTCTATGCCCGCATCGCGGCTGACAACATGGCACCGACCAATTTTCTGCTGACCAATCCCGAAGCACAGCAACTTGCCAAGGAAACCGGCGGGCAAAGCCTGATCGATGGCTATCAGAACCTGCTGGCTGATCTTGAGAAGGGCTATATCTCGACCACTGACGAAGAAGCGTTCGAGGTTGGCAAGAACCTTGCCACGACACCCGGCGCGGTAATCTACCGCAACGAATTGATCGAGCTGATCCAGTACGAGCCGATGGTGGCCAAAACGCGCAAAGCGCCGATCCTGATCGTGCCGCCCTGCGTCAACAAGTTCTATATTTTTGACTTGAACGAGAAGAAGTCGATGATCCGGTATCTGCTGGAACAGGGGCAGTCCGTTTACACCATTGCTTGGCGCAACCCGGGGCCTGAAATGGGAGATCACAGTTGGGATGACTACATTGCCGACGGGATATTCGAGGCGGTGAAAGTCACGTCGTCGGTCAGCAAATCCAATGCAATCGACATTTTGGGCTGGTGTAATGGTGGCACGATGTTGACGGCGGCGCTGGCCGTTATGCCAAAGGCCTTGAAGGCCAAACTGGGCACGGCGACATTCCTGTCATCGCTGATCGACTTCTCCGATCCGGGCCAGATCAAGGTGTTCATCGATCAGCCGCAAGTCGACGTGTACAATCAACGTCTGAAAGCTGAAAAACTCGCGCCGGGCCGCGATATTGCCAACGCGATGGCAATGCTGCATGTGAACGAGTCAATCTGGAACTTCGTCGTTTCGAATTACCTGATGGGCAAAAGCCCCGCCCCGTTCGATGTGCTGTACTGGAACGCCGATACTTCGAACCTGCCGGCCAAATGGTACAGCTATTTCGTCGAAGAAATGTATATGGCGAACAAGCTGAAAGAGCCTGGCGCGCTGACCTTGTGCGGCACTCCGGTTGATACGCGCAACATTGACCTGCCGTGCTATTTCCTGGCCGCCGATGGCGACCATATTGTGCCTTGGAAAACCTCTTTCACAGCGACCGAGCTTGTGTCCGGCCCGACCGAGTTTGTGCTGACCACCGGCGGCCACGTGTCGGGCACCGTGATCAACCATCCGGTAAAGACGCGTCGCAAATTCTGGACAGGCGGCAAGACCGGTGGGGATGCCGACAGCTGGCACGAGACGGCCAAGTTGACCGATGGCAGCTGGTGGCCGCACTGGCTGGAATGGCTCGATACCAACAACGCCGCAGAACGAGGGCCAAAACCGAAGGTGCTGGGCAACAAAACCTATGCCCCGACGGACCGCGCACCCGGCACCTATGTGCTGGAGGGGACGTAACGCATGAAAGACCTGAACACCAGAAACCCGCATGCGGAAATCTCTTTCAAAGCCCTTGAGATCGGCGAATATCGCGTCCGTTATTTGCGGCGTGAGGGAACAAGTGACCGTCCACCACTGTTGGTCTGCAACGGCCTTGGACAATCGATGGAAGTTCTGTTGCCGTTAATCGACGAGATTGCCGACCGTACCGTCATCGCGTTTGACATGCCGGGCATTGGGCGCACGCCCATGATTGATAGCATCACGTCAATCCCGGACTACGCAGACTTCGCGATGCAGGTCATGGACGCGCTCAAGGTTGAATGTTTCGATATTCTGGGCATCTCTTGGGGCGGTTCTTTGGCGCAGCAGATGGCCTATGACGCACCGGATCGCGTGCGCAAACTGGTGCTGGCGATCACCTCGGCTGGTGGCGTCGGCAGTTGGTGGGGCACCCCGATTGCCCTGACCGAGATCATGTTCCCCATGCGCTACATGAGCAAGGCCTATGGCAATTTCGTCGGTCCCCTGATGTATGGCGGTGAAGCCATCTTTTCGCCCGGCGAGTTCCGCGAATATTCCAAGCACGCCATCGCGCCCAGCCCCGAAGGCTATTTCACTCAAGTGCGCGCCATGTGCAGTTGGACCAGCCTGCCCTGGCTGCGGCAACTGCCGCAAAAGGCGCTGGTCATTGCCGGAAAATACGATGGGCTGATCCCAATCACCAACCAGATCCTGCTGGCAAACATGATGGCAAACGCCCAGTTAGAGGTCTACTCGGCCGGTCATCTTCTGATGTATACCCAGCGACACGATGTCGGCGTGACAATCGGGTCGTTTCTGGACGGGAAAGACCGGCTTCAAAGAAGCGCCGCATCTCACGCTGGCCATCAGCTAGCTTAACAGTTCAAACACCTCGTCGCGCTCGGACAAGGTCAACAGCAACGCCAAATCTCCGGTCTGTAACTGGTCCATGATCAGGCGCGCGCCCTGCGTAGGGCTGTCGGCGCGATAGATTTGACCTGCATCGAAACCTGCTCCAATCGCCGCCTTTTCGATCAAATTAGGGATCTCGCCCAGTTCGCGACCGCGTAAATAGCCAGCGAGTTCTGCAGCTACGACAACGTCGGGGTGAAACTGCAAGGCGGTAACAGTTACATCGTGAATATCTTGATCCGACCTGTCGCCCGCATGGCTGAGCATGATGAACCGGCGCTTGGCAGGCAGGCCAGATAGGGCTTCGCAAACGGCTGCGATCGAATGCGGATTGTGAGCAAAATCCACAAACACCTGTGCGCCGTTATGGGCAAATTCGTTGCAGCGACCAGGGTTATCTTTGGGGTCCGGCCTGAAAACCGATAAACCCTCGCGGATTGCATCGTCCGGCAAACCCATCGCTTTCCCAGCGCAAATGGCTTGTAACACATTCGAGACGTTATATTTCGCGGCCCCATTCATGGTAATGGGCACATCGGATACAACGCTCACTACCTGGTCTGATAGTCCGTCGAAGAACACCAAATCCCGGTCGCGCAAAAAGGCACATGGGGTGCCATTGGAACGGGCATTTTTCACCGGCGCGGTTGCAGCGTCCAGCGACACCCACCAGATTGTCGCATCCGTATTGGCCGCCTCGTCGACAACAAACGGATCATCGGCGTTCAGCACCAACACGCCATCATCGGCCAGCGTCCGATGCACCGCAAACTTCGCCTGAGCCAGCTCGGGAACGGTGTTGACGCCGTATTGCCCAAGATGGTCGTTCGCGACATTGGTCACAACAGCAACGCGAGCGCGACGGGTTGGCAGACCCCGGCGCAGAATGCCGCCGCGCGCAACTTCTAGGCAGGCGACTTCAAGCCGCGGATCACGCAACAGCATGCGCGCACCACCGGGCCCGGAGTAATCGCCACGGTCCAGAATATCCTCGCCCACCCGCACAAAATCGGTCGACGTCAGTCCCCCAACCTTGCCCGCTGCTTTGACCATAGCGGCACAAAGCCGGGTGGTCGTGGTCTTGCCATTTGTCCCTGTGATGAAGGCGATGGGTATGTCGTAAAGCGTCGCCCAGTCGACCTCCGCAGGCTGCGGCAATCCATCAACAGGCCAGACCTTGCTGCCAGTGCCATGCCCGATCGAAATTTCGTCGTCATCGCACAGAATATCCACCCCATGCGCTTCTGCTGCCGCGATCAGCGCTATCAGGGCTGGGTTTTTCTCTTTCTCCATCACTGCAGCGACGTCGGCGATCATACGGTCGAACTCTCCCGGTGCCTCGTCCAACAGGATGGCGGCGCAGAAATGCCAAGCGGTCTCGGCCGCAAATATCGCGGAGTAAAGCTGATCCATCGGCGCAGAAATGGCGAGGTTGACACCCCCCTGAAATCGTCGGCAAGTCAGGTGCTGATCTTGCCAGCCCAGCGCATCCAGCACGTGGCGGGCGTGGGTTTTCCAAAGCGCCGCGATCTGGTCACCGCTATCATCATCACAGAATACGTCGAGCACCGCGCCCGGGTGATCCCATAACAATCCCGGCCCGGTGAGCCGTCGGACATCTTCGACGCGGATGTGGTCGGCGTGGGCGCAAGGGATATCAAGTGCGTTTTCAAGCTCTTCAATCCGGTCCATCGGCAGCCCCAATCAGTCAGCGTCTTCGGTAACTTCGCGGGCCAATCGCACACCACGATCGTCTCTGACCAATTTTTGCCGCGTCTCGAACATGTCTTCGAACTCGGTGGCAATTGTCGAACTGACTGTGGCGGAATGGGCCTCCGCATCGGCCTCTTCCGCATTGTGATAGATGATCTGCTTCCAGCACCGCGCGCTGTCGTCGCCAAGGATGACCAGAAGATCGCCCGGCTCGGCCATCTCCAACCCGGCATTCACCGCTTCGACCTCATCCGGGATAACACTGATCGCGCTTTCGTCTACACCTTGCCGCATCAGTTCGGCCTTGATCATCTGAGGGACCTCGTCGGGTCCACGCCCGCGACGACGGTCATCGGCTTTGCAAATGTAATGATCAAAGTGGCCCGCCAATAGCCGCGCGCTGTCGGTGATATCCTCGTCGCGTCGATCACCCGGCATGGCGGCCACGACAATGCGGCGGTTTTTTACATCAAGCCGATCAGACAGTCCCGTCATTGCGCCAATGGCAGCAGGGTTATGGGCGTAGTCCAAAATGACCTTGAACGGATATTCATCATAGACGTTCATCCGGCCTGGTGCTTGGAAATAGCTGGTGTCGAAGGTGCGCAACCCGTGGCGGATATTGTCCAGATCCACCCCGAAGCTATAGGCCATGGCGGCCGCGAACATAGCGTTCTGCACATTGAAAAGCGCCTTGCCCTCCAACGCCGCCGGGATCAAATGCGACCACAAAACAGGCATGTGCAATCCGTTGTCATAGATCGTCAACATGTCGCCATTCATGCCATGTTCCAGCACGATCGCTTTACCGCCAGCTTTAATGTGTTCCTTCACAAGCGTGTGCGCAGGATTTGTGGTAACGTAAAAGATCGTATCGACATCAGCGTAGTCTGCCATCTTAAGGCAGTTGATATCATCGGCATTCAAAACTGCTGTATCTGTAGCGCTTTCCACCACCACCCGTTTGACGACGGCCAGATCCTCGACCGTGTCGATCCCGCCCAGCCCAAGGTGATCGGCGGAGACGTTCAGACAGGCGGCTACGTTCGAACGGTTATATCCAAGACCTGCGCGCACCAAACCGCCGCGCGCCGTTTCCATCACCGCAAAATCGACCGACGGATCGCGCAGCACAATCTGCGCCGATTTTGGACCGGTCATATCGCCTTTGACGCTCAGCTTACCATCAACGTAAACGCCATCAGTCGAGGTCATGCCAACGATCTTGCCGCTGGTTTTCATGATATGAGCCAACATACGCGAGGTTGTTGTTTTACCGTTGGTTCCGGTGATCGCCGCAATCGGGATACGGCTTTGTTCGCCTGCCGGAAACAGCATGTCGATCACCCGACCCGAGACATCGCGTGGCTGCCCCTCTGAGGGGGCTACATGCATACGAAAGCCCGGCGCGGCATTCACTTCGACAATCGCGCCGCCAATTTCTTTGTAGGATTTGGTGATGTCATCAATCAGAAAATCGACCCCGCCAACATCCAGCCCCACCGCTTTGATCGCTCGCTCTGCCATGTCGCGGTTGTCGGGATGCACCACATCGGTCATGTCGATGGCGGTGCCACCGGTTGACAGGTTGGCGGTCGAGCGCAGGAAAAACACCTCGCCCTTGGGCAGGACGGTTTCGGCGCTGTGACCCGCTTCGGCCAGCAGCCGGTTGGCCTGATTGTCCAACTCCAGATGGGTCAGGACTTTCTCGTGACCGATCCCGCGCCGGGGGTCTTCGTTAACGATATCAACGAGTTTCGCGATCGTGTTTTTACCATCGCCGACCACATGGCCGGGCACGCGTTTGGCAACCGCTTCCAGCTTGTTGTTCACGACAAGCATCCGGTGATCGAATCCGGTGACGAAGCTTTCGACCAGTATGGCACGGCTTTTGGAATGCAGCTTGGCTTCGGCAAAGCCTGCCTCGACCTCTTCATCGGTGTTCAGGTTGATCGATACGCCGCGACCGTGATTTGCGTCCAGCGGCTTGACCACAACCGGGTGACCAATACTGCGCGCCGCCCGGATCGCCTCGCGTTCGCTATAGACCATCCGTTGATGGGGAACTGGCAGGCCAAGATCATTTAGAAGGTTGTGGGTGTCTTCCTTATCGCAGGAGATCTCGACCGCGATGTGCTTGGTTTCCGAGGTGATCGTCGCCTGAATCCGCTTTTGATACTTGCCGTGGCCAAACTGAACCAGCGAATGTTCGTTCAAACGGATCCACGGAATATCGCGCTCTTCTGCGGCTTTGACCAGCGACCCGGTCGACGGGCCAAATTCCTTGCGCTGTGCGCGCAAGACAAATGTGCGCAGTTCGTCTTCCCAATCGAATTCGGGATCAAACTCATAGTCGGCCTGATCTTTCAATTCCTGCGGCAGCAGATGCATTAGCAGCCGGATTGCCAGCTCACCCGCGGCCAAACCAACATCGCGCTGACGGTACTGATAGACCATGTTGTAATGACCCGGCTCGCCTGTGGATCGGGTTCGACCAAATGAGACGTCTGTGCCAGCAACGCCCTGTATCTCCAGAGCGCAATGTTCCAGAACATGACCCAGCCATGTGCCTTCATCCTCGCGCAAGCGGCGGATAAATCCTCCCGGTTCGCGATACGAACAGCCATGCTCGGCCAACCCGGGCAACGCCTTGATCAAATGGTCAATATAGTCGGAACCGATTTTCGCGGTCGGCCAGTTCTCAAGAAATCCCAGATCAATGACGTGTCTAACTACCGGAAAGCTTGCCCAGACATTTGGGCCGACAAATACATTGGTTGAGATGACCTTCATGCGTTCCCCCGTTCGAAACTTGTTATTGCTCCCGCATTACCCGCTGTTTTCATCATTGGGCACCGGGAGGGTGCAAAACGCGACATGCTCATCCGGTGGATAGGCAATACGTTCATTCAGATCATAACGGCACCCTTCACCGAGAACGTCAAGGCGAAGACCTAGCAGACTGATCGCTTCGCCTTCGCGTGCATCCCACATCGACGAATGCGTCAGGTGATTGGCGTCGACAATCGTCACCGTTCCGCTGCCCACAACTTCCAACACATTGTCCGGTCCGATGAAGGCGGCAGTATCTTCGTCAATCCCGAGCCCGATCAAAAAAGGGTTGTAAGACGAAGCGGTTAGCAGACGCCCAAGCCTGTTACGCTGGGTAAAGTGCTGGTCGATGATCACCGCATTTGTCAGCCCCATGCCGGGCGCCAAGGTGATATTTCCTTCGGCCGGTCCAGAATTGCTGCTGCCGCCCGCGATCATATGCTCGGACATGATTGACGCGCCCGCCGAGGTGCCTGCAATCGGAACGCCCTCAGCGTTGCGGCGACGAATCTTTTGCGCAACCAAGGTGCCACCCAAAATCGCGGACAGACGCAACTGGTTGCCACCGGTCATGAAAATACCGGTGGCGTGATCCAACATTTCGGCAAAGTCCGGGTTGTCGCAATCAGCGCGGCGCGAAATCGGAAGAAACTCGACCTTGCCAGCGCCCAGATCAGAAAAAATCCGGTTATAGTCCGGCCCCGTCTCTTCCAGCATCGAGGCGGTGGGGATCACCACGATATCCGCGTCCGCTCCGCCCGAAAGCTCGACAAACTTCCGGTGAATCTGCATTTCTTTGATCCGGTCTTCGCCCCCGCCGATAGGAATGATGTATCCGCGATCGGTTTCCTCTGACACTGGTGCTGGGCACATGATGATTACTTTCCTAGATGTTGCCGGGCGCCGCCCGGACGCGTTCACAATTCTTCGTAGGTGCCGAGCCGAACCGGGTTTTGGTCGCGGACATGCCATTGGCCGCGCGCCATGACGTCGCGCACGCTCAGGTCGTTTCCTAGCACCAGAATATCGGCGTCCATCCCAACCGCCAGCCGGCCCTTGTGGCGCAGTTTAAGCAAGTCGGCGACATTGCTGGTCAGCGGCGCCAGAGCCTCTGACAACTCAACACCTGCGCGCACAAGTTCTGCCAAAGTGTCTGGCAGGGTTTGCGACAAGCCGACACCAAAGCGTGTCAGATTGCCTTCCTTGTCAAACGCAGGCAGACACCCACCACCGTCAGAGCTGATGGTAAACCGATCCGTGCGGCATCCCGCCGCTTTGAACTGCAAATAGGCGTCCGCGGCGGAAATGCCCGGATCGACATGCCCGTCCGGAAACGCAGTCGCATCGATATAACAGCCGTGCCGGGCCAACATGATCGCCTGCTCAAACAGTGGCTTGTTGCGGTTCACATGGGTCGGGTTGAAAACCCGTGCCGGAATTTCGCAGGTCTTTATCGCCTGCTCAACCATGGCCAGACCGCGGTCGCCATCGCCCATATGGCAATGCACAATTCCGGCTTTGCCCGTCATCAAACCCGCGACATGTGCTTCGCTGGCAATGCGCAAAAATTCATCCAATGTCGGCTGGCTTGATCGATGATCGCTGATTGCAAGCTCGCCCACCCCAATCACCGGATCCAGAAAGACGATATCACCCCGCGCCGATCCGGTTAGTGTTGTCAGTGGCACGTGATAGCCACCCGTATGGCACCACGCGGACAACCCTTCTTCACGCAAGCCATAGGCCTGCGTCACCAGTGTCTGCGTATTGCGGGTCAGGTCATCGGTTCCCAATACCCCGACGACAGACGTCACGCCTGCGCGGGTAAAGGATGAAAAAAACATGGGCGGCACACGGCTTGATGGCCCCGTCTCGCCACCGCCGCCGGTGATATGTGCATGACCGTCGATTATGCCCGGCGTGATGGTCGCCCCACCCACATCGTGTATGGCAACATCAAGTGGCGACGCCAGTTCTGGCAGATCAGCACCCATATAGACGATCTTTTCGCCTGCGATCAGAATGTGCCCTTGGCCAACATGGTTCGGAGCATAGATATTTGCGTTTTTCAGAAGTGTTAGCACGTGTCAGGCCCTGCAGAAATTCAGGTATTCCTAGTAGTGGGTTGTTGGTCGGAACACAATTCAGAACACGCGGAGTAACTAGACCTGCTTGGACAGGAGTGGCAGCAGAGCTGTCCGGCAGCGCACCACGTGATCGAACCCGACCGCCAACCCTAGTTTATGACGCGCTCGGCGACACTCATCCCTTCAGACAGACCAGATGACGGATAAAGAATGACAAGCTCGCCCTTAGACAGGCCGCTCGTTATTTGCGCTTCGATGCCATTGTTGGGACCGATCTCAACTGTGCGCAAATGCGCGGTTCCATCGGCGATGACAAAAACCGCCCAGTTGTCGCGGTTGCGAAAAAGAGCGCTGGAAGGAACCACCAAAGTATCTTTTGCCTCCCAGACGATGATCTGTGTCTCTACGCGAAACCCATGTCCAAGACCGGCATAATCTTCTGAGGGGCTGGTGAAAGAGATGACTGCATTCACGCGCTGCTCTTCTACACCCAAAGCGGAAAATTGAGTGATGCCGAATGGGTCAACGCGGACCACTTCGCCTATCAGCTCGGTCGCGCCTCCCCAATCAGCTATGATCACCGGATCACCCACCGCGACCTGCACCGCGTCGGTTGATAGCAATTGAACGACCACTTCCAGATCATCTTGGATGTTGCCTATTTCCATGATCGGCGCGCCAGCGGGTAATGTCGTCTCACTCTGCTGGATAACCCGAAGGATACGACCATCCGTGGGGGCAAACAGTGGGATGTTGTCCGAGGCCGACCCAATGGCAGCAGCCAACCCCTGATCATCGAAACCGATCAACTGTGCTTGCGCGTTTGCTATTTCGGCTTCGCGCATTGAAATCGCCGCCTCTGCGGTGTCCACGCTGGCCTGCATCACGCGCGCGCTCTGGCGGGCGCGGTCAAGTGCTGCGCTGCTTGTGATGCCACGTTCGACCAGCTGTTCAGTTCTGGCCAGCTCTGCTTGCGCAAGATCGCGGTTCGCCAAAGCCGCGTTCAGATCGGCCCGCGCGACGCGCAGCGCAGCCTGCGCAGCATTAACAGCCGCCAGCGCTTGCTCGCGGGTGCGCACGTCCAGAGCCGCAGGATTGGTGGGGAGCATATGGGCAACCACCGTTTCACCGCGCACAACCGGATCGCCGGGTTGGACAGTTACCCGCTGAAGTTGGCCCGCGACCGGGGTCGAAACGACATAGGCATTGCGCACCCGCGTACGCCCTTCTTCGTCGATGGAAAGTTGCAGTGTTTTGACAGTCACCTCGCCGATATCAACCATGGTTGGCTTGGGCCAGAAGGCGACCGCCAACGCGCCCCCAACCAGCAGAACGGTTGCCGCAGTCAGGATCAGGCGGGAACTTCTCTTTGCTTTGGCCATGACGGTTACTCCCTTGTTTTCAGTGCCGAAACAAGTTCGACCCGGTCGATATCACGTTTCACCAGCCAGCCCGACGCAACGGCCGCCCCAATCACCACCACCGCGGCAAAGCCATAGCTTGCGGGGTCGAAGATTGCTGGTATCTGATACAGTTCGCTGGAAAACCCGGCGGCGATACCGAAGGACAGGTAATAGCCCATAAGACCACCAATCGGCAGGGCCACAAGTGTTACAACCGCCAATTCGCCCAAAAGGACAAAAGCGGCCTCCGCCCGTGAAAAGCCGATGACGCGAAGGCTGGCCAGATCACGGATTCTTTCTGCATAGGCAATGCGAGCTGCGTTGTAGACGATGCCAGCAGTGATAATGAAAGCAATGGCACCCATGACATAGCGGATCGCGCCTGCACCGGTGTCCATCTGCTTTTGCAATGCGGCCTCAGCTTGCGCTTTCATGCTGACACCCGCAACAGTGGGCATGTCCTGTAGCGCCTTATAGATCTGGGTTGCGCGCGCCTTATCGATCGACAGATAGGCACCCGAAACGCGGTTCGGCTCGCGAAGCGCGCGGTTAAGGGCGGCCAGATCCATGTAAGACGGCGATCCCAGTAGGCTTTCTGCCACCGCCGTCACCGGGATTTGCATTACCGGCTGGCGGCCTTCACGAACCTCGACCGTCAACATGTCGCCGGGCCGAAGTTGCAGTTTTTTGGCCAGCGCCGTGGCGAGCACGATACCGCCACCATCCAAAGGTATCTCGGCCAAGTCGCTGTCCAAGGCGCGGCTGAGGCGGGCATTGGGTGCAAAGCCGCTGACCACACCGCGATGCGTCGCCAGCCCGTTTCTCAACACCACCGGAACATGCCGCACCGGCTCCACCAAACTGACCCCATCCATTCGGCGCAGTTCGAATATTGTTGCTTCCGAGGTTGGGTGGGTAAAACTGACCGTAACATCGCTGCGGTCCAGCAAGTTGAAGGTTAGATCGATGGTACGGTCAAACCCGGCATAAATCGTAATCATCGACACGCTCAGTGCCATGCCGCAGGCAATTCCGATCATCGCCCCCACCATGCGCCCGGGTTGCCGCGTGATGCGGCGCAGAACCATCCGCGACGGCTGATCCAGAAAGCGGTTCATCGCATGCCCGATGCGACCTGTGCGGCTGTAGTCAGCCGGTGCAGGGGGGCGCATGGCATCGGCTGGGGTCAGCGCGAAAACACGGCGCAGCACCAGCAGGCCACCTGCCGAAGCCGAAAGAACGCTGACACTGACACCGGTCACAAAAGACGCCGGATCAAGTTGGAACACCAGAAATGGGAACTTGAAATAGGCGACATAGACTTGAATCAGCGCCCGCCCCCCTACGATACCCATCAAACACCCCGCCAAGGCGCCACCGACCGCGATGGCCATGACCAGTTTGAAGTAATGCCCGCCCACCTCGCCATTTGTGTATCCAAACGCTTTCATCAGTCCGATTTCTTCACGCTCGGACTGCACCATGCGATTGATCACGATGTAGAGTAGAAAGGCGGCAACTGCGAGGAAGATTGGCGGCACAGCCGTGGACGAAGCCTCTAGCCCGCTGATTTCTTCGCTGACGAACCGGTTCGAGAACTGGTCGGCAAGCGGATAAGCTCCGGTGCCGCCATATGGATCAAGGATGCGGTCGATGGCGTCAAGAACCGCCGCCTCATTCGCGCCGCGTGACAATGACAGCAGCGCTTCGTTAAAGGCACCCTTCATGTCATAGGCCGCCGCCAACGCTGAGCGGCTCATCCAGATGACGCCAAACCGGGCGTCGTCCGGGATCAATTCGCCCGGCGCGGTTGTGTAAAGAAACTCTGGCGCCTGGGCCAAGCCAACAATCTTGAAGCTGCGGCGTGCGCCGTTCATTGTCGCCGAGATCTGGTCGCCGGGCCGCAATTCATGGGCTTTGGCAAAGGCCTGAAGCAAAAGAATTTCGTCCGAGTGGTCGCTGTCGATCATCCGACCATCGGTCAGGAAGACGTCATTCAATCCGGGTGCGCGCAGATCTGGAAGCGAAACAGCCTGCGCCTGTATCGGAAGGTCGATGTCAGGAAGATCGATCAGCGCCCCGCCAATGACACGTGGCTCGACGGCACTGACCCCTTCGATTGCTTCCAGCCTGCTGGCCAATCGATCCGGTGCCCGAGTGACCGGCGCGAAGATTTCGGCTAGACGATAGCGTTCGTAATAGGCCGCGCGGGTTTCATTCAGTGACGTGACCAACCCCGTCATCATCACCAACATGCCGACACCGACCGCAATCACCATGCCGATGGCGAAGGCTTGTCCCTTCATGCGCCAAAGATCGCGCAGGAGTTTGTGGTCAAGCGGGCTCACCAATCGATCTCCGCTGGCGACAGTTTTTTCTTGTTGACCACGACCTCGCGGATGGCACCGTCGGCAAAATGAATGACCCGGTCAGCCATCGCTGCCTGACTGGCCGCATGGGTCACAATCATGACCGTCGCACCCAGTTTTTCGTTCACATCCTTCAACACGTTCAAGACGGATCGACCGGTGGCACTGTCCAACGCGCCGGTAGGTTCGTCGCAAAACAGAACCGTTGGGTTCTTGGCTACGGCGCGTGCGATGGCAACGCGCTGCTGCTCTCCACCAGACAGTTGTGCCGGGAAATGATCGACCCGTTCACGCAGGCCGACGATGGCAAGCGCATCGTCGGGGTCCATCGGATCGCGCGCGATCTCGGTGACAAGTTCCACATTCTCTCGCGCGGTCAGGCTGGGCATCAAATTATAGAATTGGAAAACAAAACCTACATGGTCACGTCGATACCGGGTCAATTGCCTGTCGGTCATTGCGGACAGGTTTTGATCCAAGAAAAAGGCTTCGCCTTCGGTTGCTCGATCCAGCCCGCCGATAATGTTTAACAGCGTGGACTTGCCGCTGCCCGACGGGCCAAGCAGAACGACGATCTCGCCTTCTGGAATGTCCAGATCAACGCCGCGCAATGCATGAACAGCAGACCGCCCTTCCCCATAGACTTTGGTTAGCCCTTTGGTTGAGAAGGTGTTTTTCGTCATGTTGCGCTCGTGACCTTGGTGTTCAATCCCTGCTGAACATACTAGCCGGATGTGGCGGTCGGGACTAGCGCCTCAACGTCGCGCCCTCGAACACGAAGCGACGTGTGCTAAGCCATGAAGAGAACCCTACCACACTTGCTGTGGCGTCATCGGTGGCGCAAGCCGGGTCCGCTACCGCAGCCGTGCTTCGGTCTTTGCGTCGAAGAACATACAGTTTGCGTCATCAAATCCGACAATAACCGCGCTGCCTTCCGGCAAATTGTCCTCTTCGCGGTTCTCGACGATGATTTTCTCGCCATCGCTCGCAATCAGATAATCATAAGACACGCCGCCGAGGTGTTCACGCAGGTCCAACGTGGTCCCGCCCTCACCTGCGCTGATTGTCAGATGCTGTGGGCGCACGCCAACAAGGATTTTTTCACCCTCCGCCGGAAGGGAAACACTTGTCTGAACTTCGCGATCCACAAGCGATGGAAGCACCACATTGCCACCACGAACTACGCCCTCAAGAAAGTTCATGGCCGGGGAGCCGATGAAGCCCGCGACAAATTTGTTGCTGGGGTCGTTGTAAAGCTGCAGGGGGCTGCCGACCTGTTCGATCAGACCCGCGCGCAGCACGACGATCTTGTCGGCAAGGGTCATTGCCTCAACCTGATCGTGGGTCACATAGATCATGGTTGCGCCGATCTCTTTGTGGAGGCGGGCAATTTCCACACGCATGTCCACTCGCAACTCGGCATCAAGGTTTGAGAGAGGTTCATCAAACAAAAACACCTCGGGCCCGCGCACGATGGCACGGCCAATTGCGACCCGCTGCCGCTGACCGCCCGAAAGAGCTTTGGGTTTGCGGCTGAGATAATCATCAAGCTTCAGAATACGGCTGGCTTCCCCCACTTTCTTCTGAATTTCAGCCTTCGGGTGGCCGTTCATCTTCAGGCCAAACCCCATGTTTTCTTCGACCGACATATGCGGGTACAACGCGTAAGTCTGGAACACCATGGCCACGCCACGTTCGGATGCGTCGACATGTGTCACGTCGCGATCGCCGATACGGATTTCACCGCTTGTGGTTTCTTCCAACCCTGCGATCATTCGCAACAACGTGGACTTACCGCAGCCTGACGGGCCGACAAATACGCAGAATTCTCCGTTTTCGATTTGCAGATCAATATCGTGGATGACCTGTACGTCACCGTACTTCTTGATAGCATTCGTGAGCGTCACGCCAGACATGGTGAACTCTCCTGTTTACGATCTGGGGAACTGCCAGTTTTCGGCAGCCTGAGCGATTTCGGTTGCGGTGGTCAGAAGCACAGGACGCAATGCGTCCAGCCCCTCCAGCGAGAATTTCTGTTTGGTGGTGGTGATCGACAGCGCGCCTATGACGCGTTCATTGGACGTCAAGATTGGTGCGGCAATGCAGATGATGCCAGCCTCATGTTCTTCGCGGTCAAAAGCGATGCCATCTTCATGGATCTGCGTCAGCTCGGCACGTAATGCGTCGGCGTTCGTCAGGGTGTGATCGGTGTGTTTGTAAAAGGACTGATTCTTGATGGCCTCTTCAAGCTCGGCTGGCTTTAGAAACGCCATCATGGCCTTGCCAACGCCAGTGCAGTAACCGGGGCCAACTTTGCCAGCCTGCGAAAACATCTCGACCGGCGAAGCCGCGTTTCGCTTGTCCACATAAAGGACCTGTCCGCGGTCTATCTGTGCAAGGTGAATTGTCTCACCAACTTCGCGCGACAGACTGTCTAGGAATGGGCGGGCAACCGGTGCAAGGGAGCTTTGTCGCCAAGCGGCATGAGCCAGTCGCACAAGGCGCATTCCCGGTGCATATGTCTGTCGTTCGTCATCATAACTCAGCATTCCCTGCGCCGTGAGGGTTTGGAGCAACCGATAAAGTGTGGCCTTGGGATAGGGCGACCCGTCAAGCAAATCGTTGAACCGCACCGGCCGCATCTTCTCAGCAACCATGTCCAGCACATGCAACGCTTTTCCGACTGTGCCGCCAGCTGCGTCCGGGGGCGTCTCCATCGAACCCATCACTCTCTCCTCCCGCTTCCTGTCCTCCAAGGAAACTGTTGACATGTGTAACCAAGATTTCGCATAGTTTCAACAGTTGAAAATTAGTTTCAATATATGAAACCTAAAAACAGCTGAAAACCTTGGGAGGATACTCATGCTGAAATCAACGAAAGCGGCCGTTGCGACGGTTGCCATCACGGCTGGACTGGCGACAAGTGCCACGGCCGAAGACTTGTCCGGCACGCTCCGCATTATGTCGGACATGTCGAACCCTGCCCCGCGCGCAATCATGGAAGGCCTTGCTGCCGACTTTGATGCCATGCATCCCGGCTTGACTGTCGAACTGGAAGTCGTCGACCGCGAAGCCTGGAAAAGCCAAATTCGCAATGCACTTACGGCAAACCCGCCCGACGTCTTCAACTGGTATGCGGCCAACCGCATGGCGCCCTATGTGAACGCAGGTTTGTTCGAAGATATCACCGACATGTGGGACGGCGGCGACCTGCCCGGATTGGACAGCGTCAAAGGCGCAATGACCATCGACGGTAAGCAATATGGCGTGCCTTACACCTACTATCAGTGGGGCATCTATTACCGCGAAGACATCTTCAATGAGCTGGGCCTGACCGAGCCTGCAACCTTCGACGAAGAAATCGCCAACTGCCAGAAGATCGTCGATTCGGGCCGGAAGTGTTACACTATCGGGTCGAAGTTCCTTTGGACCGCCGGCGGCTGGTTCGATTATATGAACATGCGCACCAACGGTTTTGACTTCCACATGAAGCTGGCCACTGGTCAGGCGGAATGGACATCAGACGAAGTGCGCGCGACGTTTGCCAACTGGCGCAAGCTGATCGACATGGGTGCGTTCATTGACGACCACCAGACCTATAGCTGGCAGGAAGCTCTGCCCTTCTTCGTGAACGGCGAAGCGACGGCTTATCTGATGGGGAATTTTGTTGTGCCTCACCTGCGCGAAGCGGGTCTGACGGATGATCAAATCGACTTCTACCAGTTCCCTAAGATTGCGGACGTGCCGATGGGTGAAGACGCCCCAACCGACACGTTCCACATCGCCTCGAACGCCCCGAACAAAGCGGCGGCGCGTGCCTTCCTGCAGTATGTGACGTCACCCGACGTACAATCGAAAATCAACGGACCTGATGGTCTGGGCCAGTTGCCAGTGAACGCATCGGCTTCGGTTGCGGACGACGAGTTCATCAAGCAGGGCTTTGAAATGTTGTCGAACAACGCAACTGGCGGTATTGCCCAGTTCTTCGACCGCGACTTCCCGGCCGAAATGGCATCTGTCGGCATGGAAGGCTTGCAAGAGTTCATGGTGTTCCCGGACAATCTGGAAGACATCCTTGGCCGCTTGGAAAGCGCGCGCCAGCGAATCTACAAATAAACCACTCACAAGGTGCCCCGCGTTATTGCGCGGGGCACCTGCCCCAAACGGCAACACGCACGCTATTGGCAAGCTCACACGGGTTTTCCCATGACGTGTCCACGGGAGGAGCGATATGACCACTGCCACTCACGATATGAACTGGGTCCGGCGCAATCGGATGACCCTGACACCGTTGCTGTTCCTGCTTCCGGGCGTGTTGTTCTTTACGGTCTATGTGATCTTCCCGATTTTGCAGAGCTTCAACATATCGCTCTATGAATGGGATGGTCTGGGCGAGGCGACCTATATCGGCCTTGGCAACTATCAGGAACTGGTGACTGACCGCGCGTTCGAAATCTCGCTGTGGAACAACGTCAAATGGCTGGCCCTGTATCTGCTGGCAATCCCGGCTGGGTTGTTCATCGCATTGTTCCTAAATCAGACGATTCCAGGCATTCGGCTATACAAATCACTGTTTTTCTTCCCCTTCGTACTCAGCCAAGTGGTCGTTGGCCTCGTTTTTTCGTGGTTCTATCTGCCCCGTGAAGGTTTGCTGAACGCTGTGCTCAGCTTTTTTGGGTTTGATACAATCAACGTGCTGGGTGACCCGACGCTGGCCACATACGGCATTATTGCGGCGGGCCTCTGGCCGCAGACCGCGTATTGCATGATCCTTTATCTGACGGGCCTGAATGCTGTGGACCCTGAACAGATCGAGGCCGGGCGTCTGGACGGCGCCAAAGGCTGGCGCATGCTGTGGCACGTGATCCTGCCGCAACTGAAGCCTGCGACCTTTATTGCGTTCGTGGTGACCATCATCGGTGCGCTGCGTTCATTCGACCTGATCTCGGTGATGACCAATGGCGGGCCGTTTGGATCAACACGCGTGCTCAGCTTTTACATGTTCGAGAAAGCCCTGTCAGAATACGGCTTTCGAATGGGCTATGGCTCGGCCATCGCGGTTGTCCTGTTCCTGATCATGCTTGTTTTCATCGGCTACTTCCTGTGGTCCATGTATCGCGACGAAAAAGCTGCGCGGAGGTAAGACAGATGTTCCCAACCCCCATCGAAAAACGCTCGCGCGGTGCGCAGGTCACCTATCAGGCGCTGGTCCCGATTGTTCTGATCATGTGGCTTCTACCGCTGATCGCCGTTGCAATGTTCTCGATCCGCCCGCTGACGGATTTCACCAACGGCAATTACTGGGGCATGCCCTCGTCGTTCGAATTCTTCACCAACTACGGCAAGGTGTTTCTGGAATCTGATATGCCACGCTATATGTGGAACTCGGTCCTCATAACTGTCCCGACGGTGATCGGCGCTGTGGCCTTGTCTTGCATGACAGGCTTTGCGCTTGGCATCTATCGCTTCCGCGGCAATCTGCTGATCTTCTTCATGTTTATCGCGGGCAACTTCGTGCCGTTCCAGATCCTGATGGTCCCGGTGCGGGATCTGACAGTGTCTGCCGGTCTTTACGACACCAAGCTGGGATTGGTTCTGTTTCACATCGCGTTTCAAACCGGGTTTTGCACGCTGTTTATGCGCAACTTCATCCGCGCCCTGCCCTTTGAATTGATCGAGGCGGCCCGTGTCGAGGGCATCGCCGAATGGAAGATCTTCTGGTATGTGGTGTTGCCTTTGATGAAGCCCGCGATTGCGGCCTTGGCCGTCTTGATCTTTACCTTCATCTGGAACGATTATTTCTGGGCGATCGTTTTGACGCAAGGCCCTGACGCACAGCCGGTCACAGCGGGCATTACGTCCTTCAACTCTCAATTCGTGGCACAGTATCACTTGATGAGCGCGGGCAGTATCGTCGCCGCCTTGCCGCCGGTCATGATGTTCTTTGCAATGCAACGCCACTTTATCGCAGGTCTAACTCTCGGAGCTGTTAAATGACCAAGCTCACCTTTATTGGTGCTGGGTCGACGATTTTCATGAAGAATATCGTCGGCGACATGCTGCATTTTGAGGCGCTGAAAGACGCCACGATTGCACTGATGGACATCGACACCACTCGTCTGGCGGAAAGCGAATTGGTGGCGAAAAAGATGATCGCCACGATGGGCACAGGTGCCAAGGTCGAAACCTATACCGATCAGCGCCGCGCGCTCGAAGGCGCGGATTTCGTCGTCACCGCCTTTCAGATCGGCGGCTATGATCCCTGCACAATCACCGATTTCGAGCTGCCCAAACAATACGGGTTGCGCCAGACCATTGCCGACACTCTGGGCGTTGGCGGCATCATGCGGGGCCTGCGCACGGTGCCGCATCTGTGGTCTGTCGCGCGCGATATGGAGGCCGTCTGCCCCGACGCGCTGCTCATGCAATATGTGAACCCAATGGCGATCAACACATGGGCGCTGGCCGAACGGTTCCCGCATATCAAACAGGTTGGTCTGTGCCACTCGGTGCAGAACACCGTACAGGAACTTGCGCATGATCTAGACATGGCTCAAAGCGACATCCGCTATAAGGTCGCAGGTGTGAACCACGTGGCCTTCTTCCTGCGACTGGAGGACGCGCAGGGTAACAGCCTCTACCCGGCTCTGCGTAATGGTTATCGCTCGGGCGCGCTCCCCAAACCGCCCCTCCTCATGCCCCGCTGCGGCAACAAGGTGCGGTACGAGGTGATGGAACATCTGGGCTATTTTTGCACCGAAAGCTCCGAGCATCTGGCGGAATATGTGCCGTGGTTCATCAAGGAGGGTCGCGATGACCTGATCGCAGAATTTGGTATCCCGCTGGATGAGTATCCAAAACGCTGTGTCGAACAGCAGGCAGACTGGAAGGACCAGGCGGTGGCGCTCAAGACAGCGGCGGCGATCGACGTGCCCAAGAGCCACGAATTTGCGGCCGAGATGATGAACGCGATGGTGACAGGCCAACCCTACACCGCTTACGGCAACCTGCCGAACACTGGTCAGATCCCGCAACTGCCCCTTGGCGCTGCTGTGGAAACGCCCTGCTTGGTGGACATGAACGGTGTGCAGCCCAGCGTGGTTACAGATATTCCTCCCCAGCTTGTCGCGCTGATGCGTAGCCAGATCAATGTGCAGGAGCTGACGGTGCGCGCCCTTCTGAACGAAGAACCTGAGCACCTTTATCACGCCGCTATGATGGACCCACACACAGCCGCAGAACTTGACCTGCGCCAGATCCGGTCGCTTGTCAGCGACCTTCTGGCAGCCCATGGTGATTGGATCCCCGAATGGGCGCGGAATAGGAAAGCAGCATGACCAAGGAAAGACGCAACCGGGGCTGGTATGGGATGCTCGACAAGGACGGGTTTATCCGCAGGTCATGGATGAAGAACCAAGGCTTTCCGGATCATGCCTTTGATGGACGCCCGGTGATCGGCATTTGCAACACATGGTCCGAGTTGACGCCCTGCAATTCAGGCCTGCGAGAACTGGCTGAAGGCGTGAAGCGCGGCGTGTGGGAAGCTGGCGGCTTCCCTGTCGAATTTCCTGTCATGTCACTGGGCGAGACCCAGATGAAGCCCACCGCCATGCTGTTTCGCAACCTGCTGGCGATGGATGTCGAAGAAAGCATTCGCGCCTATGGCATGGACGGCGTTGTGCTGCTGGGCGGCTGCGATAAGACGACGCCGGGGCAGTTGATGGGTGCGGCTTCGGTCGATCTACCGTCAATCGTCTTGTCCGCAGGTCCGATGCTGAACGGCAAGTGGAAAGGCCGCGACTTGGGCTCTGGCACCGATGTTCGCAAGTTCGCAATGGACGTAAAAGCGGGCGACATGAGCCTGAAAGATTTCATGGCGACCGAGTCCGGAATGTCGCGGTCCAAAGGCGTGTGCATGACGATGGGCACCGCCTCGACCATGTCTTCGCTGTCCGAGGCGATGGGTCTTTCCCTTCCGATGAACGGCTCGTTGCCCGCCGTCGATGCCCGCCGCATGGCCTTGGCGCACATGACCGGGAAACGGATCGTCGAAATGGTCGAAGAGGATCTGAAGCTATCGGAGGTGTTGACCAAGGAAAGCTTTGAAAACGCCATCCTGACCAACGCGGCGCTGGGCGGGTCAACCAACGCCGTCGTGCACCTTTTGGCGCTGGCCGGTCGCGTCGGTATTGGTTTGTCCATGGATGATTTCGAGATCGGTGGAGAAATCCCGCTGCTGGTGAACTGCATGCCGTCGGGAAAATACCTGATGGAAGATTTTTGTTACGCCGGTGGCGTTCCGGTGGTGCTGAAGGAAATCGCGCACAAGCTGCGCGCGGCCAACACGGTCATGGGCAAAGACATCGCGCATTACTATGACGACGCCGAGTGCTATAACCGCGACGTGATTTATGCCTATGACGAACCACGCAAACCCGCCGCTGGCCTGCGTGTCCTGCGCGGTAATCTTGCGCCGAACGGCGCCATCGTGAAACCCTCGGCGGCCTCAAATCATCTGCTGGAACATGAAGGCGCGGCACATGTTTTTGAAAGCATCGAAGAGCTGAAAGCCAATATTGACCGAGATGATTTGCCGGTAGATGAGAACACTATTCTGGTGCTGAAAAACTGCGGACCAAAAGGATATCCTGGTATGCCCGAGGTGGGCGACATGCCCGTGCCCGCCAAGCTTGTGAAGAAAGGCGTGCGTGACATCGTGCGCGTGTCGGATGCCCGCATGTCCGGCACGGCCTTCGGCACAGTCGTTCTGCACGTCGCACCCGAAGCCACCGCAGGCGGCCCCTTGGCGCTGGTGAAAACGGGGGACCGCATCAAGCTGTCCGCCTCGACCGGGGTTCTGGAACTGCTGGTTGATGTCGCTGAGTTGGACAAGCGGCGGGCGGCATGGACCCCCCCCGACCCCCATTACTCGCGCGGCTATGCCAAACTTTATGTCGATCACGTCCTGCAAGCCGACAAAGGCGCGGATCTTGATTTCCTTGTGGGCAAGGATACCCGCCCCGTGACCCGAGAGAGCCATTGATGAGCAACGCAACCTTCCATGACCTTGCCGACGCGTCGGTCTTTATCACCGGCGGCGGTTCGGGCATCGGTGCTGCGCTGACCGAGGGATTCCTGCGCCAGGGTGCTAAGGTCGCTTTCGTGGGGCGCTCGGATGCGTCCGAGTTTGTCGCCAAAATGGAGGCCGAGACAGGTCACCGCCCGCACTTCATCCAATGCGACATCACCGATATCGCCGCGCTGAAAGCAGCGATCGCAGACAGTGCCAAGATCAACGGCCCGATCACAACGCTGGTTAACAATGCCGCCAACGACCAACGCCACAGCACCGAAGAGGTGACAGAGGAATTCTGGGACTGGGCGCAGGCCATCAATCTGAAAGCCTATTTCTTTGCCTGTCAGGCGGTGATGGACGGCATGCGGACGGCGGGTGGCGGGTCGATCATCAATTTCACGTCGATCAGCTACATGATGGGCAACACTGGTTACCCGGCCTATACGACGGCAAACAGCGGGATCAATGGAATGACCCGGTCGCTGGCACGTGAGTTCGGCCCCGACAAAATCCGCGTGAATGCGCTCGCGCCGGGCTGGGTGTTGACGCAGAAGCAACTGGACATGTGGGCTGAACCCGATGCGCTAACGGCTCATCTGGAACGTCAGTGTCTGAAAGAACATTTGGTCCCCGAGGACATCGTCTCGTCAACGCTCTTCCTCGCCTCAACCTCTAGCCGGATGATCACTGGGCAAGCTTTGGTCGTGGATGGCGGTGTCGTGGTGACAGGATGATGGATTTGGGTGCGAAGCCAGACTGGATTGCAGTCGATTGGGGCACAACACATCTGCGGGTGTGGTTGATGTCGGCTGCAGGCAAGGTGCTCGAACGCCGCGAGAGTGACAAGGGCATGGGCGGTCTTGCCCGTGATGCTTTTGAACCAACGTTACACGCGCTGCTGCAGGACAAACTGACCGACACGCCGTTGCCCGTCTTGGTCTGCGGTATGGCCGGGTCACGTCAGGGTTGGGCGGAAGCCCCTTATGTTGCCGTGCCCTGTGCGCCGCCGGGGGTGGCGGACGCAACGCATCTTTCAGTTCCTGCCATGGAAGTTTTTATCCTTCCGGGCGTTAAGCAATCCAGCCCCGCTGACGTCATGCGCGGCGAAGAAACCCAGATCGCCGGCTTTCTGTCTGGTGAACCTGACTATGACGGCGTCCTGTGCCTGCCCGGCACACATAACAAATGGGTCCATATCAGTGCGGGTGAGATCGTCAGTTTCCGCACGTTCATGACAGGTGAATTATTCGATCTGATCAGCACGCGGTCGGTGCTGCGCCACTCGGTCAATACGGACGGGTGGGACCAAAGCGCCTTTGATGCTGCCCTTGCCGACACCATGTCGCGCCCGGCCGATCTTGCCGCAAAACTGTTTTCGCTGCGCGCCGAAGGCCTGCTTGAAAACCTTTCAGCCGAGGCCGCCCGAACACGGCTTTCTGCCCTTTTAATCGGCGCAGAACTTGCCGCCGCCAAACCCTACTGGTTGGGTCAGCAGGTGGTCATTCTAGGCGAAGATACCGTGGCGCGGGCTTATGAAACCGCGCTGGCTGCGCAGGGCGCGGCGGTGCGGGTGGTGGAAGCCGAGAACGCAACTTTGGCTGGCTTGGTAGCAGCCTATAACAGCTTGAAGAAAGCACTGGCATGACGCGCGAAATCATCGCCATTCTACGTGGCATCCAACCCGACGAAGCCCTACCGATCGCTGATGCTTTGATCAACGCCGGCATCACCAAAATCGAGGTACCCCTAAACTCACCTGACCCCTTTGACAGCATCGAACGCATGGTCAAACACGCCGGCGACCGGGCCGAGATTGGCGCGGGAACGGTGCTGGATGTAACATCGGTCAAACGGTTGGCGTCGATCGGAGCGGATATGGTGGTGTCGCCCGACGCCAATCCCGAGGTGATCGCCGCCACCAAGTCACACGGCATGTCTTCATACCCGGGCGTTCTGACCCCGACCGAAGCATTCTCTGCGCTGCGCGCCGGTGCTGATGGTCTGAAATTTTTCCCGGCGTTCAAGCTTGGCCTTGATGGCTTCAAAGCCATTCGCACAGTTTTGCCCGAGGGCACAAAATGCTATGCGGTCGGCGGTGTTGGTCCGGCTGATTTTGCTGATTGGCAGTCGGCTGGAATCGCCGGATTTGGTATGGGATCGAATATCTATAAGCCGGGCAGTTCGGCTGACAACATCACCGATCTGGCCGCCGAGATCGTCATGGCCTATGACGCTGTTTTCTTATGACCACGCGGATCTTTTCCGACACGGTCTGCACGCTCGGTGAAGGTGCGTTCTGGCATCCCACCCGCGGTCAGTTCTTTTGGTTCGACATCCTTGGGAAACGTCTTCTCACGCGGGTTGATGACGAAGAACAGCTCTGGACGTTTGACGAATGTGTTTCGGCGGCGGGCTGGGTCGATCATGACACCCTGATCATGGCCAGTGCCTCGGCGCTTTGGCAATTCGACATCGAAACTGGAACGCGCAAGAAATTGGTGGACCTCGAGGCTGACAATCCAGTCACCCGTTCAAACGACGGGCGGGCAGACCCCAATGGGGGGTTCTGGATCGGCACAATGGGATACAATGCTGAACCTGGCGCAGGCGCGATCTACCGCTTCTATCGCGGCGAACTTCGGAAGCTTTTCGACAAGATCACCATTTCAAACGCGATATGCTTCAGTCCCGACGGAAGCACTGCCTACTTTACCGACACCAAAGACGGCCGGGTACTGCAACAAACGCTGGACGCTGAAGGGTGGCCCAAAGGCGCACCCAAATTGTTCCTGGATTTGCGCGGTAAAAGTTTTGGCGCGGACGGTGCGGTTGTTGATCAGGATGGCAATTTCTGGAACGCCCAATGGGGGGCCGCGCGGGTGGCCGGTTATTATCCAGACGGCCAATTGATCAGAACCCATTCTGTGCCGACGCTCCAAGCCTCGTGCCCTTGCTTTGGCGGCTCGGACCTGAGCACTCTTTTCGTGACCACGGCAGCAGATGGGCTGACCGGGGACGCCATGGCAGGTAAAACCTTCGCCATCGACACAACCGTAACTGGCCAACCCGAGCACAGGGTGCTTCTCTGAGACTGATATGAAACGTACACTTGGCACCTGCTATTACCCGGAACACTGGCCAGAAGAGATGTGGGAAGACGACGCCCGACGCATGGCCGAGGCAGGTCTGACATGGGTGCGGATTGGCGAGTTTTCTTGGTCGAAGCTGGAACCAACGCCCGGTGATCTGCACTGGGACTGGCTGGACCGCGCCATCGACGTGCTTGGCAATGCCGGGCTTCAGGTGGTTCTTGGCACGCCAACCGCGACGCCTCCGCGCTGGATGATCGACCGCCATCCCGACATGTTGGCCGTCGATGCGGAAGGGCGCCCGCGAAAATTCGGGTCGCGTCGTCACTATTGCTTCAGCCATGCGGGGTATCGTGAAGAAAGCCGCCGCATCACCCGGTTGATGGCCGATCGGTATGGCAGAAATAAATTTGTCGGCGCGTGGCAGACCGACAATGAATATGGCTGTCATGATACGACCCTGTCGTACTCCGACGCGGCGCGGGCTGGTTTTCGCGATTGGCTTGCCCAGCGCTATCAATCGGTGGATGCGCTGAACCGGGCTTGGGGGAATGTTTTCTGGTCAATGGAATACGGCAAATTTGATGACGTTGATCTGCCCAACCTGACCGTCACCGAGCCCAACCCCGCCCATGCGCAAGACTTCCGCCGCTACAGTTCGGACATGGTGGTTTTGTTCAATCGGGTACAGGTCGATGAAATCAGGGCGCACTCAGATGCGCCGGTCTCCCACAACTACATGGGGCGGATCACGGATTTCGACCATTTCGCTGTTGGTGCGGATTTGGATATCGCCACATGGGACAGCTATCCGCTGGGGTTCTTGGAAGATCGCGTGGGTGCGGATGACGCCCACCAACGCGCCTATGCCCGCCAGGGAGATCCTGATTTTCAGGCGTTTCATCACGACCTATACCGTGCTGTCGGGCGTGACCGCTGGTGGGTGATGGAACAGCAACCGGGACCGGTAAACTGGGCGCCCTACAACCCCGCGCCCTTGCCCGGTATGGTCCGTCTTTGGACGTGGGAGGCTTTCGCCCATGGCGCCGAAGCCGTGTGCTATTTCCGCTGGCGGCAAGCGCCGTTTGCACAAGAACAGATGCACGCGGGCATGTTGCGGCCAGATGGCAAAGACGCCCACGCCATGCACGAAGCGCGCGAAGTCCATCGCGAACTCGCGCACGCGCCCGAAGTTGCGCCAACACAAGCCCCTGTTGCGCTGGTCTTCGACTACGCCGCCGACTGGGCATGGGCCACCCAACCCCATGGCGCGGGACTAAGCTATTTCGGGTTGGTCTTTGACCATTACAAGGCGCTCAGGCGTGCTGGCCTGTCAGTAGATATCGTGCCCGCGTCACGCACGGATTTCGCAGGCTACAAGCTCGTGCTCGCACCGGGATTGATGCACCTTCCCAACGGTCTTCGCAGCGCCTTGGCACAAGCTAAGGGGCATGTGCTTTATGGTCCCCGCACCGGTGCCCGAGACAAGAATTTCGCGATCCCTTCGCCGCTGCCTCCGGCCATTGACGGGTTGGAGGTCACGGTCGCACGCGTTGAAAGCTTGCGACCGGACATGCCCGTCGACCTGAAGGGCGGCGGCGCAGCAACGGGGTATCTGGAAGAGCTGGAAACAGATGCGCCGGCCTTGCTGGCCACAAAAGAGGGGGCCGCCATTTTGGTGGGGGATCCTGCCCAAAGTTATTGCGCCGCGTGGCTTGATGCGGACGGGCTGGACCGACTTGTCGGCGCATTGGCAGGACTGAGCAACCTTGAAGTGCGGCAGATGCCCGAAGGTGTGCGCACCCGACGCACCGCGACCGAAGAATTCTGGTTCAATCACACAGTACACCCGGTCGAAACACCTGCAGGCAAATTGCCCCCGGCTGGTGTCCTACGGCGCACCTTGTGAGCTGCCGCAAGGTGGCGACGCTGCCTGACGGAAGCCCACTGTATGCGATCACGTTGCGCTCGGACCAATTGACAGCCACGGTCCTGAGCTTTGGCGCTGCCCTTCAGGACCTACGCCTTGAGGGTCATGCCAGCCCGCTGATACTGGGCTATCAAAACCCGCTCGATTACCTAAAGAACCCATCCTATCTCGGCGTGATAGTTGGTCGTGTTGCCAATCGGATTTCTGGTGGGAAAATCTCGGTGAATGGCACTGTTCACGAGCTTGATCAGAACGAAAACGGCACAACAACACTGCATGGCGGGCGGGACGGGAGCAGCCACCGAAACTGGGCCTTACTCGACCACGGCCCCACCCATGTGACGCTTGGTGATGTGCTGCCTGACGGACATATGGGGTTTCCGGGACGACTTGAACTGACCTCGACATACCGGCTGGAAGACGCGGCGCTTATCGTCGAACTGACGGGCAAAACAGACGCCCCGACAGTCTGCAACCCTGCGCCACATATCTATTTCAACCTCGACGGCGGCTCCGACCTCAAACATCACAGGATGCGTGTCGCAGCTTCTCGGGTTGTCCCAGTAAAGAATGGCCTGCCCACCGGTCCACCTGTACCAGCGGCGAATCTAAATCTCGATCTGAGAACAGAGCAGGCCATCCCACAAAAGCTAGATCACCATTTCTGTCTGTCAGAACAGGTCAGATCGCTGGGTTTTGCGGCCGAACTTTTGGCTCCGGGTTGTAGAATGGAAATCTTCACATCCGAGCCCGGCCTGCAAGTTTACGACGGATCCCATTTGAACATTCGCAACTTTGGATTGGAGGGTCGCAGATATAGCCCGCGCGCTGGCGTGGCACTTGAACCCCACCGATGGATAGATGCGCCAAATCAGAGCTGGTCACAGCAGGTTGCGCTGGATCGCGACGCTGTGTTTCAAGCGAAGACACATTTCAAGTTCTGTCCAGCATAGGCTTAGGCGAGCACTTCTAAAAAGATCTACACCGAGCCTACTGCTCTGTGCGAGTAGGACGCTCAGCACGCGCTTCAATTTGGACACCGCGCCGAAAAAGCGACTTAAGCGCTGCGACTTTCAAGTTCACCCGACGCGCAGCAAAAGCGAGAGAACATCGGACCGGCGCACCAGCCCGACAACCTTGGCCCCTTCCATGACCGGAAAGGCGCGGTGTGGGTGGGCCAAAAACATCTCAGCGATGCGGATCACGTCATCGCTGACATCTACGCTGACGACTTCGCGTGACATCTGGTCGGCCACCTGTCCCGTCCATTCCTGATGGTAACTTGCGTGCAAGGCAGGGCGAAAGCAGTCCTTCTGAGTCAATACTCCCACCAGCTCGCCGTCTTCGCCAATAACAGGAGCAACCGAAGCCTCCGCGTCGAGAAGAATTGCGATCGCGCGGCGGATGGGTGTGTCAGGCGCAAGGGTCGGGATGTCGCGACACATGATAGATGCAACCCGGTGCTCGCTCATTGTCCCGCCTCCGCAGCTTCCGCGTGGCGACGCAAAGGACAATCCGCACAGCGTCCTTCGCGCAAACCAGCCGCCGCCCCACAGCTGGTGCGCACTGGTCCGCGCCCGAAAGTAAGACCCAGCCCAAGGCCGGCAGCAGCAAGAGTAAAGATGACAACGGCGATCAAGATTTCCATGACAAGTGACCTTTGCTTAAAGAATCATCGTTTCGATCAAGCCGGTTTTGACCGACCGGAAGCTTGTTCCATTACGCACCAGGAAAAGTGCAGAAACGCCGTGCTTGTGCGCAAGTGCGCGACCTTTCGCCAAGCCTGCCGCAAAAAGCGCTGTTGCCCAGCCATCGGCGGTCATCGCATCATTGCCCATAACTGTAACCGACAACAGCCCCTCATCGGCGGGCGCGCCCGTTGCGGGGTTAATGATATGCCCATAGGTACGCTGTGCCAGTTCATAACTTTGCGAGCGAACCCCCGACGTTGCCACCGCCCATTCGTCCGTCAGTAACAACGTGGCTGGAGCGGCTTGGTCAACCAATGGGTGCTGCACCCCGACGTGCCACGGTCGCCCAGACGGGTGTCGTCCCAGCGCCTTAAGCTCGCCGCCTAAATCGAACAAGACGTTGTCAAGGCCCGCATCCCTTATCAGACCGACGGCGCGGTCTAGCGCGCGGCCTTTGGCAATTCCGCATAAATCAAGCGTGAGATCGTCGCGCGTCTTACCGATACGGCCTGCACTCAGCGACAACCCGCGCCAATCCGGTGTGCGGCCTCCTTCAATTGGGCCAAATCCCCACTGTGAAACCAAGGGGCCAACCGTAGGGTCAAACGCGCCTTTACTTGCCCTCGCAAGTTCCAGCGCTTTTTTTGTCAGATGGATCAACTCGGGATCCGCTGGATACCAGCCCGCGATCATCTTATTGAACTGGCTGATCTCGCTGTCCTTGCGCCACGGAGACATCTGTCGGTCGATTGCCGTGAACAGCGCTTCGATGTCTGGTCGCATGTGTTCAAGGTCTGTGCGCGACTCACCGATCAACCGCCAAGTGGTGCCAAAGGCCGCCCCAGAAATACCTCCAAGGGCATCGGCATGCGCCGCCCGCGGCGACACAAGCGCTGCGCCGATCATGCCAAGGGCGTGCCGACGCGTGGGACGCAAGATGTGGTCGTTCATGTCCTAGCCTCCAAAGTCATCAAAGAAAATCGAGCGTGGCTCAACACCCAATCGTTCCAGCGTGCCAAGCACAGCCGAAATCATCACTGGCGGACCGCACAGGTAATACTCGCAATCCTCGGGCGCGGTATGTGTGCTCATTTCCGCCCTGAGCATCTCATGAATGAAACCCGTCGCGCCGGTCCATCGATCACCGGGTGCCGGGTCGGACAAGGCTGGCGTCCAACTGAAGTTCGCGTGTTCCGCCGACAGCGCTTCGAACTCGTCTGAATAGAACAAATCGGCAGCGGTGCGCGCACCATAGAAATAGCGAATGCGTCGCGTTGTGCCGCGCCCGAGCTCTTGATGGATCATAGCGCGCAGCGGTGCCATTCCCACGCCGCCGCCGATGAAGACCATTTCGCGATTGGTGGGCTGAATGTGGAAGTCCCCGAACGGGCCGGACACATTGACGATATCGCCAAGTTTGAGCGAAAACAGCCATGACGACACGATGCCCGGCGGAACCTCTGCCTCGCGTCCGGCGGGTGGCACGGCAAGACGGATGTTGAAGACTGCGCGCCCCACATCCTCGGGTCGGCTGGCCAGTGAATAGGCGCGCGTGACGTCCGCGTTGGAGGCAACTTTCAAGCTGCCCCAGCTGTTGATCTCCCATATCTCTTGAAATTGCGGCTCCAGATCCAACGTCGCGAAGTCAAGCTGATAGGCCGGCGCGGTAATTTGCATGAAATCTCCAGCGCGAAAACTCGTCGGTTGATCGACGGGCAGGTCAAGCACGATTTCGCGAATGAGCGGAGCGAGCATGCGGGTTGAGGCGACCGTGCAGGCCACACCGCGCCCGGCGCTTAAGATGTCGTCGGGCACGCTGACATCACAATCACCGCGCAATGTGGCTTGGCAGGCAAGACGCACATGGGCGCGCCTTTCTTTCGCAGACAGAACGCCGCGTTCTGTTGCTTGTGGCTCCCCGGCCCCGTCGCCTGTGACCGTCACACGACACAGGCCGCAGGTGCCAGATCCACCGCAGGCGGCAGGAATACGTATGTCCGCGTCGTGCAGAGCCCCCAAAAGTTTGCTCCCGCGCCGCGCCGCTATCTGCAGCGCGCCGTTCACGGTCACATTAAGATCCCCATGTGGAACCAACCTGCGCCGCGCGACCAGAAGACCGATCGCCAATGCGACCACAAGCGCGGAAATTATCATGCTGCCAAGGACGATTTCGTTCATTGTGCTGCCGCCATTTGCGCAAATGAGGCAAAGCCCAGTGACATAAGTCCCGTCAGGATGAATGCGATCCCAAGCCCCCTTAGACCTGCAGGAAGGTCAGCATAAGAAAGGCGTGCGCGGATCGCGCTGAGCATGACCACGGCCACAGCAAATCCCACGCCGCTGCCCACGCCAAAGATGGCGGACTCACCAAGCGTGTAATTGCGTTCGACCATGAAAAGGCTTCCAGCAAGGATCGCACATTGCACGGTCAAAAGCGGTAGAAAGACGCCGAAAGCAGCGTGAATTGCTGGAAAGAAGCGATCAAGTAGCATCTCCAATAGCTGCACGGTCGCCGCGATCACACCGATAAAGGCGATCAGCGCCAGATACGATAGATCAAGGTCTGGTTGCCCCGCCCACCCCCAAGCGCCGGGGGCAAGAAGCCCGTTATAGATCAGGTGGTTCAAAGGCACCGTCACCCCCAAGACACCCGTCATTGCAATGCCCAGACCGATCGCGCTTTCGGTGCGGCGCGACAGCGCAAGGAAGGTGCAAAGCCCCAAAAACAGCGTCAACGGCATGTTGTCGACAAACGCCGCAAACAGGAAAAAGGACCAAGCATCGTTCATTCGGCAGGCTCCGGTCGCGAGGGAGGGGTGTGGTCAGGGGGCTCGACCTGTTCGGTTTGTACCGACCGCACGGCCCAGACCACCCCACCCAGAAGGAAAAAGGCGGAAGGTGCCAGCAGCATCAGGCTGAGCGGTGTGAACCATCCCCCTTCATCCGCCAGCGGCAGCACCTGAATGCCCATCAACTGCCCCCAGCCGAAAAGCTCGCGGATCGCGCCGATGACAATCAGCACCAGCGAATACCCGAGCCCATTTCCAAATGCATCGACCATAGATGGCAGTGGCGCATGATAACGCGCGTAGGCTTCGGTGCGGCCAAGGACAAGACAGTTCGTTGTGATCAGCCCGACATATACCGAAAGGGCGCGGCTGATCTCGGAAAAATAGGCTTGCAGGATCTGGTCGATCACAATCACCAGCGAGGCAACAATCACAATCTGGACGATCAATCGGATCGTATCGGGTATGTGCCGACGGATCACACTGATAATACCCGCCGCCAGCGTCAACACGACTGTCAGAGACACCGACATGGTCAGAGCCGTGGCCAGCGACGTGGTCACCGCAAGTGCCGAACAGATTCCGAGGATCTGGAGCGTGACCGGATTCTGCCGGATCAACGGATCAGTCAACGTGGTCCAGAAAGGAGTGCGCGCTGCCATGGGTCAGAATTCCCGCCGCTGGATCGCGTCAATCAGCGGGCCGTAACCATCCGGACCCAACCAGAACCGCATCATCTGCGTCACGCCATTGCCAGTACGTGTCGCGCCGGTAATACCGTCAACCTCGTAATCCGTCGTCGCTGCGCTGCGGGCCACGTTAAACCGCACCGCACCGCTATCGTCGCGGATCGTAGTGCCAGGAAAACTCTCTTGCCAGGATCGGTCCTCGATCCGGCCACCCAGGCCAGGGGTTTCAGAGTGCTGGGTAACCGCAATGCCGGCAATCGTGTTCATGTCACCGTGGATCGCAAGGATTGCGTCAATCCGACCACCATAGCCTTGGCCCGTCACCGGCAACAAAACAAGTGATATGCCGTCGTTATCTCGCAACAGGAAAATCTGTGCATAGTTTGGCCTCTGGCCAAGCCCGGCTAGGTCCGCACCTGCATCCAGAACCGTCCAGTTCGTTGGGTCGGCAAGCGTGGCTTCAAGCGTCTCGCGCGTTACGTCCGCGGCAGCACGGCCCATATCAAGGTCGATCACGACGGTTGAGAGCGTGCCGCCTGAAGTCTCAAGTAGCGCGGACATGTCCGGAATGCCGCGCACCAGATCGCTGATCCGCGCCTGTTCTTCCGCCGCGCGGTTTGCTGTCTGGATCGGCCTTAGAATAACCGTTGCGCCACTGACCAAAACGGCGCACACCGCAGACACAAGAAAAGCCATGATAATCGTCTTGGTGCGGCTTTCATTTGGCAACGCCAGGAAACGGCGCCAAGGGTTCCAGTCAATTCCGGCCATGACGCCTCCTGCGTTGCGCGATCCAGAGTGCGATCGCAACTTCATCCAAAAGTGGCGCTGCCAACGAAGTTAACAGCGCGGCCGCTACGGCCATTTGTACCGGAGCAGCCCCGTTCCAGCCGATTGCAAACATGATCACGAGGCCCGCGTAGAGGCTGCCATTCAGCCATCGGCCGATGGTTGTTGTGGCACTCGTCACTGGATCAGAGACTAGAAGGACCAGAACGATACCCGCCGCAGGCAGCGCGGCTGCGACAGGGATGCCAAGCATCAGCGCGCCGCCGCCCAGCAAGAGTGCGCCGCCAATAACTGCGGCAGGCATAACCCCGGTCGCGACCCCAATCAGAACCGCAGGAATGGCCGCCCAGACCACGGGATCATCAAACCCCGGCCATGCAAAGCCAGGAAATCCAAAGCCAAGGAAAGACAGCGCAACCGTCGCAGGGTTGACGACATTCCGACCCCAACCACCAAAAACGAGTTCGCCCATCACCACGCCAAAACTGACGCCAAGCACCAGTCGGAATGCACCCAGATCCACAGGCGCAAGCATAGCAATGGCCAGCGCAGTGATCAGCGCGGCAAACGACGGGGCTTGCGCCCGCGCGAGCATGAAAACCAAATTCCAGATGGCAAGACAAAGGACGACAAGCCCAAGCCCAGCCAGCGCCTGCGCACCACCATACCTAAGCCAAAAGACCGCCAGTGGCATATACGCAGCCAGCATGATCAGCGCGGTGGTCTCACGATCCCAAAGCCCTTTCATCATGACCCATATTCCGTATGAACCCGATCCAACATGCCGCGCAACAACTCGGCCAAATGTGCTTCACCTCCAAGGATATAATCAGCAAGCCCGAGGTCCTCCTCGAGCAAGGATAACGCGCCGAGCTTCATCGCCAATTCGTCGTCGCCCGAACTTAGCGCACGCACCAACGCAACAGCCGGTAACGCGACGCCAAACGCCTGCGTCAAAGCCGCTGTCGGGATCACCGGCTTGGGTAGGCCCGACCGGGTAAGCGCAGAAAGGAGCCAGTGCGGTGGCGTATCCTTTGGTGCGCGTGGCAGAACCGTAACCTGCCTGTGTCGCGGAGCAAGCCAATGCGTCTCGTGACCATCTAGCGGCGATCCCGACATCAAAACATGCGCACCGGGGGCCGCAGCGCGAAGCGTCAGTTCGCGCAGATCGGCGCCGGGGTGGGTCCGGATCAACCGGCTTTCTCGCAACCCCCCACCCGCGACATGCACCAGACGAGACATCGGCAAGGCGCCAGTCAAAAGAAGATCCCCCAGTGCAGCGACGTCTTCGGCATGAACGTCCCAGACCGGGGTTTCGATCGTGGCTGGAGCAAGGGCGTGAATTCGAAAGCCAGCGGACCCTTGCGGATGGCGCGCTGTGCCGTCGATGGCATGCACTCGTCCACCACCAAGGCCGCGTTCGAACAGCGCTGGCCCAGATGTTTGGCAAACAAGGACGGGTCCGTCGCACAGTAATGTAAGTGCCTGCAGACCCCGGGCGAAAGCTTCTTCGCGCCCTTCCAGCGCTTGACGCGGATCAGGGGCAAAGGGTCGCGTATCCGTGGCCATAACGACAATCGCCGTCGGGCGTTCATCTGGCAAAGGCATGCCGCCAAAGGGTCGTCGACGCAGCCAGGGCCACACACCGGCTGCTTGCATGAGGCGGCGCAGGTTTGCCTGCGTTGTCACGTCGGCGCAATCATGGTGCAACACCTCGCCGCCCGCTTCGTAAAACATCACAATCTCAGACAGCTTACGCCCCGGCTGAAGCGAAATGCGCGCGATACGCCCGGGCATCGGTGCGACAAACTGAACCTGTGGTGCGTCACGCAGACATGCGACCGCTGCACCCTGCCGAACCGTGTCACCTTCGCGCACCAACGGATTAACCCGAAGCGACTGGCCGGACGGTGTCCGTATCCCAGCCTCTTGAGTGATCACGTTCTTTGGTTCCTGCCCGCTGGTCGGAGGCGACGGGAAGACCGGGGTAAGGCCCGGACCAAACTTGAGAGCTTTCATTGCCTCTCTCCTGCATCTAAAACTCGCTATCGAAAGACGCGTCTTCGTGGTCTGATATACATCAATTTAATGATAAAATAGTCGTGATACCTTCAAAGTGATCCATTTCGATTACAGCGAGGAATCAGCCATGAGAAACAGATCTCATTTTTTTACCATCTCTCTAACCTGCATGGTGGTTCTGATCTTCCTCTCTGGCAGTTATGGCGTTCTGAGCCAAAGCACGGACAGCGAACCTGCCGCTGACGACGCCGCCATCCCCTTTGCTCTTCCGAAATCGGGGCCATTCAATGCCGCCGATATCAAGATCGAAAACAGTGAAGCGATCACCAACTGGTTCCGCTCGGCCCACGCCGACGCCGCTGCTGAAGCATTTCGCCATTGGGACGAGGACGAGGAGATTCGGCCTGCCTGCGCAACTTGCCACGCGGGCGAAGGGTTTCGCGCCTTTCATGGTCTTGACGGCAGCGAACCAGGCGTCGTGGAGAATCCGATCGACATTGGCGGCGTCGTAGATTGCGGCACCTGCCACAACGCAGGACTAGCAGAAATCACGGAAGTGAAGTTTCCCAGCGGCTTGATGCATCCTGTTCAAGGGGTTGAGGCATCCTGCATGACCTGCCACCAAGGCCGAAGCGCGGGCGTTACCGTGAGCACGGCCATCGCCGAGATGGAAACAGACACGCCGAACGCCGAGCTGCGCTTTATCAACCCACATTATGCGACCGCTGCCGCAACATGGCTCGGGGGATATGGTGGTGCAGGCTATCACTACGACGGTCGTGAATATTCGGGCCGGTTCTTTCATGCCCGTCCCGTTTCAACCTGTAATTCCTGCCACGAACCGCACACGCTTGAGGTTGAATTTGAACCTTGCCTGACATGCCACCTTGCTGACAGCCCGCAGGACATCCGTATTGCGCGGCAAAGTTATTCCGGCACTGGCGATACGTCGGTTGGTATTCGCGCTGACATTCAAACGAACGCGGCCCTGTTGCTCGACAACGTCAAATCTTACGCGCAAGAGGTTGTGAAAATACCCATGGTTTACGACGGCACCCAGTATCCTTACTTCTTCACTGACGCGAACGGTGACAGTGTCATCGACCAGAGCGAAGGTCGCCCCGTCGCCTATAACGGCTGGACGCCCAGAAGCCTGCGTGCTGCGTATAACTGGAAGCTGGTTACCTCGGATCCGGGAAATTACGCCCATAATCCGCACTACGCGCTTGAGCTTCTGTACGACTCAATCGAAGATTTGAGCGGCCCCTTGGGAATTGAAATGGAAAGCCTTAATCTGTTGAGATAACCGCTCCAGTCACCAGCTAGCCGGGCCAAAGGGCACCTCGACAAGAAGGACTGCACGCGATGGAACAGGCGTTATTGCTGATCACGCTTGGCGTGCTTTTTCTTGGCAGTTTGCTGGCAGATAAAGTTGGCCACCTGACACGGTTGCCACGTGTGACGATGTTATTGCTTCTCGGCCTCCTCGTCGGCCCATCAGGCTTGGAATTATTACCCGAGTCTGCCACCGAATTGTTCGAGCCGATTTCTGTCGTCGCGTTGACGATGGTTGCTTTCCTCCTTGGCGGGGAACTGACCCGCGAAAACATGGCGCGACATGGACGTGCCATTTCCGCGATTTCACTTTGCATCGTCATAGGAACGACGGTCATCGTCTGGGTCGGCCTTACTATTCTTGGCCTCGACCCCGGCCTAGCGCTCCTGCTCGGGGCGATTGCCACGGCGACGGATCCGGCGGCAATCTCGGATGTCATTCGCCAGTCGGGCATACGCAACGGATTCACCGAGACACTCAACGGCATCGTCGCAATCGACGATGTTTGGGGGTTGCTGATGTTCAGCCTCTGCCTTTCCCTCATCGACCAGTCCGGTGGCTGGGCCACACCCCTCATGGGGGCCGGCCGGGACATCGGCGGCGCGGTTTTGCTTGGTTTGTGTGTCGGTATCCCGTCCGCATTTCTGACCGGACGCCTGAAAGAGGGCGAGCCACTCCAGACCGAGGCGATCGGCGTCGTGTTCCTGACCGCTGGTCTTGCGATTTGGCTTGAGGTGTCGTTCCTGGTGGCTGGGATGACGGCTGGCGCGATGATCGCAAACCTTGCGCGGCATCACGACCATGCCTTTCACGAGATTGAGCACATTGAATGGCCCTTCATGCTGCTCTTCTTCCTGCTTGCTGGCGCGTCACTTGAACTTGGCGCGCTTTGGCAGCTTGGCTGGATCACCCTCGCCTATGTCGGCTTGCGTATCGCAGCGCGGCTGGTCAGCGGTGAGATCGGTGCGCGGATTGGCGGCGTGCCCCGTGCGCAGGTGCATATCTATGGTCCGGCGCTACTGCCGCAGGCTGGGGTCGCCGTTGGAATGGCACTGGTCGCCGTTGAAACGTTCCCCAACTGGGCGGCGCCAATAATGACACTGACCATTGCGGCCACTGTGTTTTTCGAAATCGTTGGTCCTGCTGCTACGCTGTTGGCTCTGCGCCACATTGAACGCGCACAAAAAGACCCATCATAACGAATTCATTGGTCAGTCAGGCGACGGTGGTTTGAAAGAAACAACGGACCGCAGGTTCGGTTGGACTGCCCGAGTGGCGTGCCCCCATCGGGTGGTCCGGTTTAGTTGTTAGTGCTCAAAACCGTTTGTGACTGGGTGACAGTGATATCCGACGGGCAGGTTCACGTGATCGCCGCTATCATCGAAAGCGGCGATTGTGTAGGCGCCAAGGAAAGCATCGACTGGTGCGAGGCCGTCGATGCGGCTACCGGTGAAGGCTACACCTGCACTTGTGCGAAGGATATTGGCAGGCTCATCCGCAGCAATAGTTTCGACCGGCATGAAATTGTTCACCGTCAGAACTTTGTCGATGTTCTCAATCAAACATTGCCCACTGCCGTTCTGATCCTCTTCGGCCAGAACTGGCCGGGCAGCAGCATCGCAGGCTTCAAGTGTCACCGTATAACGGATGTCGCACAAAGCTACGCCATGCGAACTGGAGAATTGTCCACTCCTTGCTCGTCGACCAGACGCGCCGCGAAAGTTCGGTTTGGATTTTGGCGATATCTCCACAGTTGAATGGTCGGAAATGGGGAGGCCGCTGCAGCTCCGTAAATCTTACGCTGCAACCGCGAAGTTTTTCTGTGTCAGCACTGGCTGCTTGGGCAAAAGGCTGCTCTGTCCCGCGATGTGCCTGTCTGTGGCTGCGGCGGCGAAAGTACGGTCTCGGTTCCGGCCTAAACCATATTTTGAATGACCGGTCTGGCGACAACTGCTGCTACGCAGAATATTACGCGCCGCAAAAGCAAACGAATGCTGCGTCAGCAACATGCTTAGATATCAATGGCTGGAGAGTCCCACACAGCAGACCTCCATGCGAAACGCAGCGAAGGTCCGCTATCCGCCCAACAGCACGTGCAGACCAAAGATCGCATTCTGTTCGGGTCTGCTCTTGACGCTCAGATACCTATGAAATATGTCGTGAAATCACTGGGCGGGCGTTGTGTAGTGGTAAGACCTTAGCCTTCCAAGCTAATGACGCGGGTTCGATTCCCGCCGCCCGCTCCAGAAATATCTTACCTGTTTGTCGTGCCTGCTTCTGCGCCTGAAGTAGCCGGATTTTACCGAGAAACCGGCTGGGTTGAGCGGCGATTTCATTGCTCTGTGCTTCTTCAAGCAAGCGAAGCGGCCAGTTCCCTTTTTTCGTCCCCTTTGAAAAAGACGTAGTAGAAAACCGGCGCTGCCACCAACGTCAGAACCGAGGCAAAAGCCAGCCCGCCCATTATTGTCACCGACATCGACACGAAGAACGCGTCAGACAGTAGCGGCGCCATGCCAAGGATCGTCGTGACGGCGGCAAGTACGACTGGACGAACTCGTGATGCTGATGCCTCGATCACCGCTTTTCGCAATGGCACGCCTTCGGCGCGAACAAGGTCGATCTCTTCAACCAAGACGATGCCGTTTTTGATCAACATGCCAGACAGACTCAGCAAGCCCAGAAGCGCGGTGAAGCTGAACGGCAGGCCTGTTCCCAGAAGGCCGACGACAACGCCGTTGACCGACATTGGCACCAACAACCAAATGATGATTGGCTGGCGGATCGCGTTAAACAGCAGGATCGAAATCATCACCATGATGAGCACACTTAAAGGCAGTTGCGCGCCAAGGCTGGCCTGCGCCTTTGTGGAATTCTCAAACTCGCCGCCCCACTCCATCGCATAGCCAGCAGGAAGCGGTATCGCTTCAACTGCGGCGCGGATTTCAGTGTGGGCCTGTGCGGGCGTGACGCCGGTCGCGACGTCGGCTCCAACCGATATAGTTGGCACACGATTGCGTCGTTGGACCAGAGTGTTCTCGACCCGGTACTTAAACCCGTCTGTCAGCTGTTCGATCGGCAGATAAGTGCCCGACACAGACGAGAAAACCAGTTGATCTGTCAGGCTGAATTCCTCTGGTTTTGGACGCCGCATTATGATCGGGATCTGTCGTTCGCGTTCACGGTAAACACCGGCCCGCAAGCCATCTGTGGCAAACAGCAGCGAACTTGCGATGTCGTCGCGGTTTACCCCCGCTGTCTGTGCACGTTGCGTAGCATAGACCGGTTCGATCACCAGTTCCTGCTCGCGCCAATCCGTGCGCAGGTTCAGAAGGTGGTCGGTGCTGTCGGCCATGACCTGCATGGCCTGATTTGCCAACGCGCGCAGCACCGCCGGGTCGCTGCCTGAGAACCTCGCCTGGATAGGGTCACCGCCGCCGGGGCCAAACACCAACCTCTGAACACGGAACTCGGCCGCAGGGAAGTTGGCCTTGCCGAACGCTTCAAGGCGCGCGTGAATGTCGGGGATCGCATCTAGTTCGTTGGTTCGGATGATAAGGTGGCCGTAGCTTTGGTTGTCTTTGCCACCATCATAGGTCAACATGAACCGCACTGCCCCGCGACCTGCATAGGACGCGACAGAGGTGACGTTTTCTTCCTTCAAAAGCCAGTCTTCCATGACCTTCAAATCATCTGAAACCTGCTGGATCGCAGTGCCCTGCGGCAGCTTGTAGTAGACGAAGAACAGAGGCGTGTTCGAATTCGGGAAGAACTGCTGCTTCACCGACCCGAAGCCGACAAAACAGGCCATCGTGATCGCGACAAGTCCCGCGATCACCGGCCAGCGGAAGGTCAGCGATTTATCCAGAATTTTCTTGTAGAGCACGAAGAATCTGCCGGAATAGGCATCGTCCGCGTCCTGATTGCCCAGCTTGAAAAGGTAATGCCCCAACAAGGGTGTCACCGTCAGCGCAAGCACCCATGACAACAGCAGAGAGATCCCGATCACCGCGAACAGCGAGAACAGGAACTCGCCGGTGGAATCCGGTGACAGGCCAATACCGGCAAACGCCATAATCCCGATCACAGTCGCGCCCAAAAGCGGGATCTGGGTCTTCTTGGCTGCGTCATCGGCAGCATCTATCGACCGTCGCCCGCGCAGCATCGAGATCTGCATACCTTCGGCAACAACAATCGCGTTATCGACCAACATGCCCATCGCAATGATCAATGCGCCCAGCGAAATACGCTCCATCTCGATCGAGAAGATGGACATGAACAGGAGCGTTCCCACAACAGTCAGAAGCAGCGTCGATCCGATGACAACTGCTGCCCGCCACCCCATGAATGCGCCCAGAACGACAATCACGATCCCAACCGACATCGCGAGGTTCTTTAGGAAGTCATTTGAACTTTGTTCGACCACAACGTGCTGTTGATATATAGGATGCAGTTCTATCCCATGCGGAATGTCAGATGAAAGGTGCGCCAGTCGCGCATCGACACGGTGGCCAACCTTCACGATGTCTTCGGTGTCCAGACCGGCGATACCAATGGTGAACGCCCCCTCCCCGTTGAAGCGGATGATCTGGTCAGGGGTCGCGCTGCGCCCCCGGCTTACCCGTGCCACATCAGCGACGTTAAACAGCAACCCGTTCACACCGATGCTGAGCGAGGCAATATCAGACACTGTTTCCGACCCTTCGGCCCCGTGAAACATGATGCGCGTTCCGTCCTTGTCTAACGACCCGGCTGACGACACAGAGTTGGCAGCAGACACCGCGCCGATGATCGCATTGGGCGGAATGCCCTGATTGAATGACAGCGTCATGTCAGGTTCGATATAGATCGCTTCTTCCGGAATGCCGGAAAGGTCGACCCCCGCAACGCCATCAACCGCCAAAAGCTCACGTCGCAAGAAGGTGCCGAGCTCGTATTTCTCAGCGTCCGAGAAGCCGGGCGCGGTCACGGCGTAATACAAGCCAAACACATCGCCGAAGCTGTCATTGACGAAAGGCGGGCGGGCGTTGTCAGGCAACAAGCGCGCGGTATCGCGGACCCGCGCGCGAAGACGGGTCCAGATCGCAGGCAGCGCATCAGCCGGGTAGGTGGACTTGATCTCAACGTCGATCCGACTTTCTCCGGGGCGGTTGGTCGAGGTGATCCTTTCGACCTCTTCCATCTTCTGAAGCGCGCTTTCCAGCGGTTCAGAGACTTCTGTCGCCACTTGCGCAGCACTTGCACCGGGGTATTGCGTCACGACGACGGCCTGTTTGATTGTAAAGGCCGGGTCTTCCAGACGCCCCAGATTGAAGAATCCCCAGATGCCGCCAAGCAGCATGGTCAGAATGATCAGCCATGTATAAAGCGGCTTCTCGATCGAGGCGCGTGCGATGTTCAGCATATCGGCCCCCTTAGTTCGTGAAGCCGGTAAATCGGCGGACCGCGTCACCATCCCGCACGGCCGAGGCACCAGCCGCTACGATTTCATCACCGGCGGACAGACCCGTCAGCAGTTCAAAGTCGCCATTGGCGGCCGGTTTAACTGTGACTGGCACTGCAGAGACCGTACCTGTATCGCTGTCAGCAGGCATGTACCGCATGACAGATAGGCTGCCATCAGGCGCTGCGACAATCGCTGTGGCGGGGATAAGGATACCCGCACTCTCGTGTGTGGCAGACACGCGCACATTCACCGAAGAACCTGGCAAAACCCGCAAATCACTGCGCGGGGCCATGCCCAACGTTAGCCGATAGGTCTGCCCTGCCTTCGCGGCCTCGGCGTTGAACTCGCGAAGCTCGACTGGCAGTGGCTCGTCACGCGCCGGAAATTCAGCCATAAACTGCACGTTCATTTCCTTAGACGCGGTTTGAAACAAAATCTCCGGAACGTCGATCTCGATCCGGATTTCGCTCATGTCATGCAAACGAACCACCGGGGTGCCGGGGTTGACGGTCACGAAATTGCCGACATCCCGTGATGCAACTAGCGCGTTGAAAGGCGCATAGAGCGTCGCGTTATTCAGATTTCGTTCGGCCTGCCTGAATGCGATATCTGCCAGATTCAATTGCGTAGTCGCATCATCCAAAGCCACCTGACTGACCGTGTTGCCGCTTAGCTTTGCCAGCCGCTCCAGCGTTCGTTCCGCCAAGTCCTGCTGAACCGCCGCTTGTTCCAGTGCCAGCGAGAACTGTTCTTGATCCAACTGCACGATCATGGACCCTTTAGGCACTAACTCGCCTTCAATCACCGGGAAATCAACAATCTGGCCACCGACCTGAAACGCCAAATCGACACTTTGACGGGCAACAACCTTGCCGAAAAAGACCCGACTCATCGTTGCGTCACCCGCCGTGACAGTCATGAGCTTGACGGGTTTAGCTACGTCTTGGGCCGTTACAAACGCGGCGGAGGCGATCAAGGCAACCGCTGCTGCGGTCAAAGTGCGCAAAGTAAAAAGCATAGGGTATCCTTAACAGGTCGTGTGTTTCTGGATGTTGGCGTGTATTTTCAAAGAGGTTCTGGCGAAATCGTTCAGCTCGTCGACAGACAGCCCCAAGGTTTCGCAAAGCAATGTACGGGCAACGACAACCATCATTGACCGCAGATCCCCTCCTGCTGGTGTCAATTTCAACAGCCAAGCGCGCCGATCATCTGCGTCGCGTTCGCGCACAACCAAACCACGACTTTCCAGCTGATCGGCGGCGGTTGTCATGGTCGAGGGCAGAACATTCATCGCGCGCGCCAGCGTTCCAAGGCGTTTTGGCTGGTCTAACCAAACCAGAATCTTTCTCTCAAGATGAGACACTTCAAAACGGCCATCAATGTCGTCCATCTGCGATTCGATGAAGTTATGCAGCGCGAATACACCAAGCAAGGCACCAAGTTCGGGCTCGATTGGCGCGCCACCGGGATTGTTTACGGCGCCGGTCGGCGAAACTGGTGTCTTTGTATGAGTCGTCATGGCGGGCTTATAAGCTTCATTTTTTGAAATATCCATATGGAAAACTAAATTTAGTATCCTGTTGCGTATACCAGCTGCGAGATGAACAAGTGCGTCAGGTTGTCCCAACGTAAGCTGACACTTAGCGTTGCGTTGAGCGGAGTCCTCGTCAATCATCAATACGTTAGCTGAAATCTCCGCCGCGCTTTGCACGGGCGGGATTGATCGCCGTCAGATAATTGGTAAAAAAATGTTACCAGTTTGAGAAATATCAATTGAAATCTGGTTTTATCTACGTAGTAATTGCGTGGCAGCGCAAAGCTGACCTTTGTCGGCTCACGTTCGAACAAAAGAATATCGAAAACTCGGAGGAGAATTATTTACATGGAACGCCGTAAGTTTCTGAAAGGCGCCGCAATCGGTGCCGGCGCAACTGCACTTGCCACACCGGCATTGGCGCAGGGTGGCAAATCAATGACCATCGTGTCGACCTGGCCGCGTGACTTCCCGGGCCTTGGTGTCTCGGCACAACGTCTGGCCGCACGTATCGGTGAGCTTTCGGAAGGTGCCCTGAACGTCGAATACTTCGCCGCTGGCGAACGTGTCGGAGCGCTGGACGTTTTTGACGAAGTCGCATCGGGCAACAGCCAAGCCTATATCGGTGCTGACTACTACTGGACCGGCAAGCACCCTGCTTTGGCTTATTTCACAGCCGTGCCCTTCGGCATGTCCTTCGCCGAAATCAACGCTTGGTGCCTTTATGGCGGCGGCATGGATTTGTGGGACAAGGTTCAGGACCAGTTCGGCCTGAAAGGTCTGCCCGCAGGCAACACCGGCACCCAAGCTGGAGGCTGGTTCAACAAAGAGATCGAAAGCGCAGAAGACTTCAAAGGTCTGAAAATGCGTATTCCGGGTCTGGGTGGTCAGGTTCTGGCGAAACTGGGCGCATCGACTGTGTCGCTGCCTGGTGGTCAGATCTACGAAAACCTCGTGTCCGGCACCATCGACGCGACTGAGTGGGTTGGTCCCTATAACGACTACTTCATGAAGTTCTACGAAGCTGCCAAGTATTACTATACTGGCGGTATGCACGAGCCCGGCGCACAACTGTCGCTGACCTCGAACAAATCGTGGTGGTCGAGCCTGTCGGATTGGGAGCGTTCGGTAATCACCGCTGCTGCCCTCGAAGAAAACTCCAACTCCTACTTCGAATCCATGGCTTTGAACGGTGAATACCTGACCAAGCTTGTGGACGAGCAAGGCGTGGAAGTGCGCAGCTTCAACGAAGATACTTGGGATGCGATGGGCGAGGCCGCCGAGGAAGTGTTCGAAGAAACCGCAAGCTACGATGCATTGGCTGCTGAAGTGAACGACGCCGTGCAATCGAAGATGCGCGAAATCGGCCGCGGCATCTCGCTCTTCGAAGGTCAGTTTGTGAACCAGCGTAACCGGATCCTGGATCTGTAGACCGATTCTGACACGAACCTAAAAAACCAAGGGCGGGGAAGGTTCCCCGTCCTTTTTCCAAAGGGTCAGCCAACCATTGACCCTGTGGCCTTTCGGGAGGCGATATGGCACAAGTTAGCACCCATCCAGACATTCCAAGACACGGCGATCCCGCGATACTTGCGCGGCTCTTTGGCTGGTGCACATTGACAGTTTTGGCTGCATTCCTGATCAACAACGTCCTTGTCGTCGGCTTTGGATACCCGGGCACGCAGGCGGCCTTTGGCGGAAACGCAGCCGCCGGGTGGGTTCACATTGCGATCTATGCCGTCGCAATTGCCATTGCAGCAGCAATCGTAATGCGCAGCACGACCACCTCGCTGCGCTGGGACGCACACCGGATTCATTGTTTTAACATCTATCTCATTCGCGCATTATTCTGGGCCGTGTTCCTGATTGGCGTTGCAGATGCCACAATCGCATTCATGCGGGCAGAAAACCTGCTTGAACCTCTGTTGGGGTCCAGCAATGCCCGACTGTTCAGCCGCCCAAGCTGGGTTGGCTCCTGGGTTCACATGCCGCTGATCGTGATCGCGTTCGGCATCGCCACCGTGACACGGACGCTTGGCTTTTTCTGGCTCGCCTTCTTGATCGTGATCGCCGAACTTCTGATCGTCATCTCGCGCTTCGTATTCAGCTATGAACAAGCGCTGATGGGTGACCTCGTGCGGTATTGGTATGCGGCGCTGTTCCTGTTCTCATCCGCCTATACGCTGTTTGACGAAGGCCATGTCCGCGTTGACGTTCTGTATGCCGGCTTTGGCAGATCAACCCGCGGTATCGTCAACGGTATTGGTACGATCCTGTTGGGGATGAGCACCGCTTGGGTCATTCTGGCCGTCGGTTTTGGCGGAAAGCAGTCGATCATCAATGCCCCGATCAGCAGCTTTGAGATTTCGCAGGCTGGTCCTTTTGGCCTGTACACAAAATACCAAATGGCTGCCTTCATCGGGCTGTTTGCCATCACCATGCTGATCCAATTCGTCAGCTATTTTTTCGAAGCCGTGGCTGACAAACGAGACGAGCCCGGACATCGTGAAATCATGCAACCTTCTGCGCACTGAGGTCTGACCTATGGAGCTTTTCTTTCTTTTCCTGCTCATTGTCATCATGGCAGGCGCTTTGGGGTCTGGCTATCCGGTGGCCTTCGCCCTACCCGGTGCCGCGATCATAACAATTGGTCTTGCTGCCGGTGCCGGGTATCTGATGGTCGGGTCGACCGATGCCTATTTTCATAGCGGCGGTCCAAACCAATGGCTATCGGCCGGGGTAACAAACCTCAGAGGTGTCTATTGGGAGGTTGAGCGAGATACGCTGATCGCCATCCCACTGTTCATCTTCATGGGCATCATGTTGCAACGGTCCAAGATTGCCGAGGACCTGTTGGTCACCATGGCCCGCCTGTTCGGCCCAGTGCCCGGCGGACTTGGTATCTCGGTTGTATTTGTGGGCGCATTGCTGGCCGCAACCACCGGTATCGTTGGCGCAACCGTCGTCGCGATGGGCCTGATTTCACTGCCCGCCATGCTGCGCAACAACTACTCGCAATCGCTGGCTACTGGCACGATCGCCGCTTCAGGCACACTGGGGCAGATCATTCCGCCTTCTATCGTGCTGATCATTCTGGCGGACCAGCTAGCATCAGCCACGGATCAGGCCGGGACTGCACGGAAAATCCTGCACAAGGAAGCCACCGGTGAACTGTCCATGCCGTCCATGTTTGATGTCGTGTCAACCTCGGCAGGTGAAATGTTCTTGGGCGCGTTCATCCCCGGCATGGTGCTTGTCGGGCTTTACATGCTCTATATCCTTTTCTACGCGATCCTGCGCCCTCACAAGGCACCTGCTGTTCCTTATGACGGGGCCTATGACGTCGCTTTCCTGAAAAACGTGCTGATCACTCTGGTCCCGCCTCTTGCCCTGATTTTCTTGGTTCTTGGGTCGATCATCGCTGGTATCGCAACGGTGAACCAAGCGGGCGCGATTGGTGCCGCGGGCGCTATGATCATGGCCGGTTACCGTTTGCCAACGCCGAGCAAGAGTCTGTATTACCCTGCCCTTTTAGCCATTGCCGCACTATTCCTAGCAGGCTTTGCCATCTCAAATTACGAGATGAACATCAAAGGCGTAAGCGATAGCACCGACCAGTTTGGTATCACGCTGGGTATTATTTCCACGATCATGCTGTTGACCGCACTTGGCTGGTCCTGCTGGCGCATTTTTAAGATCGAAGACACCTTGGCAGGCGTCATGCTTGAGACGGCGAAAACGACGTCACTTGTCTTCATCATCCTTTTGGGTGCCGCCATGCTGACCGCCGCATTCCGCGCCTTTGGCGGGGAAGAGCTTGTGCGCGAGTTCCTTCTGGGCCTGCCCGGCGGGTTCTGGACTCAGTTCCTGATCGTGATGCTGGTGATCTTTGTCCTTGGCTTCTTCCTTGATTTTATCGAGATCGCGGTGGTTGTGGTGCCGATCGTAGCCCCTATCCTGCTGGCCGATCCAGAAGCCAACATCACCGCCGTTTGGCTGGGTGTGATGATTGGTCTGAACATTCAGACCAGCTTCCTGACGCCACCCTTTGGCTTCGCGCTGTTCTATCTGCGTGGAGTGGCACCTGCGATCGTTAAGACCGTGCAAATGTATAAGGGCGTGATCGCCTTTATCCTGCTGCAACTGACGGCACTGGCGATTGTGGGACTGTATCCTCCGCTGGTGAACTATCTGCCCAACCGGGTGAGCTTCCTGTCGGAAACCAGCCCGCCACCACGCAACCCGAGACTACAACTGTGTCTTGAGGAATATGTGGGTCAGCGTTTGTTCGAAAGCTCTGAGACGCAGGATGCGATCGCGACCGTGCGTGCATTGGATCTGTCGATCCTGCCTAAAGACTTAGCAGGTGACCTAACCGACAGCCTCGAGTCCGCTGACAATGCTATCGCAGAGCTTGGCGCGGCGTTCGAGGCCGTCAAACAGGTAGAAGCAGCGGCCGACGACTACCGTCCACAATTACGGCTGGTGCGTGGGTTGGAGAAACAAATCCGAAGCGCCAAGGAAGAAGCCGATAAGCTGAATGTCAGGATTGGCCGGATGCGTGAGGAAAGTCAGGCAGCAGCACGTGCTGCGCTTGAGGCGGATGTTGCCCTGCTTGATGCTGAAGTTGAGCACCTGCGTTCGCAGATCCCGGAAAGCTGGAAAGGCGTGCACGATTCTTTCCAAGCCCTGACCACCGCCGAGGATTCGGCCCGTAACAAATATCGCCGGGCAGCAGATTCTGCGTATGAAGACGCGCTTGATGTATCGGCCGTTCTGGTTGCCAATGCTGACTTTGCAGCGATGGAGCCACAACTGCGCGACATTCGGGCTGCGATCCAAACTATGCCAGAAGCCGAAGCTGAAGATCTGGTCGACGAGCTGTCAAAAGCCTTTGGAAAGATCGATGGCGCGGGCGACGTGAAAAGCGCTCTGAGCAAGGCTGCAAAGGCCTTGAAGGATAAAGAGCCAGATCGCGAAAAAGCTATGGAGGCCTATGAGAAGGCCGTTGTGGAATTTGATTCTCAATTGGGCTGGCGGGCTGAAGCGGCTGAAAAGCTGCAGCCAACTCTTGTCTCGTATCTGGATACAATTCGTGGCTCGTTGGGTATTCGGGTCCAAGACCGCTTTACTCGCGAACAGGCGCTGGCAATGGCATCCTGTTCTGCGCGCCATCGTGATATCTCGTTGAATTTCTAGAGGATTTTCAATCGCGCGAAAAAAGGGCCGGGGCAACCTCGGCCCTTTTTGTTTGCCGCGAAGGGTAGCTTTCTGCCGCGTGACGTAACATAGTGTCGGAAATCGATGATACTCGGTCGGTATCAAACCTTGCGAAACCCGGCCATCTGGTCAACTCTGTCAGTCGATCCAGAAAAAAGCGGCCAAAAGGCCCACATTTCTCACTCAGGGAGCTCTCTATGTCCAACGAACTCGAATATCTTTCCAAGCAGGTCGCCTCACGCAAGCTGTCGCGCCGCGACTTCATGGGCCGCGCCAGTGCACTTGGCGTTTCTGCCGCTGCTGCTGGCACGATGCTGACCACTGCCGCGCACGCGGCTGGCCCGGTCAAAGGCGGCACGATGAAACTGGGTATGATGGGCGGCGAAAGCACCAATACCATGGACCCCGCCGCCGCAGCCACGCAGGTGCCAGGCATGAACCTGCGCCTTTTCGGCGACCAGATCGTCGATGTATCAGACACCGGTGAAGTCGAATTTCGCCTGGCCGAAAGCGTTGAAAGCACGCCCGATGCCAAGACTTGGCACTTCAAAGTGCGTCAGGGCGTAGAATTCCACAACGGCAAGACCGTCACCGCCGAAGATTTCCTGAAAACCATTGAACGCCACGCCAATGAAGAGTCGAAATCAGGTGCTCTGGGCGTTCTGCAAGGCATCGAAAGCATGTCAGCGGATGGCGACACCTTCACCGTCAACATGGAAACCGCCTCTGCTGACCTGCCCTATCTGTTGGCGGATTGGCACCTTGCCGTTCAGCCCGATGGCGGCTTTGACGCCCCGACTGCTGGCGTTGGGACGGGTGCCTATATTCTGGAAACAGATGAACCAGGCGTGCGTCACACGTTCAAGAAGAACCCGAACTATTGGGATGACACACGCGGTCATGTCGACGAGGTTGAGTTGCTGGTTATCAACGACAACACCGCCCGTATGTCGGCGCTACAGTCGGGTCAGGTTCACATGGTCAACGGGGTCGATCCGAAAGTGGCCGACCTTCTGGGCCGCGCGCCGAACCTTGAAATCAAAAACGTCGCGGGACGTGCGCATTATGTCTTCATCATGCACTCAAACACCGCGCCGTTCGACAATCGCGACCTGCGTCTTGCGCTTAAATACGCGATGAACCGCGAAGAAATGGTCGAAAAGATTCTGCGCGGCTTCGGCACGGTCGGCAACGATATGCCGGTGAATGCGGCTTATCCCCTGTTCGACGACACGATCGAACAGCGCACCTATGACCCCGAAAAGGCGGCCGAGCATTACAAGGCGTCAGGCCATGATGGATCACCGATCATCCTGCGCACATCCGATGCAGCCTTCGCTGGTGCCGTTGACGCAGCCCAGCTGTTCCAACAAAGCGCCAAGGCCGCAGGCATCAACATTGAGATCAAGCGCGAGCCGTCAGATGGTTACTGGTCCGAAGTCTGGAACAAGCAGCCCTTCTGTACGTCATACTGGTCGGGTCGCCCGGTACAGGATCAGATGTATACCACCGCCTATGTCTCGACCGCGGACTGGAACGACACCCGGTTTAACAACAAAGAGTTTGACGAGCTTCTGGTCCAAGCGCGTGGCGAACTGGACCCGGCCAAACGCAAAGAGATGTATTCAAGAATGGGTCATCTTGTGCGTGACGAAAGCGGCTTGATCTGCCCGATGTTTAATGACTTCGTGGACGGTGTGTCGACGCAGGTTCAGGGCTACAAGGATGATCCGAACGGTCTGCTAATGTATAACTGGGCGCCGATCAAATGTTGGCTGGACGCGTAAGGTCAGCTGATGCACCCCATCCTAAAACTGGTTGCTCAGCGCCTTGCGCTGAGCGTCCTTCTTCTTCTCGCAGCTTCGGTGCTGATCTTTGTCGGGACAACGATCCTTCCGGGTGATGTTGCCCAAAGCATTCTGGGTCAGGCCGCGACTCCGCAATCGCTGGCCAATCTGCGTGAAGAATTGGGCATGAATGACCCAGCGACCACGCGTTACTTCAATTGGCTGTTTGGCGCGCTTCAGGGTGATCTGGGCACGGCGCTGACCAACGGGCGTGACATCGCCGACAGCCTGGCCGGCCGCTTGAAGAACACGATGTTCCTTGCTTTCTGGGCCGCAATTGTGGCCGTGCCGCTTGCGATCTTCCTTGGCCTTCTTGCCGTGCGCTATCGCGAACGCTGGCCGGACAAGTTGATTTCGGCAGTGACGTTGGCCTCGATTTCCGTACCAGAATTCCTGATCGGCTATATTCTGATGTATTTCGTCGCCGTGAAGCTGCAATGGGCACCTTCGGTCGCCACGATCTATGATTCTATGTCACTGTGGGAAAAGCTGAATGCAATCGCGTTGCCGGTTGCGGTGCTGACCATGGTTGTGCTGGCCCACATGATGCGCATGACACGCGCCGCCATCCTAAACGTGATGCAATCGGCTTACATTGAAACGGCTGAACTGAAGGGTCTGACAAGCTTTCAAGTGATCGCCCGTCATGCCTTTCCGAACGCCATCGCCCCCATCGTCAACGTCGTGATGCTGAACCTTGCCTATCTGGTGGTCGGCGTCGTCGTGGTCGAAGTCGTCTTTGTCTATCCCGGCATGGGGCAGTATCTGGTGGACCACGTGGCCAAGCGCGACGTGCCGGTTGTGCAGGCCTGCGGACTGATTTTCGCGGCAGTCTATATTGGGTTGAACATGATTGCTGACATCGTGTCGATCCTGGCGAACCCAAGGCTGAGGCATCCGAAATGATAAGAATACCTCCTGCGGCTTTGATCGGCCTGTTTTTCACTGGGCTTTACTTCTTCATGGCAATCTTTGCCCCATTGATTGCGCCCTATTCGATGACCGAGATCGTCGGTGACGTTTGGGAGCCGTCCTCGTCCGAGCACTGGCTGGGCACCGACAACATTGGACGTGATCTACTGACTCGCATGATCTATGGCGGACGCACGACAATCTTTATCGCCACAGCTGCCACGATCCTCAGCTTCACGCTGGGTTCGATCCTTGGCTTCACGGCTGCCGTGGTTGGCGGTTGGGTCGATCAGCTGATGAGCCGCTTTGTAGACCTGATCATGTCGATCCCGACGCTGATCTTTGCTCTCGTCGTTCTGTCGGTTATGCCGGTTACGCTGTTAATATTGATCATGGTGATGGGTCTGCTCGATTCCACCCGCGTTTACCGTCTCGCACGCGCCGTTGCTGTCGACATCAACGTCATGGACTTCGTTGAAGCCGCAAAACTTCGCGGCGAAGGCCGGGGCTGGATCATCTTCCGTGAGATATTGCCAAACGCCCTGTCACCGCTAGTGGCCGAGATGGGCCTTCGCTTTATTTTTGCGGTGCTGTTTGTCTCGACGCTCTCGTTCCTTGGCCTGGGCGTACAACCGCCAAACGCAGATTGGGGCGGCATCGTGAAAGAGAATAAAGACGGCATTGTCTACGGGATCACCGCAGCTTTGGTACCTGCCTTTGCAATCGCAACGCTCGCCATCTCGGTGAACCTCGTGGCCGATTGGGTCCTCAATCGCACAACCAGCCTGAAAGGGGGCCGCGGATGAGCGACAAGCTTCTCAAAGTCCAAGACCTCAAGATCGGCGCACGCATTTATCCACCGGGCGAAAAGCCGCGCGACATCGAAATTGTTCATGGCGTTTCTTTCGAGTTAGAAAAGGGTAAGGTTCTTGGCCTGATCGGTGAAAGCGGGGCTGGCAAATCAACCATCGGCCTCGCTTCCATGGCGTATGGCCGCGGTGGCGTAGAGATCACCGGCGGTCAGGTCTGGGTCAATGGCCGCGAGATTCTGAACACCAGCGTTAAAGATCTTCGCAAACTGCGTGGCACTGAAGTGACCTATGTCTCTCAGTCGGCAGCCGCCAGTTTCAACCCCGCCAAGAAAATCATGGAACAGGTGATCGAGGCCGCTCTAATTGCTGGCAAGTTCTCCAAATCGGACGCAGAGGCCCGGGCAATTGAGCTGTTCACCAAACTTGGATTGCCAGACCCTGAGAAAATTGGTGATCGGTATCCGCACCAAGTGTCGGGTGGGCAGCTTCAGCGCTGTATGACGGCCTTGGCTTTGTGCCCAGAACCCGATTTGGTCGTCTTTGACGAACCCACCACAGCACTGGATGTAACCACTCAGATCGATGTGTTGATGGCGATCAAGGAGGCCATTCGGGACACCGGCGTGGCGGCGCTCTATATCACGCATGACCTCGCGGTCGTGGCACAGGTTTCAGATGAGATCATGGTGCTGCGAATGGGCGATATGGTCGAGCACGGAACGACCGACCAGATCATCAACGCGCCGAAAGAAGATTACACACGTGATCTTGTCTCTGTGCGGTCAAAAAAGTTTGAGGGCAAGCCGCCCAGCGATAATCCGGTGTTGACGGCACAGAATATAACCGCGCGCTATAAAGGCACAAATTTCGACGTTTTGCATGACGTGTCGATGGAGCTTCACCCCGGCCAGACCCTTGCGGTCGTCGGGGAAAGCGGGTCTGGAAAATCGACCACGGCCCGGGTCATCACGGGATTGCTGCCGCCCAGAGAAGGCAAAATCTTTTTTGATGGCCGCGAACTTTCGGCTGATCTGGCTGGGCGAAGCCGGGACGACCTGCGCGAGCTTCAGATGATCTATCAGATGGCAGACGTGGCAATGAACCCGCGCCAGACCGTGGGCACGATCATCGCCCGCCCGCTGGAGTTTTACTTTGGCATGAAGGGTGCCGAAAAGCGCAAGCGGTTGATCGAATTGCTCGATGAGATCGAACTTGGCGAAGAGTTCATGGATCGTTATCCCGCCGAGCTTTCTGGTGGTCAAAAGCAGCGCGTCTGCATCGCGCGTGCGCTGGCCGCAAAACCCAAGATCATCATCTGCGACGAGGTAACATCGGCGCTGGATCCGCTGGTTGCCGAAGATATCCTGAAGCTGCTTCGCAACCTTCAGAAACGGGAGCAAGTCGCCTATCTGTTTATCACCCATGACCTAGCCACGGTGCGCGCCATCGCGGACAGCATTGCGGTGATGTATCAGGGGCGCGTCGTTCGCTATGGTCCGAAAGCAGATGTGCTGTCGCCGCCATTTGACGACTATACCGATCTTCTTCTCAGCTCAGTGCCGGAAATGCAGCTTGGCTGGCTTGAAGAGGTCGTCAAACACCGCAAGATGGAAAGCGCCGGAAACTGACGGCGGGCTATTTTTCAGGTCAAAGCATCATGGAACGAAAGCTACTTCTGATCATTCTGGACGGGGTGCCCTGGCGCAATTGGCGAAGACTGTTTGGCAATCTCGAAGGGTGGGTGGACAGCGGTGATGCTCAACGCTGGAAAATTCGCGCGGTTCTGCCGTCAACATCTGCCAGTTGCTACGCGTCGATCCATACCGGCGTCACCCCACAAGATCACGGCTGCACAGGCAACAACAACGTGTTCAGGCTCGCCCACCCCGACATCTTTAGCCAAGTGCGCAAAGCAGGTGGTATCACCGGTGCAGTGACCCACAGTTTTTGGTCCGAGTTATTCAACCGTGCCCCTTTCGATCTGGTGCGCGACATCGAATATGATGAACCCGAAAGCACCTCGATCAATCACGGCCGGTTTCACACCATGACGGGATATGGTTTGATCAATCAAACCACGCCATCCGATGTCGACCTGTTCGCGACGCTCACAATGCTTTGCGAACGGTTCGGACTGAATTATGGCATCTTGCACACCTGCACGCTGGACAGCATGGGGCATCGCTTCGGACATGAATGCCAAGAGATGGACCATGCTTGTTTTCAGGCGGACGAGCAGTTGGCCCTGTTCATCAATCGTTGGCGTGCAGACGGTTATGAAATCATTGTGACAGCTGACCACGGCCAGACCGATCGCGGCCATCACGGCGGGCGCGAAGATTTGCAACAAGATGCGGCGCTTTACTATTTCGGACCGGCCAGCGGCCCCGATTTCGACGACCGCCTATGCCAGTTGCAGCTTGCCCCAACGATCCTGTCACGGCTGGGGGCGCCGATCCCCGACAGCATGAAAGGCGAGGTATTTTTGACATGACATGGGCCATCCCCTGCCCGCAGCAACCATCGCTGCCGATCGTTGGATCGAAGGACCGATTTCCCGTTCGCCGCATCTATTGCGTCGGCCAGAACTATGCCGCTCATGCCCGCGAAATGGGATCAAACCCGGATCAGGAACCGCCTTTCTTCTTCTCCAAGCCCGCAGATGCGCTGGTGGCGGATGGAGCAACCATTCCCTATCCACCCGGCACCGAGAACCTGCACCACGAAGCTGAACTCGTGGTGGCCATCGGCAACGGTGGGGCGAGTATTCCGCGCGAGACAGCCTTGGATCATGTTTGGGGATATGCCGTCGGCAATGATCTGACCCGCCGCGACCTTCAGGCCGCCGCAAAAAAGATCGGACGGCCATGGGACATGTCGAAAGGTTTTGACAACTCAGCCCCCTGTGCCCCGTTGCACCCGGCGTCGAGCACGGGCCATTTGACCAGCGGCGCCATCAATTTGACCGTGAATGGCGAAACCCGCCAATCTTCGAACCTGTCGGACCTGATTTGGTCGGTTGCGGACGTGATTGCGTATCTTTCAACACTGGTTGAGCTGATGCCCGGTGACCTGATTTTCACCGGAACACCGGAAGGAGTTGGCCCCCTTGTGCCGGGCGATGTCTGCGTGGTCGAAATCGAAGGGTTGGGCAAATTGACCACCCGGATCGGGAAATAAGCAGCCTAGCCGGTTATGGACGACAAGTGCAGGATCAGGCTGTCGCGGGCGCCCAGAATATGGCGCTCTGTCAACTCTGCCGCCTTGTCGGCATCGCCCTGTTCGCACGCTTTCTGGATCTGCATATGCTCATCATTGGCCCTTACCATGCCGTTGCTCAGCACCAATTGAGCCCGCAGATAACGGTCAATCCTGTTTAGCGCACCGTCGATCGCCTCAAGGTGATAGGTCAGCCCGCTGGCATTATAGAGCGTCGCATGAAACAGCCGATTCAAATCGCCCCATTTCATCGGATCGGCCTCTGTATGAAAATCTTCGCAATATTTGCGCGCCTCGGCCAGTATGTCCGGGGTCATCTTTGGAACGGCATGACGGATGACATGTGGCTCTAACACTGCGCGGAAGTCGAAAATCTCGGATGCTTCTTTCGACGACAGGCCTGAAACCACAGCCCCTTTGTATCGCTGAGATTTCACCAACCCGTGCTCTTCCAGACGCAGGATCGCCTCGCGGACAGGTATGCGCGAGGTGTTAAACATCTTTGCGATCTCATCTTGCCGAAGCGGTGCCCCTTCTTCGATCTCGCCTTCGATGATCGCCCTTTTCAACGCATCAAAAATGATCGTCGCGGCCGACGCCGTCTTGGATATATCGACAGATCTGAGTTGCATTCTGGGTTCTCCTTGCCGCGCAACCTAACAAGTTGCTGATCGGCTTTGAAGAGGGCTAAAATTATTATTGCATATTGGATCCTATTTGCAATATGAGGGAATGGAATTAGCACTTCTTGACGCCCAATCTGATCTCTGGCCGCCTTGAGCCGACCTTTCAGGAGACCCCAAATGAACAACGACATTTTCACAGGCTGTATCCCCGCACTGATGACCCCGTGCACACCCGACCGCAAACCTGATTACGACGCGTTGGTCGCCAAAGGGGTGGAGCTGATTGCTGCAGGTATGTCCGCCGTCGTTTATTGCGGTTCGATGGGCGACTGGCCGCTTCTGACAGATGAAGAGCGGATGGAAGGCGTGGCACGCCTTACCAAAGCGGGCATTCCCGTGATCGTTGGCACCGGAGCCGTAAACACCAAGATGGCAGTGGCCCATGCCGCCCATGCCGCAAAAGTCGGCGCGAAAGGCCTGATGGTCATTCCCCGCGTGCTTTCGCGCGGGTCATCACTGGCGGCACAGCGGCAGCACTTTGCAGCAATCCTGTCTGCTGCACCGGACCTGCCTGCGGTGATTTACAACAGTCCCTATTATGGCTTTGCAACGCGTGCGGACCTGTTTTTTGCGTTGCGGGCCGAGCACCCGAACCTGGTTGGATTCAAAGAATTCGGTGGCGCGGCCGATATGCGCTATGCCGCTGAAAACATCACGTCCATGGATGAAGATGTCACACTGATGATCGGCGTTGATACTGCGGTCTTCCATGGCTACGTGAATTGTGGCGCGGCGGGTGCGATAACTGGCATTGGCAATGTGCTGCCACGCGAAGTGCTGCACCTTGTCGCGCTCTGCCAGAAGGCCGCAACAGGCGATTACATCGCGCGCATCAAGGCGCTCGAACTGGAAGAGGCGCTTGGTGTCCTGTCCAGCTTCGACGAAGGCCCAGACCTTGTCCTTTACTACAAACACCTGATGGTGATGGCGGGCGACGACGCCTACCGCACGCATTTCAATGAAACGGACGTTCTGACAGATGCCCAGCGCAACTATGCAGAAAGCCAGTTCCATTTGTTCCGGATTTGGTATGACACTTGGTCAAAGCAGGAAGGCATCGTTTCTGAATGCGCGTAATTGATAGCCACACCGAAGGCGAACCCACCCGCATCATAGTAGACGGCGGGCCGGATCTTGGTGATGGCAGCGTCGCCGACCGCGCATTGCGTCTCCGCGATGATCACAGCTGGATCTATGCTGCGATACTATCAGAGCCACGTGGGCATGACGCCATCGTTGGCGCGCTTTTGGTGCCCCCGACCGACCCTTCATGTGTGACCGGGGTGATATTTTTTAACCCGGCAGGCAATCTGGGTATGTGCGGACATGCAACGATTGGGTTGACCGTGTCGCTCGCGCATATGGGCCGGTTGCAGCCCGGCACTCACAGGTTCGAAACTCCCGTCGGCATCGTTTCAGCCGAACTTCTGGATCGCAACACTGTGCGCGTCACCAATGTCGAAAGCTATCGCCATCAACCCAATGTGACGGTCAACGTTGACGGCATAGGCCCGGTCTCGGGCGATGTAGCATGGGGCGGCAACTGGTTCTTCCTGACCGAATTCGACCTCCTAGACCTGAACCCTGAAAACATCGCGGACCTGACACTGGCTGCCAAGAACATCCGCGCCGCTTTATCCCGCGCAGGCGTGACCGGAGCTGGTGGAGAAGAGATTGATCACATTGAACTTTTCGGTGCGCCCAAAAGTCCAACCGCACAGGGACGAAACTTCGTTCTGTGCCCCGGTGGCGCTTACGACCGTTCCCCTTGTGGAACCGGCTGTTCTGCAAAGCTTGCCTGCTTGGCGGCAGACGGCAAGCTAGCACCCGGTGAGACTTGGCAGCAAGAAAGCGTAATTGGCAGCACCTATGATTGCAACTTTGTGAAACATCCCTCAGGCGGGATCGTGGCCACAATTCAGGGGCGCGCATTCGTTACGTCTGAAGCGACCCTGGTTTTCGACGCTGATGACCCGTTTCGGGGTGGCCTTTGCAGCAATGGTATATGAGATTGACTGAATAACTCGGCGTACAAAGCCACCTCGGCTGGGGATACCAATGGCAAAACAGGTTCACGACATCGTCGTAATTGGTGCAGGCATCATCGGCGTTAGCACTGCACTCGAGCTTCAGGCACGGGGCCGCAAGCCGCTGCTCGTGGATCGCAAAGGGGTTGCAGCCGAAACGTCGCGCGGCAATGCCGGCGCATTCGCGTTCTCGGAAGTCGAGCCGCTGGCAACCCCCGGCATCATGCGGCGTGCGCCGATATGGCTGTTAGACCCGCTTGGCCCGTTATCCATTCCACCCGCTTATGCGCTAAAGGTCGCGCCGTGGATGCTGAAGTTCTGGCGCTCAAGTTGGGTTGATCGCTATGACGATGCGGTCGCCGCGCAAACAGGCCTGATGCAGCATTGTGAGGCGGCGTTTGAACGCCAACTCGCCCGATTTGGCGATCCCAAAATGATCCGTCGCGAAGGACAGTTGGAGCTGTATGAAGGCGCTGCCGCCTTTGAACAGACCAAGCCGAAATGGAAACGGCGCGCGGATCTTGGTATTCCCGCAGAGTTGCTTCTGCGCCCCGATGAGATCGCCGAGATACAGCCGGGTCTGAGCGATAGATTCACTCATGCAGGGTTTACCCCGAACTGGTTTAATACCACCGACCCGCTGAAATGGACTGAAAGCTTGGCGCGTCGATATTTGGACCAAGGAGGCACGTTTGAAAAACATGACATTCACAATATTACGCCAACGCCGGATCACGTTGAAATCAGATCCGACAAAGGGACGCTTCTGGCCAAGCAGGTTGTCATCTGTGCTGGCGCATGGTCCCACAAGCTGACTGCCAAGATCGGCGACTCCATCCCGCTGGAGACCGAGCGCGGCTATAACACCACTTTTGCGCATTCATCGGTCGAACTCAAAACGCATCTGACTTTCTCAGCCCACGGTTTTGTTATGTCCAAGATTGGATCCGGTTTACGCATCGGCGGCGCCGTTGAGCTTGGCGGCCTTGACCTGCCGCCCAATTTCCGCCGTGCAGAAACATTGGTGCAAAAGGCAAGGGATTTCATGCCAGAGATGGAGCTGTCCGACGGCACCCAGTGGATGGGCTATCGTCCGTCATTGCCGGACAGCTTGCCTGTCATCGGGCCGTCGGGCGCGGATGCCCGCGTCATCTATGCGTTCGGCCACGGGCATGTCGGCCTGACCCAGTCGGCTGGGACCGCAGAGCTGGTGGCCGATATCGCCGCTCATGCGAAGCCGCCTCTTGACCTTTTACCGTATTCAGCCTCGCGTTTCTGACTAAGGCCCTACGCTTTCATTATTGGTCCTGCCGCACAATGTTCGTGACAAGAACGTCGTGCACAACGTCGCCAAGAATACTGGTGGCAACCTCGCGCAAAGCACGACGCAGATTGGTCAAGCGACTGGTCTGGGTGAATACCCCGTCAAATCCCCCACTGTTTGCGTGGTTAAACATGACCTGCAAGAACTCATCCCGCAATTTAGGCTCGCGCAGATAAACCGCCTCGCGATTACCTGAAATGACTTCCAGATTCAAAGACAACACAACAAGCGCCGTTACCCTTTCGCCGCGAACAATGGGTATAACGAACTGATTGTTTATTTTGACAAATTCACTGTTCGGATCAACTTCAGGTGCTGCAGGTGACGGTTCGATTTGAACCGTGTCACCTCCACCTTCGCCGCATGGGTTCGCCAGTGCGATCTCGGGCGTTGGCTTTATGAAAAAGCCAATGCTGGCCCCTGCAGCCAAACCGACCAAGGCGAGCAAAATCGGAAACACCTTTCCCATCGTCAATCCCTTCAGAACGGCAAAATAATATCGGTGATCTGCTGGCCATAGCGTGGCTGCTGGACATCACTGATTTGGCCGCGACCGCCATAGGAAATCCGTGCCGATGCGATCTTGTCATAGGAGATTTCGTTCTGACGCGAGATATCTTCGGGTCGCACAAACCCCGTAACCAACAGCTCTCGAAGCTCAAAGTTCACCCGAACCTCTTGCGTGCCCTGGATCTTCAGAACGCCGTTTGGCAGCGTGCCAATCACTGTTGCGGCGACGCGAAGTTCCAACTTCTCGTTCCGTTTCACTGATCCATTCCCATTGGACGAACTATTCGACGACAGCGACACAGCGTTCGCCATCGACGCGCCTTCGATCAGATCGTTATCGATGGATTGTGGCACACCGAAGAAATTCGGCACGCCCATTTCCTCAGACGCGCCACGCGCTCGTTTCGAGCTGTTGGAAAACTCGGCCCGATCATCAATCTCTATGACCACGGTCAGGATATCACCTGCCGCTTGCGCACGCCGGTCCCCCAACAGGGACTGCCGCCCCCCGCTCCAAAGCGATGCCCGGACAGGCGAACTTTTCGGCGGCGACGTTCGCGGAAGCGCGGAAGCGTTCATCGCCACATGTTCGGCGCTCATTTCAACCGGGTTGAGATCGGGCGCCTTGCCTACCTCGTTCATTCGAGAACACGCTGAAACTAAGAAGAGGGTGAGTACTGCAAAAAGAATTGGGCGCATAGGGCATCCTTCGGGCTTAATGACGAGAGTTGGAGACAGAGATTGTGCCGTCGGCTTCGACCGAACCGGTAACTGTCGTGCGTGATGACAGGTTAAGAACGCGCACACGATCACCGACCCCTGCACGCCCAAGGCTGCGACCATCTGCCAAAATGGTCAGCGGGCCGGCGACATAGGCCAAAGTCACAATCTGGTTGCGTTCGACCAGAGCGGGCGGGCCGATGTCATTCACCATTACTGGCCGGCCGGCATAAAGAACCACCCGTGTTTCTTGTCCGACCACATCGTCGATTGACCCGAACCCGTTCGCCAAATCGGAACTCACAAGCTTGAGGTCTGTCGCGGTTATCACCACATTCGCGCGAATGTTTCGGGCGGCAACCACCGTTTCGGAAACGGCTGCGCTAGCGGTCGCTATGAACAACAGGGCGATGAAAAGAGCTTTCATCACCGCACCTGGGTCGTTGCTGCCAACATCTGATCGGCGGCGGTTATGACCTTTGAATTCAGTTCGTATCCGCGCTGCGCCTCGATCAACTCAGTGACCTCGCGTACTGCATCAACAGTGCTGTTTTCCAAATAACCCTGGCGCAGCGTACCGCGCCCATCTTCTCCGGGTGCACCTACAAATGCGAGACCAGAGGCAGATGTTTCACGAAACAGGTTCGATCCGATTGCCTCAAGACCTTTTTCGTTGGTGAACCCGGCAAGCGTGAAAGCTCCTAAAAGCTCTGGTTCAACAGCATCATCAAAGTAGGCATAAACCTCGCCGTCAGCGTTGATAGAAATCGACCGCGCATCACTTGGAACCGTTATTTCAGGCGCGACCGCATAGCCATCAGATGTGACAATCAGGCCATCGCCGGATAGTTTCAGCCCTCCATCACGGGTGTAGCCCGAAGCTCCTGACGGCAGCGTCACTTCCAGATACCCCTTGCCTTCAATCGCAAGGTCCAAATTACCGTTGGTTTGCGTCAGAGTGCCCTGTTGCACCAGCATTGAGACAGACGTGGGCCGCACACCCAGCCCCAGTTGGATGCCAGTCGGCAGAGCCGTCCCGTCCGAGGCATTGATCGTCCCCGCATGAGCCATTTGTTGATAATGCAGGTCTGCGAATTCAGCGCGCCGCGCGTTATAACCCGTCGTTGACATGTTCGCGAGGTTGTTCGAGATCGTCTCGACACGCATTTGTTGCGCAAGCATACCCGTGGCTGCAATGTTTAATGCACGCATGATAAACCTCCTTTAACCGCCAACTGTTTTCAGGACGCCGCGAATACGCTCGTCCTCTCTCTCAAGGAATTTTTGACCCAATTCATAGCTCCGCTGGACCTCGATCATGCGCGCAACTTCGGCGATCGGATCAACGTTTGACCCCTCGAGAAAACCCTGCAAAATCGCGGCATCACCGAATGCGGGCTCAATTCCCCCTGGCGCTTCAAACCGAACACCGTCGCGGTGCAATAGGTCATTTTGGTCAAGCGGCGCATACAGCCCGACCTGCGCAACAGCGCGCCCATTGACCGAAATGGTCCCGTCTGTCGCGACGGCCACTGACGTCGCGTCTGGCGGAACAAAGATCGGCGATCCACCACCATCCAGCAGGCGATACCCGTCAGGTGTGGCCAGCTCCCCTTCGGTCGACGGGGTAAAAGAACCAGCCCGGGTCAGGAATTGGCCTGACGGCCCTTCGACCAGAAAAAAACCATCGCCTTCGATCGCGAAATCAAAAGCGCCGCCGGTTTGGGTCAGTGCACCCTGCTGAAGGTCAAGCGCCCGCACATTGCCAGTCGCCATTGACAGCGATGAATCCCCAGGTTCGAGCGCGTTCACATACTCGGAAAAAACGACGCCTTCGCGACGGAACCCGGTGGTTGAAGCATTCGCAATGTTGTTCGCAACGCTCTGTATTTCGCGCATCAATCCAGCTTGGCGCGTCAGCGATGTGTACCCGATATTGTCCATGCTTAGCCTCCCGCGATCAGCGGGACGACCCGCATTTGGAAGAAGCTGACAAGCGTTTCTGTCATGAAACCCATGCTGCCCCAAAACACGACAAGGATCGCAATCAGTTTCGGCACGAAAGTCAGCGTCATTTCTTGTATCGATGTCAGCGCTTGGAACAGGCCAACAATCAAACCCGACAAAAGCGCAACGGTCAGGATCGGAAGCGAAATCATCACTGCAATCCAAAGCCCGGCCCGCAATGTGTCGTAGAAAATAAACTCATCCATCATCAGACCGGCATCCTCAAAATTTCCTGATAAGCCTCAACGACCTTGTCGCGCACCGTGACAGCGGTTTCGACGGCCAGTTCAGTCTGCGCCAGCGCTTGCACCAAAGCATGGGGATCCGCGTTCCCTGACAGGGCTGCCATCGCTGTCTTCTCGCCCTGTTCTACAGTTGCCGCAAAACTGGTTGCCGCCGCCGAAAATGGGTTCTTGCTTTGTTCGGATTGCGGTGTTGGTAAAGTCGCTTGTTTGGATGCCGCATACTGTTGCGAGGCGAGCGTAGATCTGATGTCCATGGTTCCAGTTCCTATCGGCGCAGAAGTTCAAGAAGGCCACGAGACATTTGTCGGGCCTGATCGAACATTTTCAGGTTGGCCTCATAGCTGCGCTGGGCTTCGCGAGCGTCCGCGATTTCGATGACAAGGTCGACGTTAGAGCCTTCATAGTGGCCTGTTTCGTCTGCCATCGGGTGTGATGGGTCATAAATCGCTGGCAATGCGGCTTGATCCAGCGAAACACGCCCAGACCGCACAGCGCCAGTGGCCTGCCCAGCGTCCATGACGGCTTCGAAACTGGCCAGTTTTCGGCGGTATCCGGGCGTATCTGCATTGGCGATGTTTTCAGAAACATGGCGCAGGCGGTTTGCCTGACTTTGCATGCCAGATGCGGCGGCGGCGACGGAAGCTTTTAGGTCATTCATATGTCTTCACCTCACCTACGGCCCAGCGCTGTGCGCATAATGCCAAGTGACGTCTTATAGACTGTCAGGGCCAAATCGTGATCGCGCTTGGCCTCAGCGGCGGCCATCATCTCAGCCTCCAGCGCGACAGAATTTCCGTTGGGCGACATCGCACCCGCTCGAAAAACGGTTTGTGGATCTAAGTCGGCGTGCCCTGCGGCGGCACCCCCCGATAGGTGGCGCGCGCGCGTGGTACGCAGCGCACTGCCATCATCCGTACGGAACGTGTCGGCAAAAGACGCAATATCTTTCGCCCGGTATCCGGGTGTATCAGCATTCGCGACATTCTGCGCGATCACCGACTGGCGTGCAGCGGCATGTTTTGCCAACCCCACAGCCTTAGTTAAGATATCCATTTTTTCAAACATCGGGGCTTCTCCCTCGATTGGCTTCAACCAAGGCTTAACCCTGATTCCTTTATAAACAGTTTCAAAGATTGAATGGAGGTGCCGCGTGGCCCAGTTAGGATTCGAACAACTCGCCGCCGAGATTGCGTCCGTACGCCCCGTCGCAGATGTCGGTCGTATCGCCGAGATCGGGCGCGGCACTTTGCAGGTCTGCGGTCTTTCGACGGTTGCCGCGCAGGCCGATCTGGTCGAGATCAAGCCCAAAACGGGACGCGCACGGAGGGGCGAGATCCTGAACCTGTCAGCGGAATCCGTAACTGTCCTGCCTGACGGAGACGTCGAGGGGTTGCAAATAGGAGATCAGGTCTTCCTGCACGGCCGCGCTGAGATCGCCCCTGATGACAGTTGGATCGGCCGCGTGATTGACCCGATGGGGCAAGCACTGGATGGCAAGCCGATCTTGCGGGGCGCGCGTGTATCACCATTGCGGGGTCAGACCTCCAATCCCACCGAACGTCGCGCATTGGGGGCGCGGCTGGAAACCGGGTTGGCGGCGTTCAACACCTTCTTGCCAATTGTACGGGGCCAACGGATCGGGCTTTTTGCAGGATCAGGCGTCGGTAAATCGACTTTGCTGGCGAAGCTCGCACGCGGGGTACAAGCCGATGTGGTTGTGATCGCACTGATTGGCGAGCGCGGGCGCGAGGTCAAAGAATTTGTCGATCGCGTTCTGGGCCCCGAAGGGATGAAGCGGGCCGTGGTTGTTGCCGCGACCTCTGACCAATCGCCGATGGTGCGACGCAGATGCGGTTGGGCTGCAATGACGGTCGCCGAGCATTTCCGTGATCAGGGTCAGCACGTCTTGTTTCTGGCCGACAGCGTCACCCGCTATGCCGAAGCGCATCGTGAAATCGCATTGGCTGCTGGCGAAGGCGGCAATCTGCGCGGGTTCCCCCCATCCACTGCCCAGCAAATCACGACGCTTTGCGAGCGGGCGGGACCCGGGTCAGGCGCAGCTGGCGATATCACCGCGATCTTTTCGGTTCTGGTCGCCGGATCGGATATGGAGGAGCCGGTTGCCGACATCCTACGTGGTGTTCTGGACGGGCATGTTGTTCTAGACCGCAATATTGCCGAGAGGGGGCGGTTCCCCGCGATCGATTTGCTGCGATCAGTTTCTCGTGCTTTGCCGGAAGCGGCGACTGATGCAGAGAACGCGCTGATCTCGCGGGGCCGCAAGTTACTTGGCCAGTACAACCGGTCCGAGATGATGATCCAGGCCGGGCTTTACACTGCAGGCTCCGATCAAGCCCTGGACGAAGCCATTGCCGCATGGCCCGACTTGGACGCTTTCCTGACCGAGACTGAGCCAAAAGACAGTGCAGCAAGTTTTCATCGCCTTTCTAGCTGTATGGAGACTTAAGGTATGGCGCGCGAAAGCCTACAAGTTTTGCAGTAAACTCAAAGCTATTGAACCACTGGACATGGATGCGGCGCCGGACGCAATTTGCGACCGCACGAGGAAAAGCCGGTTGAGTTCATCTTTTTTACTCTGTTGGGAAAACTGATCGACGGTACTGTCGCCGAAATAACGATTTGCCTTGCTGCGAAATGTACTGAGCTGCTGATCAATGTCCACCGCCCCAAAGGCAGCAGGCAGACCAAAGGCTGTTTGGAAAACTTCGCGCAGTGGCGGGTTTCCCATGATCTTATACCATTTGGTGTCGTCAGATCCTGAGCCGCTGACAACTTCCGCTAACTGGCTGTCCAACGTCATAGCCAGCCGCATATCCGGATCCTGCTGCCCGACCGCGATCTCGAATTGCTTCAGGCGGTAAGCGGCGGCAACATCGGAACCGAAATTCGATATCTGCGTTCTTGGGATACCATAGTCGCCAAACCCGAAGTCTTTGGCAAATTCCAGATACCGCTTGTCAGAAAGCTTGTTGGCCAGATCGCCTTGATCAAGCGTCCCATCATCCAAGACCTTTTTGATAAAATACGTGCTGTTAAGGTCACCACCCAGACCATAGGCCCCCAACGCCACGCGCAACAAGCGGCGATCATCCATAAGGTCTGCACTGTTCTTCACCTTCGCAATATTGTCTTCGAAATACTGCGTGTCTCGCTGGATCTCTGGCGAGGCGTTGAAGGCTTTTTGTTGCGCAGCTTGAGTTCTTTGCAAGAAGGCCCATCCCGCAGCGCCACCCATTGGAACAACGGGTTGATAAGTCATGAAAGGCGTCCGCCCAAAAGACGATCTTCTCTTGGCAGCAATGCCCTAAGGTGCTTCAGCGCAATATAGTACTGATCCTCCAGAACTGCGCTTGTCGATTTGGACAACAAATCACGGCTATCGATGTCAGTCAGGACCTGACTGAGCTGTTCAATCCCGCGTAACAACTGCAGACGCGCATCTTCCTTCGTGGCGTCGCCGGACAGCACCAGTTGCGCTATGTAACAGACCCGGCGAACGGGCGTATTGGCGTTCTCCGGATGGATGGCATCGCGCAAGCGTAGAATGTTTGCATTTGGCGTCACGATGGACAAACGCGAGCGGCGGTCGCCGTTTTCGATAACGGCCCCATTGATGAGAACACGTTCTTTCGGGCTTAGCTTCAAAACAAGACCACTCATGCCACACCCTCCGATTGACGCAGACCGCGCATTACAGCTGTATTGATCTCAACCAGAACCGCAGCGTCTGCTCCCTCTGATAGCACTTTGCGACTGTGGTCAGCGGTGAACTCGGCAAGGTAAAACACGCGGGCGCGCAGATCGTCTGGCAATCCATTGCCTTCGCCAGCAACGTCAGCCGCCAGCAAAGTCCAAAGCCGTCGATTTTCGTGGAGAGCCGCGGCAAGTTCAGCGAAGTTTGACGTTTGAGCGCGACCCAACTGATGAGTAACTTTCGCAAAGGCTTCGTATTCGGTACCGCGAGACGTGCGGAGTGGCGCGCGGGAAGAGGAGTTATAGGCCGTTTTGGCCAAGGCAACAGCGTTCACGGGGGGTTCCTTCCAGTGACGAGAAACTTCATGGGGTTAGGAAGAGGGCGCCATTTTGGCACCCTCGGTAAGTATTAGCGGAACAGCGACAGAATGTTCTGCGGCGCTTGGTTCGCAATCGACAGCGCTTGCGTGCCAAGTTGCTGCTGAACCTGAAGTGCCTGCAACCTTGCCGATGCCGCCTCCATGTCAGCGTCAACCATTGCGCCGATGCCGGCCTTCAGCGAGTCCGACAACTTGCCCACAAAGTTAGACTGAATCTCAATCCGGCCTTCGACAGAACCAAAGGTGGCAGAGGCATCAATCGATGTCTGAATCATGTTCTCAATCGCACCAAGTGCTGCGTCTGCGCCACCGCTGGTTGACACATCCATTGTTGCCAGCCCAGACAGCCCACCTGAACCGCGCGATGCGCTGAACGAGAAAGCAGCGTCGGAATTGGTCTCGTTGGTAATCACGAGTTGGGCAGCATTGGTGTCGATGTCCATGCTGAAGCTGCTACCGTCCAGCCCCTGCGAGACCAGAGCGTTCTTCATTCCGGCAACTACAGATTCCGCAGTATCGCCTTCTTTAATGACATAACTGCCCTGAACTGATCCAATGGTGAGCGAAAGCTGGTCGCCAACAACCAGACCGGTGTTCACGGCTGTATCAACGCCAGCGGCATCCGGCATGACCGCAGCAGTTGCCGTGGCACCACCGGATGTATCAAGAAATGCGAAGGTATCAAGGGTGATGCTATCAGCTGTGCCGCCATCATTCGCATCGATGACACCGGCGGTACCGGGATCTGTTCCGACCGATGCGGCACCAGCTGCCAATACGGTGCCCGCAGTCAGCGACAGGTTTTGCGAATCGACACCAATAGAGCTGGTGACAATCGACCCGTCAGCCTTCCGATCAAGTGACGACAGAACATCAACGCCGGTATTGCCGTTGGCATTGGTGCCTGTTTGTGATCCATCCACTAGGTTCAGACCGTTGAACTGAGCTGCACCGACCACCGAAGTAATTTGGTTCCGCAGCGCAACGATGTCCGTTTGGATTTTGCCGCGATCAACATTGTCTTCTTGGGCAGCGACGATCTTGGATTTGATCTCGGTCAGCAGGTCGGTCACCGTTTCCGACGCCTGGCGCGCGACCGCAACAGTGCTTTCCCCAAGTGACAAGCTATCCGAAATGCCTTTGAAGCCCTTCACGTCCGCTTCCATCACTTTTGAGATCGCCCAGACCGCGGCGTTGTCTTTGGCTGACCCGATGGCTTTGCCTGTCGAGATTTCCGCTTGTGTGCTGGCGAGATTTGAGTTGATGGATTTCAACGTCTGAAGTGCGACCATTGCGCTGTTATTTGTCAGAATACTGGACATTCGTGTGTTCCCTTAAGTCATTGGCGCTTTGCGCCAGTTTTCATATCCGCCGGTCTTGGCGGGGGTTCCAAGCCATTCTGACTTCTGCAATGCCGGATTTGCGACACGCGCCATCCCCTCAGGATGCAGGCAAAGGATGATGCCAATCCTCTAAAGGAAATCTGAATCGCCCCAATTCATATGCATTCAATTTAAGACAATTCAGATGCTGTCACGCTTTTCGCTCAAGCAGAGATTCTGGTTTGGACAGATCCTTTGGTTGACCCGCTTGAGTGTAAGTGCGCAGCTCCGTCTGAGTTGAGCGCAAGGCATCCAAACGCTGTTTTACCGAACGAATGCCTCTGGCTGCCGCCGCAAGAAGTTGCTGATTTCTGTCAGCCTGACTGCGAAGTTGCTCAAGCGCAGGAATGGCGTCATCCGAAGGCTCCAGCGCATTGAACAGTCGCTCCTTTTCTGGAAGCAGCCTGGCGAGTTGTTCGATCTCTCCCGCAAGAATCTGCGCGCGTTCCCGCTCCAAAAGATCCGCAAGAGCATTCACAGCTGCATGAGGTTCAGTTCGCGCCATCGTCGTGTCCCTTCATTGCTTCAAACAAAGACTGTGCCAACCCGATCCCCCCGGCTTTGACCATTTCATCAGCCTGAGCCTGCCTGAGAAAAGATGAAAACTGATCTTCACCCGCGCCGCCGCCAAAGCTATCTGGCGTTTTCCCAACGCCAGCAGATTTCAACATCTCGGACAGGAAGCTGGCTTCCAGCTTTTGAGCAACATCCATCAGGCGGGCGTCTTGTGTTGCGTCCCGATCAGCGTTGGGTGCTGTTCCACCCAATTTGGAAATTCCAACAATGTCCATCTTTGACCTTCTCGATTGCGAACAATTTTCTTGGTTATCTCATCAAGCAGTAAAGAACTGGTAACCCGCGTCTGCGAAGGTCAGTTCAACGGAGTCAGAACACCCGGATTTATTGATGCAGATAACTCAGACCATGCGTTTCGGTGGGTTCAGCGAAACGGAAAATCGACAGATTGGCCAATCAGCAAAAGCGCAGGTGGACTCTATTCCCGTGGATTCTATCGATGACACAGCCATCGGCTTGGTGTTTTCACTGACGCCGGACATTCCGGGGCTGGTTGCACCAGGGAACGGCCCGACCCCCAGATCGCGAATGCTGGCCGCTGGCTCTGATGATTTCGGCGAGGCCAAATTGCAGGGCAACAAGTTGCTAGAAACAGTTGAGATCAGTGGCGGTCTCTTGCCAGAGATGACCCAGTTGAAGCTGGGTCAAGCAGCCCAAACCAAAGACGGTACACCGCAGTTAATTATGGATGCTGCTGGGTCGACTGAGAGGTCCGCTTCTTTGAAGGATTGGGTGGCCGAGATGCCCTTAATGCCGCAATTGCAACCTGCAACTGCGACACAACTTTCGACCTCTGCCAGTCAGCCCGGCCATGGGTCATTGCCTATGGTCGCGTCGTCAACTTCGGATATCGGAACAGGGCCGAAACCACGGCACAATGTCGATGCTTTGCAAGAGTCAGTGCAAACGTCTCAACCCCAAACACAGCCCACAGAGGGACGCCACCCGAAAGCGACGATCAACCCAGAACTAAGCGCTTTGCCAAATTCAATCGGCGCGGCACCCCTGTCGCCAGCACCCCAACCGGTGACGGTCTCTTCAATCAGTGAACCGCTTCATCCTGTGGTCGCCGAGCAACCGCAATCGGCACGCTTGCTCCATTCAGGCGAACCGGCAAACGTAACACCGCCTTTGCCCGCTCAGACCAACGAAGCACAGCAAGATCATTTGGCGCGCGCGCAGGCATCAACTGCAGTGGCATCCGATCCGGCCAAACCAACTCTACCCACGGAAGGCTTTGTGGCACAGAAATCGCCGGTCAACGACGCACAGACGCAACGCAAAAACGGACCAGCGGCCACGGCGCCTTCTGTCCCGCCGAAATCTGCCAACGCTCCATTGCAGGTGGCCACCGAGGCAACAGGTGGTCAAACCTTTAGCGTTGAGTCTGACATCCAGCAGGTCGTTTCAGAACGTGACGATGCACCTTCTGACATGACTGCCCCACTTGCCCGAGAGGCTGGCCACCTGACGCAACCGGCCCGTCTGACGCAAGAGGTGCCTCGCATCATCTCTGCACAGCTGGTCGAGGTTGCGCGTTCACACCCCGACAAACCGGTTGAACTGACGCTGAACCCGGAAGAGTTGGGGCGCTTGCGAATGACCTTCCAGACAGAGGCGTCTTCGATGAATGTCATCTTGCAGTTTGAACGCCCCGAGACTTTGGATCTTATGCGGCGTCATATCGAGCTGCTTGCGCGGGACATGCATGAACTTGGCTATGACAACGTCAATTTCTCTTTTCAACAACAGGGCGACGCGCCCACCGATGGGCATCCCAAAAGCGATGCCGAACCGCGCCAACCGGGTCGCGTCGATACAATTGCCCACCCCCCCAAACAGGATGTCGTGAAGATAAATATCGGCGAAAGCGTCGGTATGGACATCAGAATCTAGAGAGGACCACCGATGGAATTTTCTCAAACCCTGCCCGCTGCATTGACAGCTGGCCCCGCCCAATACACCGAAGCCACCAAAAACGGCGACGCCGTGATCTCGTCTGATTTTGAGACATTTCTGAAGATGCTCACGGCGCAGATGGAAAATCAGGATCCGCTGAACCCGATTGAATCGTCCGATTATGCCGTGCAACTTGCCACGTTCTCGGGCGTGGAACAGCAGGTACGGACAAACGACCTGCTTGACGGTCTCGGGGCAAAGCTGGGTTTGATGGGCTTGTCTGATATTGCTGGCTGGGTCGGGATGGAGGCGCGCGTTGCCGCCCCCGTTTTGTTCGACCAAACCCCAATCACACTCGTACCCCAACCGGCGACTGGCGCGGATCAGACGCGGCTGGTGGTCAAGAATGCGGCGGGTGAAGTTGTGGAAAACACCGTCGTACCTGTAACAACCGATCCGATTCAGTGGGCTGGCGTGGGCCAAAATGGCACCCCGCTACCGCGCGGCGTGTATTCTTTCGAGCTGATCAGTTCTGGTGACGGGCGTCACCTTTCCACCGATCCGGTGCAAGCCTACAGCAAGATAACCGAAACCCAGAATGCCGACGGAAAATTGTGGCTGATCCTTGAAAGTGGGCAGAAGATTCAGGCAGACACAGTATCGGCCATCCGCGAGTCGTAACCACAACGGTTGCCCTTGCCGGTGCTGCGCCATAGCTTGTTGCTGATTTGAAATGGGGTGCACATGGCATGGCCACAACGCTGACGCGATCGCAACTGAAACAGTTGAAACGCATTTGGTCGGATGCAGGAGTCATCCCGGAAGGGGCACACTGGACGGCATTGGGCGGCGGTCGAACCAATCCGATCTGGAAGGTTAATTTTGACAACAATCCTAAGCTGGTCTGCAAGCTGTTTGTCCCGGACACAGCGACGCCGCTGTTCGCAAATGATGGAACCCGGGAAGCCCTTGCCCTGCGCGCATTGTCGGGAACCCAGATTGCGCCTGATCTGGTGGCATTTCAGGACAGCACATTGGGTGACAGCGTCGTGTACAAATATATCAAGGGAAAGCGCTGGCAGGGCGACGTGAGAAAAGTTGCGCAGGTGATGGCACGACTTCACCAATGCCCGTTGCCCGATGGGTTGCCAGAGACAACTGCGACACCTGCAACCCTTGTCGCCGATGGGAATAACATGGTGACGGGTGCAACCAACGAGCCGCCGTCGCCACCAGTCAGGTCTGACCTTCCCCCTGCCAGACGCGCATTTTTGCATGGCGATATCGTGCCGGGAAACATCCTAGAGACTGCTAATGGGCTTCGACTGATCGATTGGCAATGCCCAGTGATCGGCGACCCAATCGCAGATATTGCCATGTTCCTGTCACCAGCCATGCAGGTGCTTTACGGTCACAGGGCGCTCAGCGTGGCTGAGATCGAAACCTTCCTGACAACGTATCAGCACGAAAGCGGCGATAGTTTTTCTGTCTCGCGTTACCGGGCTTTGGCGCCTCTGTTCCAGTGGCGCATGTCGGCCTATTGCCGATGGAAAGTTGCACAGGGCGATCAGGATTATGCACGCGTAGCCGGGATGGAACTGGCCGCGTTAGAGCAGGCTTGAAACCCAAACGGCCACAAGCGCCAACCCACCGCCTAGCGCGACATACCCCATTGCCCGAACCGGGCGCGCCCGGTCAGTTTCCGGCAGCGGCGTGGATTGCCGGATCAAGGCCGCTTCGGCCAGTTCAGGCAATCGTGGGCCAAAACGGGCCAGAACACGCACCGTACGCGCCAGATCACCCAGCAAAGCTTTCGGACCGATCGAGCTGGTGATGTAGCTTTCCACAACCGGTTTGGCGACCTGCCAGATATTAATGTTTGGACTGAGAGACCGGGCCACGCCTTCGACAACCACCATTGTCCGTTGCAGCAAGATCAGCTCGGTGCGGGTTTCCATCCCGAACTTCTCGGTAACTTCGAAAAGGTAAGACAGAAGTCGGCCCATCGAGATCTGGGTGGCATCCATACCGAAGATCGGCTCGCCAACGGCACGAAGGGCGCGGGCGAATTCTTCGACATTGCGATCAGCTGGCACATAGCCCGCTTCGAAATGAACTTCCGCCACACGGCGATAGTCGCGCGTAATGAAGCCATAAAGGATCTCGGCATAGACTCGGCGGGTGTATTCGTCGATCCGGCCCATGATGCCGAAATCGATGGCGATGACGTCACCGTTTGCCGCGAACTTCAGATTGCCCTGATGCATATCGCCATGAAACAACCCATCACGCAGCGCGTGCGACAAGAACAATTGCAGCACCCGTTCGCCCAGCGCATCCATGTTCAGCCCCGAGGCGCGGATGGTCGGCAGGTCGTTGGCTGGAATACCTTCACCCCAACCCAATGTCATAACTGTGCGACCCGACAGGCCCCAATTTACCTTCGGCACCACAAACCCGGCATCACCTGCTGTGTTTTCTGCAAACTCGCTGGCCGACGCGCTTTCAAGCCGCAAATCCAGCTCGCCCATCACCACGCCTTCGAAATGCTCGACCACATCAGTGGGGCGCAGGCGGCGCGTTGACGGCAATAGCCATTCGATGAAGCTGGCTGAGAAATGGAACGCGTCAATATCAGTACGGAAGGCACGTTCAATGTGTGGGCGCAAGACTTTGACGGCGACATCTTCGCCGGTCGCTGCGATCCGTGCCCGATGAACCTGTGCGATCGAGGCCGCGGCGACGGGTTCTGAGAATTCAGAGAACACCTCGTCGATTTTAATGTCCAATTCTTTCTCGATCATTTTCCGAGCAATGGCAGATGGGAAGGGTGGCAGCTTGTCTTGCAAATATTGCAGCTGGTCTGACAGTTCGGCGCCAACAACGTCGGGTCGTGTCGACAGGATTTGACCAAACTTGATATAGGCCGGACCCAGCGCGGTGATGGCGCGGGTCACTGGCGGCAGCGATGTATCACCCTTCTTTCCCAGCCATGCGAAGGGGAACCCGATGATCCGGGCTGCCATACGAATAACCGGAGGCGCATTCATCGCATCCAGAACAACGCCCATCGCGCCCGTTCTTTGAAAGGTCGCACCGGTGCGGATCAGCCGCCAGATGTTGTGGGGCCCGCGCATCCTAGATTTTCCACCCCGAATGTAAGGCCGCGATGCCCAAGGAAAGGTTGCGGTACTTCACATTGTCAAACCCAGCGTCGCGGATCATCTGTGCAAACGTGTCTTGATCCGGGAACTTCCGGATCGATTCGACCAGGTATTGATAACTGTCGGCATCATCCGCGATCAGTTTGCCCATACGGGGAATGACGTTGAACGAATACAGGTCATAAAGCTTCTGCATCCCATCGTTGGGCAATTGGCTGAATTCCAGCACCATCAAGCGACCGCCGGGGCGCAACACGCGATAGGCCTCGCGCAGAGCATCGGGAATGCGGGTCACGTTGCGAATGCCGAAGCTGATCGTGTAACGATCAAAACTGTTATCCTCGAACGGCAGCGCCATGGCGTCGCCGACAACCCAGTCCAGCCGATCCGCTTTGTTGTCTGCATCTGCGCGCTTGCGACCTTCGACCAGCATCGACTCGGTCATATCCAGCACAACGGCAGATGCCTCGGGCGCGCGGTCCAGAAAACGGAACGAGATATCGCCGGTGCCGCCCGCGACATCCAGAAGCCGCTGACCGTTTCGGGGTGCCAGCCAATCCATCATCGCGTCTTTCCAAACGCGGTGGATACCGACGGACATCACGTCATTCATGATGTCATATTTCGACGCAACATTGGTGAAAACGCCATGAACCATGCCGGCTTTGTCGTCCTCGGCCACGGTCTTGAACCCAAAATGGGTTGTTTTCTTCTCGGAGGTGCTCATCGGGCTTGCCCATTCCTTACGATTGACCCCTCATATCCTGACGAATGGTGGCACACAATGGAGAGGCGACCGAGATGCCGGAATTACCTGAAGTCGAGACGGTTCGCCGCGGCCTGTCCCCAGTGATGGAAGGCGCGTGCATTACACACGCCGAGACCCGGCGTGACGGGCTGCGTTGGCCGTTCCCTGAGCACATGGCGAAACGGCTGACGGGCGCGCAGGTGCTGCGGTTGGGGCGCCGGTCGAAATACCTGCTGGCCGATCTTGATACCGGCGAGACCCTGATCACCCATCTGGGCATGTCGGGACGCATGCTGATCTCAGGCCATCCGCTGGGCAAGTTTCACCACGAACACCCTGCGCCCGAAAAGCATGACCATGTGGTTCTGGACATGGACAACGGTGCGCGGGTGACGTTCAACGACCCACGGCGCTTTGGTGCCATGGACTTGTGCGATACCGCCCAACTTGACGCACACAAGCTAATCCGGGTGCTGGGGCCAGAGCCCTTGGGAAATACGTTCGATGAATCTTACCTGATTGCGGCCCTGAAACGCCGCAATTCTCCCATCAAAACTGCGCTTCTGGACCAAAGAATCATCGCCGGCCTTGGCAATATATATGTCTGCGAAGTACTGTTTCGGGCGGGTATTCACCCGACACGCAAGGCCGCGCAACTTTCGTCGGCCAGAATTGCCAAGCTGGTCCCTATTATCCGGGACGTGCTGAGTGAGGCCATCGAAAGTGGCGGATCATCCTTGAATGATTATCGGCAGGCGGACGGCGAACTGGGTTATTTTCAACACAATTTTCGGGTTTATGGACGCGAAGGCCAAGCGTGTGTGACGCAAGGTTGTTCTGGAAAAATCAGACGAATCACCCAATCGGGGCGTTCAACATTCTATTGTGCGCAATGCCAAAGATAACTTGATCACTGGGGCGGGCATGCTTACGACTCCGCTTCGACCACCACGGACAATGGCAAGGGGAACCATGGCCTATAAGAATATTATCGTTGAGACCGAAGATCACGTCTGCCTGATCAAGCTCAACCGACCCGACGCGCTGAACGCTCTGAATCTGGATTTGCTGGGCGAGCTTGGGGAAGCATTGGCGGACGCTCAGCAGAACGACAAAGTGCGCTGTATCGTCGTCACCGGATCTGAAAAGGCCTTCGCCGCCGGCGCCGACATCAAGATGATGGCGGAGAAAAATTTCGTCGACGTCTTTGCCGGTGACCTGTTTACCCCGGAAGAAGATGCCATCATGCGCATCCGAAAGCCGATCATCGCAGCCGTGTCCGGCTATGCGCTGGGCGGTGGGTGCGAGCTGGCCATGATGTGTGACTTCATTATCGCGTCAGATACCGCCAAGTTTGGCCAACCGGAAATCAATCTGGGTGTTATGGCTGGCATGGGCGGCACGCAGCGCCTGACCAAACTGGTCGGACGTGCAAAGTCGATGGACATGAACCTGACCGGTCGCTTCATGGACGCGGAAGAAGCCGAGCGCGCGGGGCTTGTCAGCCGTGTCGTACCGGCCAAAAAGCTGATGGACGAAGCTATGTCAGCCGCCGCAAAGATCGCAGAAAAATCGATGATCACTGTCATGGCGATCAAGGAAACCGTGAACCGGGCCGAGCAGCTGCCACTGACCGAAGGCATCCTGTTTGAGCGTCGCGTCTTCCATTCGCTGTTTGCGACCGAAGATCAGAAAGAAGGCATGGCCGCTTTCGCTGAAAAGCGCGAACCGCAGTTCCGCGACAAATAACGCAGATTTTGGGTTCCCTTTGCGGAAGTTTTTCCGTAAAGGGTGCCGCATACATGCGCGTGAGGCCCGCTTTGGCCAGAATCACCGGTTCTGAACCCGGTCGGGTGCTGACGCGCAACTATTGAAACGTACTACACACCCGATGAAGGGATCAAACACATGGCAAATTCGCCCCAGTCCAAAAAACGCGCTCGTCAGAACGAGGCTCGTTTTGCTGTAAACAAAGCCCGCCGTTCGCGCATTCGCACCTTCCTGCGTAAAGTTGAGGAAGCGATCGAAACCGGCGACAAGGAAGCCGCTTCGGCTGCTCTGAAAGCTGCGCAACCCGAACTGATGCGCGGCGTGACCAAAGGCGTTTATCACAAGAACACCGCAGCTCGCAAAGTGTCGCGCCTGTCGGCACGTGTTAAATCGCTTGGCTAAACACGAATCTGGTCGAAAGACTGGTTTGGAAAAACAAACGGAGCGTGTCCTCAAAGGCACGCTCCGTTCGCGTTTCCAGCGGCGAAAATTGCATAAGTGCAAGCCGCTTGGGATTCGTTTCAGCAAAGAATGAGTCAAGCGCGAAGTTCTATTGCGTGAGCCGCAAACAGATTGCTAGCTTGCATGCAGCGATTCACATCGCCGACTTGGGACTATGATAAAATCAAGGGTTAAGCCCTTGAAAAATTAGGTTAAAATTTGACCTGAAGATTGAATCGGAGCCTGTCCGATACAATTTGTGTATGTTTTTATTCCGACTTGGGGGTTGGACTAGAGGCGAGCACTTTCAGAGATTGTCGGACCCTTCCGGTTCGGCAGCTAAACCTATTGTTATGTCTCCATGCCCGAACGGGCGGTTTCTGAAACAAGGCCTTGTTCTTGTTCAGCGAGTGCCCATCGGTCTGGCACGCCCCGGTTGGGGCGGCGTGCCCGGTTTTGTGGATCGCCAAGCGCTTGGGCGCTTAGGTGATTTTGTTTGGGCAAAAGGCTGCCGTTGAACAGCCTCTTTAAGAAACCGGGTTGAGGTGAC